>JANLSZ010000323.1:0-6370 GCA_031362685.1 Vicinamibacteria bacterium | reverse complement strand
CGCGCGAGCTCGACATCGTGCTCGGCAATGGCTCGGACGAGCTGATCCAGATCTTCTGCCTCGCCCTCGCACGGCCTGCATCGCCCTGGCACGGCCTGCCTGGTCGGTTCGCGCGACCCGGCGGTTCGACGGGCCGGGCATGCCCGGCCCCTACCAGGGGCGCGCGGGCCTAAGATAATGGCTTCTCATGGCCCTGTCCGCTGGCAGCTCCGTCGGTCCGTACGACATCGTGGCTCCGCTCGGCGCGGGCGGCATGGGCGAGGTCTATCGCGCCCATGACACGCGGCTCAAACGCGACGTCGCGCTGAAGGTCCTGCCCGCGGCCCTGAGCCAGGATGTCGACCGCCTGGCGCGCTTCAAGCGGGAAGCTCAGGTCCTGGCCTCGCTCAATCATCCCCACATCGCGTCCATCTACGGGGTCGAGGAATCGGGCCCCGCCCTGTGCCTCGTTCTCGAGCTGGTCGAGGGCGACACTCTGGCCGGGCGGTTGCGGCACGGCGCGCTGCCGGTTGACGACGCTATCCGGCTCGCCCGGCAACTCGCCGATGCGCTCGGCGCGGCCCACGAAAGCGGCATCATCCATCGCGACCTGAAGCCCGCCAACATCGCGCTCACCGCGGATGACCAGGTGAAAGTGCTCGATTTCGGCCTGGCCAAGGCGATCGATCCCGCCCTCCCAGACGCCGCGAGTTCTCCGACTCCGAGGCCCCTGGCCACCCAGGACGGCGTGATTCTCGGCACCGCGGCATACATGAGCCCCGAACAGGCGAAAGGGCGGGCGGCGGACAAGAGAAGCGACGTGTGGGCGTTCGGCTGCGTCTTCTACGAGATGCTGACCGGAGTGACGGCCTTTCAAGGCGAGGATGTGCTCGACACCCTGACCGCGGTCATGCGCAGCGAACCGGACTGGAGCGCGCTGCCGGCTCGCACCCCCGCCCATGTGCGCACTCTGCTCGAGCGGTGCCTGAAGAAGAACCGCAAGGAACGCATCGCGGACATCGCGGTCGCGCAGTTCCTGCTCGATGCGCCATCGTCGCCCCCTTCTTCCGATCCCTCCACCGGTCGCGTTCGACCCTGGGTGCTCGCTCTCGTGTCGACGGCCGCACTGATCGCCGGAGCCGTTGGTGGAGTCTTTGTCTGGCGTTCGATCTTCAAAACCCCGCTCACCGTCACCCGATTCTCGTTCCCTCTCCCGGACGGTCAGCAGTTCTCGCGCCTGGGTCATCAATCCGTCGCCATTTCGCCGGACGGAACGCGGATCGTGTACGTAGCGAACCGACAGATGTATGTCCGCTCCATGGCGGATCCTGAGCCTCGTGCGATCCCCGGGACGGACTCAGGGGCGGAGAGTCCGGCTTTTTCCCCAGACGGGGAATCGGTAGTTTTTCGATCGGCGGAGAACAGCGCGCTGATCCGGTTGGCTCTGACCGGCGGTGCGCCGGTCACCCTTTGTCCCGCCCTCACGACCTTTGGCTTGACCTGGAGTTCGAACGGGATCCTCTTCGGGCAAGGCGACCAGGGCATTGTCCGCGTTTCGGCGGAGGGAGGGACGAAGGACATCGTCATCGCGGCGGGCGATCGGGAGGAAGCGCACGGGCCGCAGCTGCTGCCGGACGGAGATCACGTGTTGTTCACGCTGGCCACCAGTGCCAGTGCCAGCAAGTGGGACACCGCGCAGATCGTGGTGCAGTCGATCAAGTCCGGGGAGCGGAAGGTGCTGGTGAAGGGCGGGACGGACGGCCGCTACCTTTCCACGGGGCACCTCGTGTATGGCCTCGGCCGAGTGCTGTACGCCGTCCCCTTCGATCCCCGGCGTATCGAACTCACCGGCGTGCCCATCCCCATCGTCGAAGGGGTGCGCGACGGCGGGATGTTTTCGGGGTCCATGCACTTCAGCGTGTCGGACACGGGATCGCTGGTCTACATACCCGGGCCGATGGACGCGTCTTCAGATCGGGGCGAATTGGCCATCGTCGACCGGAAGGGCGCGGTTGAGCGACTCAAACTGCCCCCACGGAGGTACGAAAATCCCCGCGTTTCTCCAGACGGCAAGAGCCTGGCTGTGAACATCGACGACGGCAAGGGCAGCGATGTTTGGATCTACGAACTCTCCGGCGTGAGCTCCATAAGACGGCTGACCTTCGGAGGCCGTGACCAGCTCCCGGTCTGGTCCCCGGACTCGCGCCGGATTGCCTTTCAGTCCGGCCGCGAGAATGAGGAGGCGATCTTCCTGCAGGCCGCCGATGGCTCCGGCAAGACCGAGCGCCTGACCAAGGCTGAGAGAGGTAGTGTTCGTTCTCCAGAATCGTGGTCTCCGGACGGAGCTCACCTGCTGTTGAGGGAGACCAAGGGAGCGGCGGTGTCGTTGTGGAGCTACTCTTTCTCGGAAGCGAAGGCCGAGCCGTTTGGTGATGTGCGGTCGACCGAGCCCACCAACGCGGTGTTTTCACCTGATGGCCGCTGGGTGGCCTACTCCTCAACTGAGGGCGGGCGACGCCTCTTCGTGCAACCGTTCCCGGCGACCGGCGCCCGGTACGAGATCGCGACCGACGCCATTTATCCCGTCTGGTCCGCGAACGGCAAGGAGTTGCTCTGGACCGGCGCTTCGGTGAGGGTTTCGACGAAGCCGAGCTTCACGTTTGGCAATCCCATGAAGCGGCCAGGCACCGGGCTTTGGATGCCCGGGCCGGCGCTGCCGAGAAGCTGGGACATAACGCCGGAGGGAAGGTTCGTTGGCACGCTCACTCGCGTTGCGAACCCGGATGCGCCGGTCGCTTACTCGTTCCAGGTCGTCCTCAACTGGCTCGAAGAATTGAAGGCACGCATGCCCACCAAGCCCCGATCATGAGTTCCGAACCGCTGTCCCCGACCGTACGTTTCGGCCCGTTCGTGTTCGACCGCTCCACCCGGCAGTTGACCCGCGACGGTGCCCTGGTGCACTTGACCCCGAAGGCGTTCAACCTACTGTCGCTGCTCATCGAGGAGGCGCCGCGCGTGGTCGAGAAGGGGGAACTTCATCGCCGCCTTTGGCCGGACAGTTTCGTATCCGATGCGACCCATCTGGGCCTGATCAAGGAACTGCGCCGGGCCCTCAAGGACGAGGGCGACGGAGACCTGATTAGGACCGTGCACGGCGTGGGTTACGCGTTCGCCGCGCCGCTTCAGGTGGTTTCGGTCGCCTCGGACCCGCGCTCCTCGCCCTTCTGGGTGATGGTCGGGTCCGCGGTAGTGCGGCTCCAGGAGGGCGAGAACCTGATCGGTCGCGATGAGGCCTGCACGATTCGCGTGGAACTGCCGAGCATCTCGCGCCAGCACGCGCGGATCGTGGTCACCGGACGCGAGGCCACCATCGAGGATCTCGAGAGCAGGAACGGGACGAAGATCGGCGGCCAGGCGGTCACGCGACCAACCGCGCTGCGCGAGGCCGACCGGATCCAGGTAGGAGATGCCGCCTTGATATTCCACGTTTCGATGACGACGCCCCCGAAAGAGACTCTGCCGAACCGCTAGCCCCGTCTTACCCGCGGGGCCGGAACTTTCTCATCGTCCCCCGCTCCGGCGAGCCGTACACGAAGGCCTACGGCGACCTGGAGGTCACGGTCGCAAGTCCGTCGGTCTGGGCGCCCGCCGAGCCGAGGAGCCGACCGCGAACGCCGCGCGCCGGGTCGTGAGCGTTCGGTCCTGCCTCAAGACTCTCGTGAGGCGGCCTGGCCCGGGCCGCGAGACCCGATCCGGGCGCCGCCCGCTTCCCCCGGAAATCCCCCGGGTTTCCCCCGGCATTCCCCGGACTTGAGGGCGGCCTGAGTTCGATACTCCTTTGCGTCGAGGAGGGTCGGAGGCGGTTTTGCACCGGCGCCCCTGAGACAAGGCTTAAACCACTTCTCCAGGAGGAAGTCATGAAGGAACGAACTATCAGGTCCGGGATGCTCGCCGCGTTTGGATTTGCGCCACAATCGAGGGAGCACGCGTGGCTCCGCCGATCCCCTCAAGGAAGGGACCATGGAGTGAGACTCAGGACGGGCCGGCGATGCCTGTGGGTTGCGATAGGGCTGGGGGCGCTCGCACAAATGGCGGCGGCTCAGCCCGCGCCTGCGGCGAGGATCCTGCTGATCGATGTGGCCAATCTGGTGAACTACAACCACGACACCTTCGATATTCAGAAGTACGCGACGAGTCAGGGCATAGCACCCAACGTTCTCCAGCCCGCCTTCACCAACGGCATCGGCATCTCCGACGTCGTGGCCATCAACGGGCAGCCCGCGAAGGGACTGGCCGTGTACAAGTACGAGAAGTTCGACGCGGTTCTGGCTCAAACTGCGGGGAAGGCCGTCGCGGACGTGACGCGTCTGAGTTGGATCACCGTGGCCATTGAGATCCAGGCCGTTGACGGCACGGCCCTCGGCACCATCATGGCGCAGGGATTCGCACAAGGCACGCCGCCGCCCGGATCGCCCGCGGCCCAGACCGTCGCCAACTGGACCATCATGGGGGGGACGGGAATCTTTGCCGGCGTTCGAGGGACGGCGGGGAACGCCGCTCCCCCGGGGCAGGCCGCGCAGAACCCTCGTCAGGCTTCCATCGTTGAAGATCCGGCGTTCCGCCGCGTGAATGGAGGAGGGAAGAGCCGCTTCATCTTCAACATCTTCGACGAGCACTGATCATTTGAGCTCGAACAAGGTGAACTGCCGCGGGCCTCGGGGGAGCGCGTGCCGAAGCCGTGGGGTGCCTTCTCGTACATGTGCATCTCGGCGTCGATCTTGAAGAGGCCGACCCACCGTAAACCGTAGGGGCGAGGCCTGCCTCGCCCGTGGATACCCCGGCGGTTCGACGGGCCGGGCACGCCCGGCCCCTACCTCATCGCGGCGCTCACATCCGGAAGACGCCGAAACGGGTTTCGGGAATCGGGGCATTCAAAGCGGCCGAGATTCCGAGGCCCAGGACCATCCGGGTGTCGCGGGGACGGATCACGCCGTCGTCCCAAAGCCTCGCGGTGGAGAAGTAGGGGCTGCCTTCCTCCTCGTACTTGGCGAGAGTGGGCGCCTTGATCGCGTCGATCTCTTCGGCGGTCATGGTCGCGCCCGCGCGGGCCGCCTGCTCCACCTTCACCTGGGCGAGGACCGACGCCGCCTGTTCACCTCCCATCACGGAGATACGCGCGTTCGGCCACATCCACAACTGGCGCGGCGAATAGGCGCGTCCGCACATGCCGTAGTTGCCCGCTCCGAAACTGCCCCCGATGATCACCGTGAACTTCGGCACCGCCGCGTTCGCGACCGCGTGGACCATCTTCGCGCCGTCCTTGGCGATGCCGCGCTGCTCGTACTCCTTGCCCACCATGAAGCCGGTGATGTTCTGGAGGAAGACGAGGGGAATCTTGCGGGCGCAGGCGAGCTCGATGAAGTGGGTGGCCTTGAGCGCGCTCTCGGAAAAGAGGACTCCGTTGTTGGCGAGGATGGCCACGGGAAAGCCCATGATCCGGGCGAAGCCGGTGACCAGGGTGGCGCCGTAGAGCGCCTTGAACTCGTCGAACCGGCTGCCGTCGACGATGCGCGCGATCACCTCGCGCACGTCGTACGACTTTCGCGAATTCGTGGGAATCACGCCCCCAAGTTCCGCGGGGTCGAAGGCGGGATCTTCGGGCGCGGTGACCTCCCAGGGCATTTCCTTGCGCGAGGTGAGGGTCGCCACGATGTCGCGGGCCCGGTTCAGAGCGTCGTGCTCGTTGAGGGCCAGGTGGTCGGCCACACCGGACAGGCGCGTGTGGACATCGGCGCCTCCGAGTTCCTCCGCGGAAACCTCTTCACCCGTGGCCGCCTTCACGAGCGGCGGCCCCGCGAGGAAGATCGTGCCCTGATTCTTGACGATGATGGTTTCGTCACTCATCGCCGGCACATACGCGCCGCCGGCGGTGCACGAGCCCAGAACCACCGCGACCTGAGGGATGCCGAGAGCGCTCATGCGCGCCTGATTGAAGAAGATCCGGCCGAAATGATCGCGGTCGGGGAAGACTTCGGACTGGAGCGGCAGGAATGCGCCCCCGGAATCGACGAGGTAGACGCAGGGGAGACAGTTTTGTTGGGCGATTTCCTGGGCGCGCAGGTGCTTCTTCACGGTCAGGGGGAAGTAGGTTCCGCCCTTCACCGAGGCGTCGTTGGCGATGATCATCACTTCGCGTCCCGACACCCGCCCCACGCCGGTCACGATCCCCGCACTCGGAGCGCCGCCGTCGTAGAGACCATGGGCGGCCAGAGCGCCGATTTCGAGGAACGGCGAGCCCTCATCGAGCAGGAGGTCGATGCGTTCGCGCACCGGGAGCTTCCCATGCTCCCGCTGCCGCTTCTGCGCGCCCTCGCCGCCGCCCGCACGCGCG
>JANLSZ010000312.1:0-11760 GCA_031362685.1 Vicinamibacteria bacterium | reverse complement strand
GCCACGATGAGCTGCTTGGTCCGGCGTTCCGTGGCCGCGAAGTCGATTCCGACCGTGGACTTCTGCGACCGCCGGTCCAGATCCGCGAGTTCGCTCTGCATCCGCCCGGCTTCGTCGATCCGGGCCTGAGCTTTTCGCGTGCGCGCCTTGGCCTTGTGGGAGAGCCACACCAGTTCGCCGCGGACGCGGTTGCGCAGCGAATCCTGGTACGCGGCCTGGCCGGCCAGCATCTCGTCCTTCTTCTCGAGATACCGGCTGTAGTTCCCGGCCACGTCGCACATGCCTAGGGCAAAGGCCTTGTTCAGTTCGATCATCCGACTGGTGATGGATTCGAGGAAGTAGCGATCGTGACTGATGGCCACGAACGCCTCGGGTTCCCGGGGCAGCAGCTCTTCGAGCCACAGAATGCCTTCGAGGTCGAGATGGTTGGTGGGCTCGTCGAGCAAAAGCAGCTCGGGCTCGTGAATCAACTCGGCAGCAATGGCGAGCCGCTTCTTCCAGCCTCCGGAGAGGACAGAGGTCTTGGCATCCGGATCGTCGAAACCCGATTTCCCCATCATGATGGCCACGCTGGTGTCGATCTCATGAGGATCGAGATGTTCTCCCTTGAGCGCCGCCTTCAATACCTGTTCCACGGTGTGGTCGGGATCGAACTTCGGATCCTGGGCCACGAAGCCGAAACGCAGCCGCTTCCGGGCGGCTCGGGTGCCCGTGCTCGGTTCCTCCAGCCCGGCAAGGATCTTCAGCAGCGTGGTCTTCCCCGAACCGTTCGGACCGACGAGGCCGATGTGGTCTCCCTCGAACACGCCGAAGGAAAGGCCTTCGAACAACGGAGCTGAACCGAACGACTTTCCCAGATCCTGACAACTCATCAACAGGTCAGCCATCAGTGTCCCGACACAGAACTACATTGACGAGTGGAGCGTCGAGGCGCCCGGAGCGCAAGGCGACGAGGAGGCCGCATATCCGGCATATGCAACGACGAGCAACGCCGCGATCCGGGATGCATCGGCGCTCCAATCGTTGATGTAGTTCTGTGTCTGGACACTTAATCCCGCTTCACAATCTCTTCTTTGGCCTCCCGATCGAGGCGCTTGATCCGAATCTCTTCCTTCAACCCTTCGCCCCAGGTCGCGCACTCTTTGGACCACGCGAGCGCCACCGGAAGGTGCGCGCGGGTATAGCGCGAGCCTTTTCCATCCTGGTGCTGCTTCAGTCGCGCGTCCACGTCCTTGGCGACGCCCGTATACAGCGATCCGTCGCCGCAACGCAGCATGTAGACCCAGGGCAAGCGGCTATTCTAATGGACGGGCCCTAAACCTCTTCTTCCGCGTCCGAAACCGCGCCGATGGTCTTGCGCAACGAGGCCGCCCAGAACGTGGCGGGAATGGCCAACACTTCGCAGAGGATCAGCAGGCGCGCGATGCTTTCGAGTTTCATGCTGAGGATCTGCGCGCCGGTCACGAGGTCGTTGTCGATGCCGCCCTTGCCCTGCAGGTACCAGTACTTCTCCATCGAGTCGCTGCCCATCAGGGCGAAGCCGAGATGCAGCCCCGTGAAGAAGTTCATGAAGCCG
Organism: Vicinamibacteria bacterium; assembly: GCA_031362685.1. GTDB lineage: Bacteria > Acidobacteriota > Vicinamibacteria > Fen-336 > JAGNNV01 > JAGNNV01. Next base: position 10,184 of record JANLSZ010000312.1, on the reverse strand, counting down.
AGGAAAGCGTAGAGAGGCCGCTCCGCCTCCAGCTTGCAGCCCCAGCCGGTGAGACCCCGGTAGAGGAACACCGCGCCGAAGACGACCTCGCCCGCGTGGCCGCCGAGCGTGATGGCGAGGGTTTCACGGGTGGAGTTGTACATGTAGATGTAGAGGACTACGAGACCGGCGAGAGCGATGAGCACCTCTTTTCGCTCCCGCTGCCACCACCCGAGGATCAGGACTCCGAGCGCCCAGGCCCACACGATGAGCGACGACCGCTCGAGATCGCTCATGGTCACGCCACCCCCGTGGGCGAAGTCGAAGGCGGGGATCGCGCTGTAGCCGAAGAGCCAGAGCACGGCGGTGTGCCCGAGTTCGTGAAAGATGGTGATCAGGGGCGAGAGGACGAACTTGAGGAACGGGAACCAGGTGAGGCCGGCCGCCATCACCAGGCCGATGCCGGCGGCGCGCCAGCCGGGGTGGGTGATGCCGAGAGTCTCGGGCGGGGGAGGCGGAGGTGGGGTACGGAGCGACCATGCCGGAGGAGCCATGGCCGCGGGCCGCGAGGGGGAGACCGGGATGTTTTCGGACGAGACCGGCCGCGGCGCCCGCCACTTCGCGAAGACGATCCTGCAGGACGGGCAGTCCTGCGCCTGGTCAGGAGCTTCGGCCGAGCAGCGTGGGCAGGTCATGACTTCTCGAAACGTGGCAGCGAACGTTAGCTTTGTTGGCAACGGTTTGGGCGTCATGGTTCTTTTCATGATGCCGCGCGACGTGCTCGTGGCTGTGGCCGAGGGGCGCGGATACAAGGTGCGCCTGGGTGTATATGGCTCGGTTTGTCGCGGACACCCGTGTGCTACTCTTTGTTCGTTTCGTACTCTTCGGATCGGAGGCTGCATGAGATTGTCTATTGCCTGGCTGCGCGGTGTGCTGAGCCAAGGCCTCCTGGGGTTTGTCGCTCTTTCCGCGCTAGCTGAGACGGCCGGAGCCACGCCCGTGGCCGTCAACTGGATCCCTGCCAATGGCACGGTGGTCGCAGGCTCAACGTTGTCTCGGCTGGGAGGCACGGGATTCAGCGACACCGCGGTCGGCTCGCTCGCCATCATCTCCGGGCTTGGCCAGCTTGAGTTCAGCACGATGGAGACCGACCGCGCGAAGGCCGCGGGTCTTGGATCGCGCGACAACAACTCTGGCCTGCAGGCGATCGACTTCGGCTTTCTGCTACGCGCCGACGGAACCGCCGCCGTGATTGAAAAGGGCGCCGCGGTCCAGTCCGCGGGAACATATTCGGCGGCCGATCTCTTCAAGGTTGCAGTGGAGGGCAGCGCCATCGTCTTCCGGGTCAACGGCTCTCTCGTCCGCACCTCCGCCCTTGCCTTCACCTATCCCCTCTTCGCGGAGGCGACGCTGGCAGACCCAGGCGCCACGATTTCGAACGCGGAGTTGGACGGGACGACCGCCGAGGCGGTGGTATGGGCGGGTGCGGTGAAAACCAACGCCTCGCCCGGCTTCTTGTCCAAGACCACCTCGGCCACCGCCTGGGACGCGAGCGCCATCTCTACCATGGCGATGGGCCCCGAAACCGACGGCTACCTCGAAGTCTCGGCCTCACTCAGCCCGAACCTCGTCATGGTGGGTCTCTCCAATGGGAACACGAACTCCGGTTACTCCGATATCGACTATGCGTTGTACATGTCGTCGGGGACGCTATACATCTATGAAGGAGGCACGAACCGCGGATCGTTCGGGACGTTTGTCGCGAGCGACAAGCTCCGGGTCTCCATCGAAAGCGGTCTCGTGAAGTACCGCAAGAACGGGACGCTGGTCTACACCTCCTCGGTGATTCCCACCTTCCCCCTTCTGGTGGACAGTTCTCTGTATTCCTCCGGCGCGCGTCTAACCGGCGCGGTTCTCTCCGGAACTCTGGTTCAGGCGGCCGTCTCGAAACCGACGTTCTCGTCAGGCTCGGGTCTGTACCCAACCGCGCAGACCGTGACCGTGACCGGCGAGACGGGATCGACGATTCACTACACCACCAGCGGTTCCGAACCCACCGAGGCCGATCCAGTGATTGCCTCGGGCGCGAGCCTGCTCGTTGATGTGGACGCCACCCTCAAAGCCAAAGCCTGGAAGACGGGCGTCTATCCGAGCAGCACCGCGACCGCTTGGTATGTCTTTGGCACGCCCACCGCGGAGAACGTCGACTGGACCGCGCACGTGAACGCGGCGTCCACCGGCAACCTTCTCTCGAAGACCACGGGCGTCGTCGCGTGGGACGCGGGAGCTATTTCGACGAAAGGTCTCGGCTCGCCCGATGGTTATCTCGAAGTCTCGGCCAACGTCGGCGCGAATCTCGCCATGGTGGGTCTGTCCTACGGCAACACGAACTCCGGCTACTCGGACATCGACTACGCGCTCTACTTCTCTTCGGGAACGCTCTACATCTATGAGGGTGGTCTCAATCGCGGGTCCTTCGGAACGGTGGTGGGGGTGGACAAGCTGAGAGTGTCGGTCGAAGGGGGTGTGGTCCGGTATCGGAAGAACGGGATCTTGCTCTACACCTCGGTGCTCGCCCCCGCCTACCCGCTTCTGGTCGATTCGTCGCTCTACTCCTCGGGCGCCATGCTTCAGGGCGCGGTTCTATCCGGCACGCTCGTCATCGCCGCGGTTCAAAATCCCGCGTTCTCGGTTCCCTCGGGCATCTATTCGACGGCCTTCGATGTGGTGGTCACGGGTCCGGCCGGTTCCACCATCCACTACACCACCAACGGCCTCGACCCCACAGAGGCCTCCGCCACCGTCGTCTCCGGGTCAACTCTGTTGATCGACGTGACCACGACTCTGAAGGCCAAGGCGTTCGCGAGCGGCATCCTCCCCAGCGGGACCACCGCGGCGATCTACCAGTTCGGCACGGTGAGTACTGAGGATGTCTTGTGGACGGCCCAGGTCAACACGTCGTCGAGCGGAAATGCGCTCAGCAAGAACACGAACGTGGTGGCCTGGGATGCGAGTGCCATCTCCACCAAAGGAATCATCTCTCCCGGCGGCTATCTCGAAGTCTCCGCCTCGCTCAGCCCAAACCTGGTCATGGCTGGTCTGTCGAACGGCAACACCAACTCCGGCTACTCCGACATCGACTACGCGCTCTACCTGTCCGCGGGAACGCTGTACATCTACGAAGGCGGGATCAACCGCGGTTCGTTCGGGACGATGGTGGCCGCCGACAAACTGCGAGTCTCGGTGGAGAGCGGCGTAGTGAAGTACCGCAAGAACGGGAACCTCATCTACACCTCGGCCATAGCGCCCTCCTATCCCCTGCTCGTCGACACCTCGCTCTATTCTTCGGGAGCCAGGCTTTTGGGCGCGGTCATTTCCGGGAACCTGGTCCAGGTGGCGGTCTCCCGCCCGGTGTTCTCCCCGGGGAGTGGGCTGTATGGCGATCCCCAAAGTGTTCTCGTGACCGGCGAGGCGGGCTCGACGATCTACTACACGACCGACGGGGCGGAGCCGACGGAAGGCGACAACGTGGTCGATTCGGGTTCGTTGCTCTATTTCGAGACCGACACCACGCTCAAGGCGAAGGCCTTCGCGACGGGGTTGTATCCAAGCAGCGCGACCACCGCCATCTATCAGTTCGGGACCGACACCACGGAAAACGTCACCTGGACCGCACACGTGAACGCGACCTCGACCGGGAACACCCTGTCGAAGAACATCAGCACTACGGCCTGGGACGCGAGTGCCGTGTCAACCAAGGCGATCGACTCTCCGGATGGCTTTCTGGAGGTGAAAGCCTCCGTCTCGCCGAAAGTCGCGATGGTGGGCCTGGCTAACGGGAACACCAACTCTGGTTTCTCGGACATCGACTACGCCCTCTACATGGCCGCGGGAACTCTGTACATCTATGAGAATGGACTCAACCGAGGTTCGTTCGGGACTCTTCTGGCCGCGGACCTGCTGAGAGTGTCGGTGGAAGGCGGAGTGATCAAGTACCGGAAGAATGGGAACCTGCTCTACACGTCGGCCATCGCCCCCAAGTATCCCCTCCTCGTCGATACCTCGCTCTATTCAACGACCGCGGTAGTCCAGGGCGCGGTTCTCTCCGGCCGGCTGGTCAACAGCAAGACCTCGCCCCCCACCGCCTCGCCTGAAGCCGGTGGTTATGCGCTGCCTCTTGATGTGGCCCTGAGCGCCGACCCAGGGGCGACCATCCGCTACACCACAGACGGCAGCGATCCGATTTCCACGTCCACGCTTTACACCACGCCCATCAACGTCGCCGGAGCACTCACCATCAAGGCGCGGGCGGCGAGGCCCGGGTATCTCGACAGCGATGTGGCGTCGTTCGCCTACTTCCAACAAGCGCCCGGCAACGCCCCCACGTTCAACCCGGGGTCGGGCGCCTATCTCGGTCCTCTCCTGGTCACCGCGATCACGAGCACACCGGGCGGCCTGATTCACTATACGATCAACGGCTCTGACCCAACTGAGGCGGGTCCCGCGGTATCGAGCGGAGGCGTGATTGTGGTCCCGGTGAGTGGAATACTGAAAGGTATCACTTTCGCGACGGGCTACGCGCCGTCGGCGGTCACGAGTGCCACATACCAGCTCGTGACCCCCGCCCCGGTCATCGCGCCGGCACCTGGAACTTACACGTCAAGCGTCAATGTCTCGATCACGGCGGTGCAGGGTGGCTTCATCTACTACACGCTCGACGGCCAGGACCCGACCCCCGCCTCGACGCTCTATTCTGGGCCGTTCTCGCTTTTCGTGAGCGCCACGGTCAAGGCAAAAGCGTTTGTCGGCGGATGGATTGAGAGTGCGGTCGCGACCGCGACCTACGCGGTGCAGGTGGCGGATCCGGTTCTGAGCTTCCCCGGTGGGATCTACACGACCAGGCGCAATGTCGTGGCTACGACGGCCACGGGAGGAGCCATGATCCACTACACCACCAACGGCCAGGAGCCCACGGCCAGCGACGCCAGTGTCGCCTCGGGCGGCGTCATCGTGGTCGACCGCGCCATGGTGCTGAAGGTTAAGGCATTCAAGGCTGGGGTTGACGCGAGCTTTCCAGTCCGCGCGGACTACATGATCACCGGCGCGGTCGCATTTGGGACAGGCTTCACACTTTTCCTCAAGGAGGACGGCACGGTCTGGTCCGCTGGGCTGAATGACAAGGGTCAACTCGGCGTCGGCAGCACCGCGCAGAAGACGGTCCCGACTCAGATCACGGAGACCGCCACATTCAACAGCATCAAGGCGATCGAAGCCGGTGACGGGTTCAGTCTGTTCCTGAAAGAAGACGGAACGGTCTGGGTTTCGGGGGCCGCTGCGGTCAACGGAACGGGCGCGAATGTCACATCCCCGGTGAAGATCACGACGATCACTGTTCCGATCGTGAAGATTGCTGCGGGGAAGGACCATGCTCTCGCCTTGGACGGAACCGGACACGTTTGGACATGGGGGAGCAATGCCTCCGGGCAGCTCGGCACGGGCAACAAGGTGAACCGCACCGCGCCCTGCAATCCCACGATCTCGCCCTGCCTCCCGAGCTTAGGCTCGATAACAGCGGTTGCTGGCGGGGCGAGGCATACTCTCGCACTTCTTGCGGACGGAACGATCCGCGCCTGGGGAGGCAATGCTTCTGGAGAACTCGGGATCGGGACGAGGTCGGTTTCCGGAGTTGTGACTCCCAGCGAAAGCCTGACCCCAACCGCAGTCAACCTGCCCGTGCTGGCGGTTCGCATGGTGGCTGACAATTTCCATTCACTCGCCATCTCCGCAACCGGGGAGGTCTGGTCGTGGGGTGACAACGAACACGGGGGCGGCGGGAGGGCTGAGCCCTTCGCGCAAGTGCCTGCTGCTGGACTGGTCCTTTCTGAGCAACGGCTCTTCGCTGCAGGTATCAACCAGGGGTACGCCTCTTCGTTCACCGGACCGATCTGGGGCTTCGGCCACAATCAGTTCGGGAGCCTCGGGGACGGAACCCAGACTACCCGGCCGGTTCCTGGTCCGACCCTGAGCGTTCCCGCTCGCTATGCCCTTGAAAGCGGTTACTTCTCCGCCGGAATCATCTCGATGGCGGGCGAGGTGTATGTGTGGGGTCTGAACGGAAACGGCCAGCTTGGCTTGAACAACACCACCCAGATCAAGTCAACGCCACTGCGAATCCCTGATCCGGCGAGCCCGGCTAATCCGTTCCTTCTCGTGAACAACGCCTGGCTCCTGACCGACGACGACGGAGATGGCCTCACTGCCGGCCAGGAGCTGATGGCCGGTCTCGATCCTTACGCCACCGACACGAATGCCGATGGGCTCGGCGATGTCTTCGCTTATGCCCTGGGCGGAACAGCCACCTCGAATGACCCGGACGGTGATGGCCTGCCGAACGCGGTTGAGGCACTCATCGGAACGAACCCGCTGGCCGCCGATACCGACGGCGACGGTGTGAACGACAGCCTCGATGCCTACCCTCTTGATCCCTCGCGCTCGGTTCTCGGCGTCGCAAATCCCAACGACCATACGCCTCCCATCATCACGCTGATCCTGCCGCCCAACGCGCAGCCGATTCCGTAGGAGAGAGACCATGAAGATCAAACACATCGCGTCCCTCCTCCTGCTGGGCGCAGCCCTCGGCGTCAGCAGCCTAGTCGAAGCCCAGCAGTGCAGCCAATTCACGGTCTCGGCCATGGCCGGCGATGGCTCCACTCCCTTGCCCACTGACTCTGTTCAGATCCTGTTGGACTGTCCCGGATGCAACTTTGGTGGGTTCTTCCTTCCCGGTTCAAGGTCTTTCACCGCCGGGCCCGGCACGTATCAGGTCGAGGTCTACCAATCAGGCAATTACTTCATTGTCCCCTACCAGCCGCTCGGCACCTGCACCCTGAACTCGGCGGTTCCCTGCAGCGAGTGCAGCGGCAGCGTTTCGGCGTCGATGTACGCAAGCAAGGGGAACCTCGACGGTACGGTCACGGACTGTACGACTGGCGCCGGGGTCGCTGGCGCCACGGTGGGTGCGTCCGTGCCGCCGGCCCAGGGCGGTACCAGAGTGGCGGATGCGACCGGCTACTTCAACTGGAAGGCGGCGGGGGTTGGGAGCAACGAATGGGGCATCGGGGTCGCCAACGTCGCCAACGGAATGGGACCGGGACAAACGACTTACTTGGTTGACGTCTTGGGAGGGCTCTCGCTTGGCTCCGTACAGGCCACGGTCACGAGCTCGAAGGCCACGACCGTGCAGCTGTACGTGAAGCAATCCTGGGTCAAGGAACCCAGCCGCTGCCAACCTCGCGTGACTGGAACGCGTGGCGGTGGTCCGACCCCCAGTGAGCCCTCTCCGAACCTCGGTCTGCCTGTGAACGTGATCTCCGGCAACGTGTGGTTCGACCGCACCGACGCCAGTGTTTCGGTTGACGGATCCGCCCTGTCCCTTGTCCGGTCGTATAACAGCGCAAACCACGACGTCATTGGAGTCCTCGGACGAGGCTGGTCGCACAGTTTCGAGCGCAAGCTGGACGTCACCACCCCCCAGGCGAATGTCATTGAGCTTGTCGAAGCGGACGGGTCGAGGCAGTACTACCAGGACATGAATCTGGACCAGAAGTTTGTGGCGCAGTTTCCAAGGTCGAACCAGCACTGGATCACCGCTTCGGGCGGAACCTACACCCGTGAGTTTCAAGGCGGCGGCTCCGAGACCTACGACTCGACCGGGAAGTTGACGCTCGAAACCGATCCCCAGGGCCGGACGAAGTCCTATGCCTACTCCGGGACACAGTTGATCTCGGTGACCTCCAGCGGCCGCACGTTGACGTTCAGCTACAACTCGAACGGTCGCTTGACCACCGTCGTCGGTCCGGGAAGCGAGGTTCTGGTCACCTATTCGTACGGTCCGCCTTCCGCCAATACGGCGGATGGGCTCCAGCGCGTTGAGTACGCTGATGGAGCGGGGTACATCTTCCACTACCAGGGCTTCGGCGCGACCCTCCTCCTGACCGCGGTCTTCGATCTCGAGGGAAAGGCGATTGAGCACCACACTTATGATGCGAGCAGCCGGGGGATCACCACCGAAATTGGGGACGGGGTTGAGAAGTACACGCTTATCTACAACGCCGGGAGGACAACAGCCACCGACGCTCTCGGCCGCGTGACCACCTACGAGTTCAGCGCGCAGGCCGGGCAGAAGCGGATCACAAAGATCACGGGCCCGTGCCCCGGGTGTGGAGGAGGCGGGAGCGACGTGCAGGAATGGACCTATGACGCTCAGGGGCGGGTGGTGACGCATATAGACGCGGAGGGGGGAACGATGACGTACACCTACGCGGCGTTGGACCGTGACGACATCGTTTCCATGCAGTTCACGAAGCCGACCGCGATTCCGCCGTACACCGAGTCCGCGAGCACCTACGAGTACCTGAACGGCTTTCTGTTCAAGATGACGGGAGTGGATGGAGCGGTGACGGAATACGACCGAAACGCGGTGGGAGATGTGACGAAGGTAAAGGACGCTCTCCTCCGCGAGACAACCATGGCCTACACGGGTGGCCGGGTTTCGACCATCACCGACCCGCGCCAGAAGACCACCATCATGGGCTACGACGGCGCCACCGGTGATCTGGTGAGCGTGACGGATCCGTTGACCCACGCGACCACGTTTGGGTACAACAACCGGGGTCAAAGGACGACGGTGACGGACGCGCTGAACCACACGACCACGACGACGTACAACGCCGCCTCAAGAGTCACCAAGGTCACGAATCATAACGGAACGTTCACGTCGTTCAAATACGACAAAGGCGGCCGACGAATCGAGGTGATCGACCCGCTGAACAAAGGCACGCGATACATCTACGACGCGCACGGGCGTCTTGCCTCTGTGGTGGACCCGGCGAACGGGGTGACGAAGTACGCCTATGACGCGATGGGGAACCTCGCGAGTCTCACCGACGCGCGGAATCAGACGACATCCTTCGAGTACAACGAACACAACCAGGTGAAGAAAACCACCTACCCCGGAGGCGCGTTTGAGACGTTTACGTATGACGCGCTGAGCCGGTTGGCCACCATGGTGGACCGGAAGAGCGTGACTACTACATACGCGTACGATGCGAAGAGCCGGCTCGTCACCAAAACGTTCTCAGACGGGACTCCGGCGTTCAGCTACACCTATGACGTTACCGGGCGGATGCTGACCGCAGTGAATGGAACAGACACGCTGACCTGGGTCTACAATGTTGCCGGAGAACTCCTCTCCGAGCAAAGCGTGAAGAATGCGAGCACGGTTGCTTATCAATATGACGCGGGTGGGAATCGGATTGAGGTCAGGCTCGATGGAACAGTGTTCGTGACCTACGCCTACGATGACGCGTCCAGGCTGACGTCGATCACGAGAGGCGCGAACGTGTTCGGGTTTGCCTACGACAACGCAAATCGCAGGACGCAGATGACGTATCCCAACAACGTCACCACAACCTACGCCTACGACAACCTGAACCGCCTCACGAACCTCGCGGCCACGAAGACGTCGACGAGCACGCCGATCACGAACTTCGGTTACACGTACGACGCAGCCGGCAACCGGACGCAGAAGTCGACCCTCGACTACACGGAGGACTACAAGTACGACCCCCTCTACCGGCTAACCAGAACCGATAGAACCAACCCCGGCGCAACTCCCCCGAACCAATGGACCTGGAACTATGACGCGGTCGGGAACCGCACCAGCGCTCAGAAGGATTCGGAGGCCACGACCTCGAGCTACAACGAGAAGAATCAGCTGACGGGCGCCACTGGCGGCGGGAAGATGCTGTGGAGAGGAACGCTCGACGAACCCGGCGTCGCGACGTTTAGCGCGCCGACCATCAACGGCCAACCCGCGCGAATGCTGGCTGGGAACGTCTTTGAAGCGACGCTCGACCTGCCGGCCGGCGCGAACAACGTGACCATTCAGGCCCAGGATGGCTCCGGCAACATCGCGACGAAGAACTACAGCGTCAACGTGACCGGGGCCCCGGCCAGTTATACCTATGGCGCCAACGGGAACCTCGCGACAAAGACCGAAGGCGGCGACGTTTGGGAGTACGTTTTCAACGCAGTCAACCAGCTAGTCGAGGTCAAGAAGGGGTCCGTGATCTCGGCGCCGACAACGGTTGCGAACTACTCCTATGACCCTCTTGGAAGGCGCTTGGAGAGGGTCTCTGGGGGGG
>JANLSZ010000297.1:0-1975 GCA_031362685.1 Vicinamibacteria bacterium | reverse complement strand
GCCACGATGCGCTTCGTCGCGAACGGGGCCAATGCGCTCCTCCTCGGGCCGCCCGGGGTCGGCAAGACGCACTTGAGCGTGGCCCTCGGCCTGGAAGCGTGCCGGCTGGGCCTGCGCGTCATGTTTACCACAGCGACCGCGCTGATCACCACGCTCGGCAAAGCGCTGTATGAGAATCGGCTGGAGGAGCGGCTCAAGATCCTCACGCAGCCCAAACTGCTGATCATCGACGAGATCGGGTACATCCCCATCGACCGGCAGGGCGCGAATCTCTTCTTTCAACTCATCAGTCGGCGCTATGAGCGCGGGGCCATCCTGCTCACCAGCAATCAGAGCCTCGGCGCGTGGGGTGAGGTGTTTGGCGATGCCGTGATCGCCAGCGCGATCCTCGACCGCCTGCTACACCACGCGACGACCATCAACATCAAGGGCGACTCGTATCGGCTCCGTGAGAAGCGGAAAGCCGGCCTGATGCGCAGCACCCTCACGGCTCAACCCGAGGCGTGAGCGACCACCAGGTGGGGACTTTGAGACGATCGCTACATGGGGAGAATCACGCGATCATTGACATAACAAGCGCATGCACCAGACGTGGCGCGGCCATGGCCTTGCTTCGGACCAGCATTTGCCCCACTTTGGCGGAGAGGTCACTGTTCCGCGCCGCGCCACGCAGGTGATGCGCGGGCGTTAGGCCGCACTGTAAATGGATCATTCCGAGACTCGATTACGTTCATGCTTCCTCCTATTGCCATCCAGACACCGCGACTCGACCTGCACCCCTTCAGCTCGGTCGACTTCGAGAGCTTCTACGCCACCTGCGTCCTCGATCCGGACGTCATGGAGTTCTATCACGCTTACCGGGCACCCCTCACCCACGCGGAACGACGGGCCCGCGCGACACGGGACTTTCTCGATCACTTTGCCCAGGGCCGCACTAGCTACAACTATGTCTGCTGGGCGCTGACTTCCGGGCCGGCCCTCCCTCTCCCCGTGGGCACCTTTGTAGGCTGGTGCGGCGTCCTCACCCCTGCCCTCGACCATAGCCGTTGGGGCCCGGAACTCGCCTACATGCTCGCCCGGCGGTGGCACGGCCTCGGGCTGGCCACCGAGGCGGCGTCCGGGGTCCTCGCCGACGCCTGGCAGCGGTACCAGTTGCCTCGCCTCCATGCGGTCGTAGATTCCCCCAACCTCGCGTCCCGGCGCGTCTTGGAGCGGCTCGGGCTCCAGCTACAGGGACCGGTCGACGTTTACGGCAGCTCCGACATGCTGCTGTACACCATCGCAACGCCGACAAGTGCGGCCTAACTAGCGCATGCACCAGACGTGGCGCGGCCGGCGCCTTGCTCTAGACAGCTATTTGGCCCACCTTAGCGGATAGTTCACTGTTCTATGCCGCGCCACGCAGGTGATGCGCGGGTGTGTTAGCCAGCAAGCTCCAAGTCTATGGTAATCCTTAGACCAACTCGCAGGCTCTTCTCCTTGCTTCCACCGGGACCTGACCTCGGTGATTCTGACTCCGCGCTCGGCGACTGGTACGTCAACCGCATCGTCGTTGACCGTCAGCCACTCTTGCTCCTGGTCAGCTCGCGCGCCCTCCTGCCGATGCTGATTCCGGCGCGGAGTGTCCGCGACCTCCCAGCTCGCCTCCCAGATCTCGTGGCCACCCGCTTGAGGCGGCTGCAGCTGCCGCCCAGCCTCATTCGTGCCGAGGTGGCAGCCATGGCTCCGGTCGCCATCGCGAAGACCGCGGATCGGTCGGTCCTCGGGATCATGGTCGACTTTGCGAAAGCGGTGCCATTCCATCTTGTCCAGGGGGCATGGGACGCCACCACCCTCCCCTTCGTGGAGTCCCGGCTGGCCGAGACCCCGTGTCATGCGGGCCGGCGCTTTGAGGATGTTATCTTTCCGGATGCCAAGACTCCAGCGCTTCTCACCGCGCGCTGGCATGCTGGCTAACCAGCGCATGCACCAGACG
>JANLSZ010000223.1:0-1987 GCA_031362685.1 Vicinamibacteria bacterium | reverse complement strand
TGGGCGTGACCCTTCACGTCACCGCAGTTCGCGTGAAGCCGGGCGCGCCCTTCGTCTTCGGCGCCAGGGGCGACACCCTGGTTTTCGGCCTGCCCGGAAATCCGGTGTCCGCCCAGGTGACCTTCGAACTCTTTGCCCGGCCCGCGTTGCTCAAAATGCAGGGCGCAAACGCCTTCCTTCGCCCGCTCTTCGAGGCTACCCTCACCGGGCCGCTCACGAATCGATCGGCGCGAAAGAACTACCTGCCCGTGATCGCGCTCTGGGAAGCGAGTGGACTCACCGCCCGACCCATTCGCAGCCAAGGCTCGGGTGACATCGCGGCCCATTCCCTGGTCAATGCCCTCGCCATCCTCGAACCCGATCGAACCAGCGTGGTGGCCGGGGATCGCGTCGTCCTCTATCCGCTTCCATCTCTTCTCGAGGTTTGACCCATGCCTGCCGCTCCCGCCCGGAAACGAAGCCCCAAACTCTCCCACGTGGGCAGGAACTCCCGCGCCCGTATGGTCGACGTCACCGATAAGGCTCTCACGGTTCGCGAAGCCAAAGCCTCGGGTCGGATCACCATCTCGAAGGCGGCCATGGCTCTGGTGAGAGAGCACAGTCTCGAGAAGGGCCCGGTGACCGCCGTGGCTCGTTTCGCCGGCATCCAGGCAGCCAAGCGCACATCGGATGCCATTCCCATGTGTCATCCGCTGCTTCTCTCGCAGGTGGATGTGGTGATCATTCCGCGACCGTTCGGCTTTGAGATCACCGCCATCGTGAAGACGAGGGGCCAGACCGGAGCCGAAATGGAAGCGCTCCACGCGGTCTGTGTGGCTGCGCTCACCATCTACGACATGGTGAAAGCGGCGGACAAGAAGATGGTGATCGGCGACATCCGACTGGAGTCGAAGACGGGAGGGAAGAGTGGCGACTTCCGTCGTTGATAAGCGGGGGGCCGCAGTTTTCGGAACGAGCGCCGTGCTCAGCCCCCCGGACCCCCGCGCTCCGGCGGAAGTGAAGTCCGCCTGCGCTAGCGCTAAGCGGGTGGCCGCAGTTTTCGTAACCAGCGCCATGCTCAGCGCTCCGGTGGCGGCGATCGGGTTCGGGTTGCTGTTTGTGACCACCTTCGCCCAGGCCCAGCCCTCCTCGATGCTGGCCAGGCCGTCGCCCGCGGTCGAGGCGCTGGTCGGAGAGTATGGAGAAGGCAGTGCCCGGCTCGTTCTCCGTGAGATGGCGGGCGCCCTCGAAGTCAGCTCTGACGGCCGCGGGTTCGAAGCGGTTCGCGAAATCGGCGGCGGACGGTACTCCGCCAAGCGACTCGGCGAGTTTCGGGTGGATCGTGGTGTCCCCGCCCTGAAGACGAAAAAGAAGGGCGGGGTTCTCTCGGTCATCCAGGGCCTCTCCATCGGCAGCGCTTTCTTGCCCCGCCGCGACTTCGGGGGCGGGGAAGGCGTCTTCAGGATCACGCCCCTGCGTCCCGCCGCGGATCTCGCCCGGGAGGCCCGGTCGCTCCATCCTCCCGCGGAAACCGGCGACTTTCTTCCGAACGACCTCGTCGATGTGCGCTCCCTCGACAAGTCGATCGCGCTCGATGTTCGCTATGCCACGGCCGCGAATTTCCTGGCCACGCCCGTATACGGCAAGGCCGAGGTCCGGCTTCAGCGCAAAGCCGCCGAGGCTCTGGTCCGCGCCCACCGCGCGCTCAAGGCCGCGGGCTACGGCCTCATGCTTCACGATGGCTATAGACCCTGGTTCGTCACCTGGATCTTCTGGAACGCCACTCCCGAAGCCTCGCGCGATTTTGTCGCTGATCCCGCGAAGGGGTCGCGACACAACCGCGGCTGCGCCATCGACCTGACCCTCTTCGACCTCAAGACCGGGCGGGCGATCGAGATGACCGGCCTCTACGACGAAATGTCGCCGCGTTCCTACCCCGGCTATCAGGGCGGAACCTCGAGGCAGCGAGCGATGCGTGATTTCCTCCGCCAAACCATGGAACGCGAAG
>JANLSZ010000272.1:0-5241 GCA_031362685.1 Vicinamibacteria bacterium | reverse complement strand
GGGGCTGCGGCGGCACGGGCCTGGTAGTGGTTGGACGGGGTTGCTTCGTCGCTCTACCAAACGGACTGGCTCCTCGCAATGACGTTAGTTTGTGCTTTTCGCTGGACAGCTAACCCCGGTCAGCCTGTACGATCCAGGCCGATGCCTGACGCGCCTCTCAGCAAGCTCGACGCGAAGCTCGAACAGCTCCCGACCTCGCCCGGCGTCTACATGTTCAAGAACGCCGAGGGCACGATCATCTATGTGGGCAAGGCGCTGGTGCTCAAGAACCGAGTGCGGTCGTATTTTCTGGCGTCGCACGGGGGAGCGTTCCACAAAGCTTCGATGGTGGCCGAGATCGCGGATCTCGAGATCCTGGTCACCGACAGCGAAGGCGAGGCGCTGGCCCTCGAGAACAATCTCATCAAGCGTCATCAGCCGCCTTACAACGTCCTTCTTCGCGACGACAAGAATCATCCCTATCTCAAACTCACTCTCGGAGAGGCGTACCCGCGCCTTCACATCGTTCGCAAAGTGGCGGAGGACAAGAGCGCTTACGGCGGACCGTACATTCCCGCTCATCTCGGCCGGAAGACTGCTTCGCTCGTCCATCGCGTCTTCGGCGTGCGTTCGTGTCGCGAGAAGCTCGACGGCAACCGCGGGCGTCCGTGCCTTCAGTTCCAGATTCACCGTTGCCTCGCGCCTTGCGTCGCGACCCTCTGCTCCCTCGAGGACTATCGCAAGTCGTGCGTCGACGCGGCCCGCTTCCTCGAAGGTCGCACGGATGAAGTCCTGAAAGACCTTCGTGCCGGCATGGCCAGGGCCGCCGAGGAACAGCGGTTCGAGCACGCCGCCACCGTGCGCGACTCCATCCAGGCTCTCGAGCGCATGGACCTGCCCCAGAAGATCACCACCGCCGAGACCGACGAGCGCGATGTCTTTGGCATTCACGTGGAAGAGGGCCGCGCTTCGCTCCAGGTTTTCTGCGTGCGCGACGGCCGAGTCGCTTCCAGCGAGGGGTTCCTTCTCGATCGGGTGGGGGATGAGAGCCGCGTTCTTGAAGAGTCGGTGGCGCGTTTCTACGAAGCCGATCGCTACGTCCCGCGCGAGATTCTCATTCCCCAGGCCTTCGAGGGCATGGACGCTCTGCTCGCCTGGCTGAACGCTCGCCGCGAAGCCCAGGTTCGTTTCCGGGTGCCTCAGCGCGGGGAGAAGGTCCGGCTTCTCGAACTGGTGACGGGAAACGCCAAGCTGGCCCATGACCTCGAATGGCGGCACCCGCGCAAGCGATCCCGTGAAGTCCTCGTCTCGCTCATGGACGCGCTCGGCCTGCCGGACGAGCCGCGGCGGATCGAGTGCTTCGACATCTCGAACCTCCAAGGCTCCGACATCGTGGCCTCGATGGTCGTCTTCGAGATGGCTCTGCCCCGGAAGTCGGACTACCGGACTTTCAAGGTCAAAACCGTGGTGGGCGCGCCCGACGATTTCGCTTCGATGCGCGAGGTGGTGGGTCGCCGTTATCGACGGCTCCTGGAAGAAGGCTCAGATCTTCCCGACCTCGTCCTGATCGACGGAGGCCTCGGACAACTCGGGGCGGCGGCCGACGCACTCGACGAACTGGGCCTCGGAGAGTTGCCTTTGGCAAGCCTGGCCAAGCGCGAGGAGATCCTGTATGTCCGGGGTCGCGACCAGCCCGTGGTCCTCGATCACGCCGCACCGGCGCTGCAGTTGATGCAGGCGGTTCGCGACGAGGCTCACCGTTTCGCAGTGAAGTTTCATCGAAAGCGTCGCGCGAAGCGGACCATCGCATCGGAGCTGAATGCGATTCGAGGCGTCGGTCCCAAGGCCCGCTCGAAACTCCTCCGTGCCTTCGGGTCTTTGAAAGGCGTGAAGGCCGCGAGCGAAGCCGACCTTGCGGCCGTGGTCGGGCCGGTTCTGGCCGCGCGGATCTGCGCCCACGCTCATCCCGAAGACTTGTAAGCCGAAGGGTCGCCGCCACCGATTCCGGCGAAGCGACCGGGCCCGCGTCGCGGGTCCCTATCGGGCCTCAAAGACCTCGATCACCTCGTCATCGGGGCCGAAGTAGGTGGCGGCTAGAACTTCTCCAAACGGGGGAGAGTCGTATCGGGCCGAGCCAATCGGCTCACCGCCCAGGCTCTTCATCCGAATGGAGGCCAGGTCCAGACTGTCGACCCGCAGCGACATCATGAGCGGACCGCGAGCGGGCGGCGCGGTGCGGGCCTTCAAGGATCGCCCGGGAAGCCCGATGTACTGAGCCAGCTCGACCCGGCCGGTGGGCCGGCCCCCGGGCATGAGGAGGTTGATGTTGTGGAGTTTCGTTCCTTTGGGCGCGCCGAAGAAATGCTCGAGGTTCTCGATGACTCTGTCGTAGAGCGGCTCGAAACCAAGTCCGGTGTAGAAGGCCTCCGACCGCCGCGCATCGGAGCAGTGGATGGCCAGGGTCTGAATCTCGGTGGCGTCGTGGCCAGGCGCGAAGGGCCCGAGGGTGCGCTCGATCTCTCCCACCACCTGGAAGACGTCCAGGAGGGTTCCCTCGGGGTCGTAGCACTGCGAGTCCCACGCCGCGATGTTGGGGTCGACTTCCCAATACATCGGCTTCGATTTTTCCCGGGCCCCCGATTGGCCGAGCAGATTCCACGCGGCGTTGATCTCCTTCACCCGGAAGTTCACCGCGAAAGGACCGTAGTCCTGAAAGCGCGCCGGCTTCCCCCAGACATGGTCGCCCGCCGGCGTCCACTCGACCAGCCGGAGCATTCCCGACTCAATGCCCGCGATGCCGAGGACGGCGAACCGGCCGGCGATACCGTGCGGAATCCTCCAGGCCTCCGACAAGGCCTCGTGGTCCGCGCGGGTTCTGGAGATTTCTTCATAGCCGAATGCGTCGGCGTAAAAGGCGATCGAGCGGTCGAGGTCGGCCACCCCCAGGGTCACGAGCTTGATTTCGGAGAACATGCACCTCAATCCTTTCATATTGCGGACATGGAAAGGAGTCCCGACGCTCCGGCGGACTTTCACCACCGTCTGCTAGGATTCTCCCGCTCTCAAGGCCTCGATCTTTCGCGCGCTTGATGCACCTTCCGGCCGCTTTAGGCACAGACGGCCAGGTCCTTGCTCAGAGCTCTCAAGCGGGTCCCAAGGAGGACCCATTTTCAAGAAGACCGTGCAAACACGGACTGTCGCGGCGCCAAACCTTCATGCCTGATTTCGACGCACAAAACCTGGCTCTGGGCCTGACGAACTACCTCGTCCTGCTCTTCTCGCTCTCGTTCCACGAGTCGGCGCATGCCTGGATGGCCCTCAAACTAGGCGATGACACTGCGGCGAGTCTGGGGCGGATCACCCTGAATCCGATTCCCCACATCGATCCATTCGGCACCGTGCTCATGCCTCTTCTGCAGATCTTCGGCGGCTTCCCGGTGATCGGCTGGGCCAAGCCCACCCCCTACAATCCCGGGCGGTTCCGTCGCGAAGTTACGCTTCGCCGCGGTCACATTTCGGTAGCCGGAGCGGGGCCGATCTCGAACCTGCTGCTGGCCCTCGTCTTCGCCTTGATGTTCGCGGTCATCCTTCGCATCGACCTTCCGGACGGGATGCAGACCGGCCTCTACAACCTGATGAGAGTCGGCATCGGCCTGAACGTGGCCCTGGCCCTGTTCAACCTGCTTCCCGTCCCGCCCCTCGACGGATCGCACATCCTCTCGTGGGCGCTTCCGCGTTCCCTGGGCGAGAAGTTCGACCACGTGGCCGAGAACTATGGCACGATGATTCTCTGGGTCCTCTTCCTCACCGGGTTGCTGGGGTGGCTGATCGGCCCTCCCCAGCGCTTCGTCCTGCGCTTGATCGAGCGTCTCATTCTCTAGAAATCCATGGACACTCCCTCAAAGCCGCGCGTTCTTTCCGGGATGCGCCCCACCGGCGCCCTTCATCTCGGGCACCTGACCGGCGCCCTCGAGAACTGGGTCCGGCTCCAGGACAGCTACGACTGTTTCTACAGCGTGGTCGACTATCACGCCCTCACCACCGACTACGCGGATCCCTCCTCGATCCGGCAGAACGTCATCGAAGTCACCCTCGACTGGCTGGCCGCAGGCATCGATCCCGCCCGGTCCTGCGTGTTCATCCAGAGCCTGGTGCCCGAACACGCGGAACTCCATCTGCTTCTCTCGATGACCACGCCGGTTTCCTGGCTCGAGCGCGTGCCCACCTACAAGGATGTCCAGGCGAATCTCGAGAATCGCGACCTCGCCACCTACGGCTTCCTCGGCTATCCGCTGCTTCAGACCGCGGACATCATCATCTACAAGGCGAATGCGGTGCCGGTGGGCGAGGATCAAGCCCCGCACATCGAACTCTCCCGCGAGATCGTCCGCCGGTTCAATAACTTCTACGGACCGGTCTTCCCCGAGCCGAAGACCCTGCTCACCCACACCCCGCGCACCCCGGGAACCGACGGGCGCAAGATGTCGAAGAGTTATTCGAACTCGATCCTCCTGAAAGACACCGAGGCCGACATCCGGTCGAAGCTGAAGACCATGGTGACCGATCCCGCTCGTCAGCGCCGGACCGACAAGGGCGATCCCGCGAAGTGCCCGGTCTTCGATCTGCACAAGGCGTTCTCCACACCGGAGACCCGGGACTGGGCGACCGCCGGTTGCACCAGCGCTTCGATTGGCTGCATCGAGTGCAAGGCGAAACTCGCGGACCACGTGGTGGCGCGCGTAGAGCCCATGCGCCAGAAGCGCGAAGAGCTGGCCGCCCGGCCGGACACCGTGATGGACATTCTCAAGACTGGCAGCGGGCAGGCCCGAAAGCACGCTCAGGCCACCATGCAGGACGTCCATCAGGCGATGAAGATCGCCTACTGATGTCTGCCCCAGAAAGAGAAGAGACCGGACGGTTGCCGCTGGGAGAATCCGAGGCGCCGCTCTCGGCGGAGGGGTCGTCCCCAGCCGAGACCGCCGATGGCTCGAACAAGCTGATAGCCCCCGCGGGTTGGGAGCCCACCTTCCCCGACGACGCGCCGAAGATTTCGGTGAAGTTCGATATCCAGGACTTCGAAGGCCCCCTCGATCTCCTCCTCCATCTCATTCGCAGGAATCAGATGGACATCCGCGACATCGCCATCGCCCCCATCACCCGGCAGTACATCGAGTACATCCGGCTCATGGCCATTCTGAACCTTGAAGTGGCGGGCGAGTTCATGGTCATGGCTTCGACCCTGATCCACATCAAGTCGAAGAT
>JANLSZ010000250.1:0-8889 GCA_031362685.1 Vicinamibacteria bacterium | reverse complement strand
GCCCCACCCGTCAGATACAACCGAGTGGACTCCCGAGCCGCGTGCGATAGCTCCTCCAGGAACGTCCGGAGGCGGGCCAGATCTAGGGCCTCGCGCATGCGAGAGCCCTTTCGTAGCTGACCAGACGCCGCACCAGGGCATTGTACTGGCCGTGCGCGTTGTCGCCGTGCTTCTGGCCGAGCAGGGCATAGAGCCGGTGCTCGGGGTTCTCAAAGGCGGGGCCAAGTTCGACCCCGAGAGCGCGAAGCTTCGGTGAGCCGATCGAGACCAGAAGCGACTCGATGGTCTCCTCGTGTCGCGCGAGATCAGCGAGGCCCTTGCCGATCAATTCACCGCCCGGAAGGCCCTGCATGACGCGGCGATTGTACAGGAGGCCCAAATCCAGACGCCCCGCAGGTCGCGTCCAGCGGCAGCGTCATCGATCCGTCTGCTGGTCCCGGCCGCGCCGCGCGGATAGGACCCCATCCTGCACACGGTGTCGGTACCCTTCAAGCCTCTTCCTCGAATCTGAGATGGAGCATCCATTGCCGCAAACAAGACCTCTCGCCGCACCCCAGATACCCTCGATCTCGCCGGGGCCCGTGGTCACACAGCCCGAGTGTGTAGACTTGATGTGTATGCCGACCAACCTCGCCATCGATGATCGTCTCCTCGATCACGCCCGCACCGTGGGCGGCTACAAGACCAAGCGCGAAACCGTGAACGAAGCCCTGCGGGAATTCATCCAGCGCCGAGAGCGGCTCAAGCTGCTCCGCCTGGCGGGAACGATTGAATACGACCGACGGTACGACTACAAGAAGGAGCGGCGAGCCCGGTGATCCTGCTCGATACCTCGGTGCTGTCCCGCATCTTCCGGCGGCAGCAACCCGGACCCGCGGAGCGTCGATTGCAGGCGGCCTTTGAAGCCCTGATGTCGAGCGACCGTCCCCTGGGCCTCCCGGGCATCGTGCTTCAAGAAATCCTGAGCGGCCTCAAGTCGGAGAAGCAACTGAATGAGCTGCGCGGCAGGCTCCTGGCCGCGTTCACGATCGTCCCGGCCTCCATGGATGACCACGTTCAGGCCGCGTGTCTGAAGAACCTGTGTATCGGCAAGGGCCTCAATCTGTCCGGCATCGACTGCCTCATCGCCGCCTCCGCGATCGGGGGCGGGCACCACCTGTTCTCGATCGACGCAGACTTCGAGGCCATCCGCCGGCATTCGGATTTGAAACTGGTCGGGGAGCAGGACCTGGCCTGAGAGCGAAGGCGTGATCCCGCCGCTGCTGGATCACGCGACGCGTTCCGGGCGGTCTATGCTCCGGCCCATGAGACAAGCACCGCTTCTCCTCGTCCTCCTGCTCGCGCCTCTTGCCGTCGACGCGCAGCAACACGCCATGACTCACGAAGATGTCTGGCTGCTCCATCGCATCGGAGCGCCCGCGCTCAGTCCCGATGGGAAACACGCGGTGTTCTCCGTGACCGAGCCCTCGTACGACAGTGCGCAGACCGTGTCGGACCTGTGGATCGTCCCCACCGACGGCTCATCGCCCGCGCGCAAGCTGACCAACACGAAGGGCGTTGAGTCGGGGGCCACGTTCTCCCCGGATGGCAAGACCCTCGCCTTCACCGCGCGGCGCGACGGCGATGAGGCGGATCAGATTTACCTGCTTCCCCTCGAGGGCGGCGAGGCGCGGCGGCTCACGAACGTTTCCACCGGTGTTTCAGGGCCGCACTTCCGCCGAGACGGCAAGGCCATCCTCTTCCAGACCACGTTCAACGCGGGGGCCTCCAGTCTCGAGGAGCAGAAGAAGCTCGCCGATGAACAGAAAGCGCGCAAGGACACCGCGCGGACCTACGACTCCTTCCCGGTTCGTTACTGGAACGCCTGGCTCGAGAAGAAAGAACCGGTCATCGGCTGGCAGGAGACCTCGGGTACGACGCCCACCATGATCAGCGTCGCTCCCCTTCGGGGCAGCTTTCCCGGAAGCGCCACCGAGGATCTCTCTCCAGCCTGGACGCCCGATGGGAAATCGATCGTCTTCCACGCCACCGCCAATCGCGAGCACGGCATGTACGAGAGCACGGCGTTCGCCCTCCACCTGGTGACGGCCGGCGGAGGCTCTCCGAGGCGGCTGACCCCCGCAGGCGTGAGCTACACCAGCCCTTCATTCAGCCCCGACGGCCAGGCCCTCTACGCCGCGGAGGCGCGAACCGCCACGCCAAAGCAGCCCTACTTCGTCAATCGACTGGCGCGGATCACCGGCAGTGACTGGGGGCAGGTCGCCATCGTGACCGAGGGCTGGGATCGATCGGTCGGCGGCGTCGCCATCAGCCCGGACAGCAAGACCCTCTTCATCGAGGCCGAAGACCTTGGGACCACGAAGGTCTTCCGGGTCGCGGTCACCGGTGGCGCTCCGGAGGTCGTATACGCCCCCGAAACCGGCGCCGTCACCGATCTGCAGGCGGAGGCCGGAGTCATGGTGGGCCGGTACTCCGCGTCCACCGATCCCGGCCAGATCGTGCGCTTCGATCCGGTGAAGAAGAGCTACGTAGCCCTCACGTCATTCAACAAGGAGCGGCTCGCCCAGATCTACCTTCCGAAGCCGGAACACTTCTGGTTCACCGCGAAGAACGGAAAGAAGATCCATTCGATCATCGTTCCGCCGCCCGTGGTCGAGGCCGGGAAGAAGTATCCGCTCATCGCCTTCCCCCACGGGGGGCCGAACTCCATGTCGGCGGATTCCTTTTCGACCCGCTGGAATTCGCACCTCCTCACCGCACCCGGCTACTACCTGATCATGACGAACTACACGGGCTCCACCGGCTTCGGGGAGAAGTTCGCCGACGACATCGAGCGCGATGTGTTGCGCGGGCCGGCGCTCGAAACCCTCGAAGCCATCACCGAGGCGGCGAAGAAGTATCCGCAGATGGATCTCACCCGTCAATGCGCGGCCGGCGGCTCGTACGGCGGCTATCTCATGAACTGGTACAACGGCTCCACCAACCAGTTCAAGTGCCTGGTCAATCACGCGGGTGCGGTGAACAACGAGTCGCAATACGGGCTCAACGACGGCGGCATCGATCGCGAACTGCGCATGGGCGCTCCCATCTGGGAGACCGGCAAGGGACAGTGGTTCGACCAATCGCCCATCCGATACGCGAAGAACTGGAAGACGCCCATGCTGGTGACCCAGGGCGAGATCGACTTCCGCGTTCCGATCGTCGAGTCGATGACCACCTTCAAGCTCCTTCAACGCCTGAAAGTGCCCGCGCGTTTCGTGATCTTCCCCGACGAAGGCCACTGGATCCTCAAGGGGCCGAACAGCAAGAAGCACATGGAGGAGGTCATGGGCTGGTTCAAGAAGTACCTCGCCGCCAGCGAATGATTCGCGCCCCCTTAGCCGCTGCTAGTCGCAGCGAAGAGCGACCATCGGATCGACCCGGGTCGCGCGTCGCGCGGGGATCCAGCAAGCGAGGATCGCGACCGCGCTCAACAGCATCGAGATCGCCGCGAGGGTCAGAGGATCGGTGGCGCTGACGTCGAAAAGTAACGAGCCCATGAGGCGCGTGACCAGGACCGACAAGAGCAGACCCAGAACGATGCCCGCGCCCACCAGGCGCATTCCCTCACCGAGGATCATCCGCAACACGTCGCCGGCCCGGGCGCCGATGGCCATGCGAATCCCCACCTCGGGCGCGCGCTGCGCCACGCTGTAACTCATCACCCCATACAGCCCGACCAGGGTGAGGAACAGGGCGAGCAGGGACAGCGCGCCCAGAAGGGCGGTGTTGAATCGGGGCACGGCCAGGGCCTCGGACCTCCAGGCCTCGAGCGACTTCACTTCCCCGAGAGGCATCTCGGGATCGAGTGCGCGCACCTGCTCCCGGATGGGCCCGATCAAACCTTCGGGCGACACTCCCGCGGCATTCTTCGTTCGGACCAGCAAGGTGACGCCGGCATTCGCGAACTGGGCCTGGGGGACATACATCTCCGGGCGGGTCGAATCGCTGAGCGAGCGATGAAGCACGTCGCCCACCACGCCGACAATCTCCTTCGGATCCTCCCCTCCCCAACCCATCTTCAGATGACGTCCGATGGGGTTCTCGCCTCCGAAGTGCGACCGCACGAACGCTTCGTTCACCACGGCCACGCTCGGAGCCTCCGGACGGTCGGAGGCGTTGAAGGCCCGACCGCTCTTGACCGGGATGCCCATGAGCGAGAAATAGTCGGCTCCGATGAAGCGCAGTTGCGCCGACGTCTTGTCTCCTTCCGCCACCGGTTTCTCCACGATGTTGAAGCTGGCGTTGTTCTCGACCCCGGTCAGGGGAACGCTCTGCGCGTAACTCACCTCGGCCACGCCGGGAAGGGCGCGCACCCTCTCGGTGAGGCCATCAAGGAATTGATTCAGGCGATCCGGCCGGGAATCGGCGGCCCGGTATCGGCGGCCGCCCAGGACCAGCTCCACAGTCAGCGTCCCCGAGGTGTTGAAGCCGGGCTGCACGCGATTCAACCGAACCAGGCTGTTAAGCAGCAGACCGGCGCCCACCAGAAGGGTCAGGGCCAGGGCCACCTCACCCACCACCAGAGCGCTTCGCAGACGCTCGTGCATGGCCTCGGGCGAGCCGCTTCGCCCGCCCTCCTTGATCACCGCGGCGAGACCGGTCCGCGAGGCGGTCAGCGCTGGGACGAGGCCGCACAGAATGGCGGTGACCAGAGCCACGCCCACCGTGAAGGCAAGAACCCGCGCGTCCGGTGAGAGTCCGGTGAGGCGCGGAACTCCCGCGGGCAGGAAAGCCACGATGCCTCTCACCAGCCAGGTCGAAACGAGAAGGCCGGCCACAGCCCCAGCGCCGGCGAGGACAAAGGTTTCGGCGAGCATCTGCCGGGTGATGTCCCAGCGGCTCGCTCCCAGCGCCGAACGGATGGCCACCTCGCGCGTTCGGGTCGCCGCCCGGGCGAGCAGGAGATTCGCGACGTTGACGCAGGCGATCAGAAGGACCACCCCGACGACACCCAGCAGAAGCCACAGCATCTGCGAGGCGTCGCCCACCAGCACCTCCCTCAGCGGGGTCGCGGTGACGAAGATCTTCTGGTCGGCATTCGGATTGGACGCCCGGATGGCCTGGTTGATCGAATCCAGTTCGACCCGCGCCTGCGCCACGCTGACCCCGGGGGCCAGACGGGCCAGAACGCCGGCGTAGCCGCGGTAACTTCGGCTCGCGTTGGCGGAGCCACTCTGGGTGAGACTCCCATTGAGGGCCACGGTCACGAAGTAGTCGACGGGCTCCTTTTGCAGGGGAAACAGGTCGCGCGGGGTCACACCGATGACCTGCACGCTCCGTTCATCGATCGCGATCTTCCGGCCGAGCACGTTCGTGTCGCCGCCAAAAAGCTTCTGCCACGCGGAGTACGTGAGCATCACGGGAGGAAGCCCCTCGCTGGTGGAAGCCACCTCCTCCTCGGACGCAAAGGCCCGGCCGAGGACGGGATGCACGCCAAGAGTCTTGAAGAGATCGGCGGAGACCACGGCGCCCGTGACCCGCGCGGGCTCTCCGCCGGCGATCAGGGTGGCCTGGTCGGCGGACACGATTGCCATAGAGGAGAACGACTTGTTCCGCGCGCGCCAGTCGGCGAAGTCGGGATAGGAGACCCCGCCCCCGTCGTCGGCCTTGTCGCGGCGGAATTCCTGAAGGAACAAGACCCGCCCTTCATCGGCGATGGCCAGAGGGCGGAAGAGCACGGCGTTGATCACGGTGAAGATCGCGGCGTTCGCCCCGATGCCCAGGGCCAGGGTTCCGACCACGATGAGGGTGAAACCCGGCCGCTTCAACAGGCTTCGAACCGACGTCACCAGGTCTCGTCCAATTTGATTCACGAACATTCCCCATCCCATTTAAGCGGACAAACTCGCTTCGCCCGTGGCGAGTGAGAACAAGAACCGTGCCCGGGCGATTCTCCACCATCCAACTGATTGATCGTCTGCGACTTGGACCTGGTTCGTCGGCTGCGGCGAAAGAGGGGGGATGATTCGGGTCTGGGCGCCCGAATCCCATATCCGAACAGTGACGCTTGGCGTCGCGGAGGCCCGCCCACTTTCCCCGGGAGAAAACGGGTAGGGTCCTCCTTCCCTTGAACCGCGAGGCCTGAAACCCCATGAACCGACGCACTGCCCCACTCATCCTTGTCGCCGCGTTGACTTTCGCGTGGCCCATCGGGGCGAGCGCGCAGGCCCAGCCGGCCAGCGCCGCCGATCGTTTCCAAGCGCTCTATACCCGCGAGTGGTCCTGGCGACAGGCTCAGAACTCCGGACTGGACGAAGAGGCCGACCGGGCTGAAGCGGTGCGCGACCGGTTTCCGAAAGTGGACGCGAGCACCCAGGCCGAACGCGTGCGCTACTGGCGCGAGGTTTTGAAAGACCTGAAGACCATCACCGTCGGGGAACTCTCCCCCGAAGATCAGGTGAACTACGCGATCTATCTCGCGCAAGTGCAGGCCCTGGAAGCGAGCACTTCGTTTCGCGACTACGAGAAGCCGTTCAACTCCGACTCGTCCTTCTGGGCGGAGGTCACGGGCGCCGCTCAGCGGCCCTTGCGAAACCTCGGCGAGTATCGTGGATACCTGCGCCTGCTCGCCGACGTTCCGCGATACTTCGCCGAGCAGACCGTCAACATGAAGGCCGGCCTCGCCCGAGGTTTCTCGGTGCCTCGGGTGACTCTCACCGGACGCGATGCCTCCATCGCGGCCATCGCCGACGCGCGCGAGCCGGAGAAGAATCCTTTCTACGCGCCTTTCACGAAGATGCCGCCGAAGTTCAGCGAAGCCGATCAGGCCGAACTGAGAGCGGCCGGAGCCAAGGCGATCCGGGAGTCCGTGGTCCCCGCCTATACGGACCTCCTGACCTTCATGCGCAATGAGTACATGAAACAGGCCCGGACGGCCCTCGATGCCGAGTCGTTTCCTGACGGCAAGGCGTACTACCAGTCCAAGATTCGCGAGTTCACCACCCTCGATCTCACCCCCGACGCCATTCACAAGATCGGTCTCGCCGAAGTCGCGAAGATTCACGAACAGATGATCGAGACCATGAAGAAGACCGATTTCAAGGGCGACTTCCCCGCCTTCTTGAAGTTCCTCCGGACCGATCCACAGTTCTACGCGAAGACAAGGGAAGAACTGCTGATGCGCGCGGCGTGGATTTCGAAGCGGGTGGACGGGAAGCTCAACGACATGTTCGGCTGGCTGCCTCGGTCACGCTTCACCATTATTCCGGTGCCCGATGACATTGCGCCCTTCTACACCTCCGGTCGCGGTGGCCCCGGCGTGTATCTGGTCAACACCTACAACCTGCCCGCGCGCCCCCTCTACAACCTCCCCGCCCTGACCCTCCATGAATCGACTCCGGGCCACGCCATGCAGATGTCGCTGGCCGCGGAGCACAAGGAGCAGCCGGAGTTCCGCCAGCGGGTCTACATCTCGGCCTACGGCGAAGGCTGGGCGCTTTACACCGAGAAGCTGGGCGTGCCCATGGGGATCTACGAGACGCCGTACGAGCACTTCGGCATGCTGACCTATCAGATGTGGCGAGCCGCGCGTCTGGTGGTCGATACCGGAATCCACTCGATGGGCTGGACCCGCGATCGGGCGCTCGCCTATCTGCGCGATAACACCGCTCTGGCCGAACACGAGATCACCACCGAGATCGATCGGTACATCGCATGGCCCGGTCAGGCGCTGTCCTACTACCTCGGCCAGATGCAGATCGAGAAGTCCCGAGCCCAGGCGGAAGCCGCCCTCGGTCCGAGGTTCGATCTGCGCGCCTTCCACGACACCGTGCTGTCTTTGGGCTCGGTGACCCTGCCGCAACTCGAACTCCGCCTCAATCAGTTCATCGCCGACGGAGGAAAGCCCCCGGCGCACCCGGGCCCGTAGCCCAAGGCCTCACGTCGGGGAGCCGGCCCTGGGACCACACCCCGGTCCATCGTCCGATTCCCGTCACTGCGACCCGTGGACGGACTACGTCCGTGACTTCCGACAGAAACCAACCACCGTCATTGCGGGCCCCAATCCGTTTAGTAGCGGGCCGAAGCAATCTCGCGGGCTTGGTAGTGGTGGCCCGCGGGGCCGACGCTGAGGTGGGCTCGCGGCGCCGCGGAGCGCGCAGCCTGGCCACGGGCCACGCCTCGTGCGTCGGCACTGGAATACCGGAACGAGTGAATCGTGTGCCTCCTTACGCGGCTCGATAATCGCGAACCTTACCGACGGAATCCGGCGACTCGCGATTAACGCTTCGTCGCCTGCGACCCACCTCAGCGCCCGGCCCCGCTCTCCCCGCGCCAAAGGGGGCGGACTCAGAAACCGACTGAAATGGGCCATATTCAAACGGGCACGGAAACCGGTCGTTTCAGGCACTTTCTTGAAGCCGGAGCATGGACCCAGGGATGGAGCGGGGCAATGGTCAGGACGGACGGCCGGGTCGCGCGGCGCCGCGCGGAGACCCGGCGTGCGAAGGCCAATGCACCGTTCCCTGAATGGAGGGGGCCGAGCCGTACCTTAGCGATCGTGGGGGCGCGCAGCCTCCCCTTGGGGGATGGGGGCCCCACGCCGTTCCTGCGAGAACGCTTCGAGGCCCCCGGATGTGAAGGGAACGTCCGGGTGCTTTGGCCGTAGCGTCACCACGCTTACGCGGTGTCCTCGCGCGGGACGAGGACACAACAACGGCTCTCTAATCGCCATCGGCCCGGTCAAGAAGCGCGCCAGCCTTCCCTCGGGGGAGCGCGAAGCCTGGCCTTGGGCCACGCTTCCAGGCAATTCCCCGTCAATAATCCGCGTCTAGAACTTCTTCTCGGAATCCAGAAGAATGGTCACCGGGCCATCGTTGACCAGAGCCACGTCCATCATGGCCTGGAAGA
>JANLSZ010000219.1:0-1525 GCA_031362685.1 Vicinamibacteria bacterium | reverse complement strand
TCATTGCGAAGGAGCCGAAGTTCCGGAGTCGACTGAAGCAATCTCTCGGGAGATCGCTTCGGTCCAGGTCAGAACGACGGGTCCCTCGCGATGACGAAAATGGGCTGAAATGGGGCGAACTCGCACGGGTTTCTCAGCAGGCCCAGTTCGTTTCGCAGTGGGCCGAAGCAATCCAGCGAGGGATTGCTGCAGGCCATGCGAACGGATCTGGCCTTCGCAATGACGAAATGGCTGAAATGGGCCGCAACCCTCACACAACCGCGCTCAGGACCTCGCTCGACATCAGGACACCGCGCCGGGTGAGGCGGACCGCGGTCTCGTCGACCTCGAGCAAACCGGCGGCGATGCTGGATCGCAGCGCCTCGCCGAAATGATCGAGTACGTCGACGCCATGCCGGCCGCGGAACTGCTGCCGGTCGATGCCGCGACGGACACGCAGTCCCGTCATCACCGCCTCTTCTAATCTCTCCTGCCGCGACAGGGTTCGCTCGCCCGCCCGCGCCACCCCACTCGATTCCATCGCGGCGCAGTAGGCCCCGAATGTCGGCTCATTCCAGTAGCGGGCGCCCTGGTCAAAGCCATGGGCCGACATCCCAAACGCGTGGAAGGGGCCGTCATCCCAGTACTTCAGATTGTGTCGCGACTCGAAGCCGGGCCGGGCGAAGTTCGATATCTCGTAGGCCTGGATTCCGGCCGCGGCCATGAGATCCTCGGCTTCATTGAAGAGGTCGGCGACAAGGTCGTCGTCGGGCAGATGCAGCGTGCCTTCACGAGCGCGGTGCGCCACCACCGTCTTGCCGTCGGTTTCCAGGACATAGAGGCTGACGTGATCGGGCCCAAGCTCGATGAGTCGGCGCAGGCCGACCAGAAACCGCTCGCGTGTCTCGCCGGGCCAGCCGAGGATCAAATCCATCGAGATGTTCGAGAACCCGGCGGCGCGGGCGGCGCGAACGGATTTGATGGCATCATCGCCGCGGTGGTCGCGAAACATTTCGCGGAGCACCGCGTCATCGAAAGACTGAACGCCCAGGCTCAAACGGTTGACCCCCGCTTCAAGGAGGTTGGAGAAGCCGCGCCGATCAAGGTCCTTGGGGTTCGCTTCGAGGGTGACCTCGGCGCCGGACGCGATGTCGTATCGAGCCTTGAGCGCAGCGATCAGTTCGCCGATCTGCCGCGGAGGCACCAGAGAGGGTGTCCCACCGCCAAAGTAGATCGTATCCGCGACCCCGCCCTTCGATGCGACGACCTCGGCGGCGATGGCGCTCAGGTACCGATCCCGCCGCGAATCGGCCGGACGTCCGGGGTCAATGGCGAAGTGGCAATACGCGCACTTCTGCGCGCAGAAGGGAATGTGGAGATAGACACCGAGAGGGCGTTCGCTTCCGGCCTCGCTGGCCTTGTCGTGGTTCGGCTGGACCCCGGCTTCCGCCGGGGTGACGGAGCGGGGTTTCTCACCAAAGTCACGGACGCCGTCCGTAAATTCGCTGGTGAGAAACTCCTTCAAATTCGCCCCATTTCAGGCGGT
>JANLSZ010000212.1:0-10947 GCA_031362685.1 Vicinamibacteria bacterium | reverse complement strand
GTGCTGGTCGCAAAAACGGTCACTCCGAACGTGATCGAAAGCAGCCGCTGCCAGAGCACCTGGTACACGAGGGCGCTCGCCCCGGAGAAGAAGACCAGACCCAGAAGGGCAGCGAAAGGAGCAGCGGACATCCGGGGAGTTGACGGGATTATACGCAGGGCGCGAATTCTCAAGAGAAGACCAGGATTCCACGCCCTGTTCATGAGGTATTCGGCAACTCCTCCTCAACCTTGGGCTGACCCCCGATACCTATGCCGGCTCGCCGGCCCGGTTCTTCATGAGCGGCCGCAGCGAACACACCATCGTCTTCGAACGGCGCTGACCCCGGAGCGGTCCCCCTGATCTATCGGTTTGAAATTCTGGAAATGGTGCAACGACCATTGGGCGCATTCTGGCTCGGGTAATACTTGTCAGAAGGATTCAGTACCACCCTTACCGATCGTCCGGATTCATACGCGGCCAGGGCGAAGGTGATCATGTGCTGTCTCTTACTGTCATTTCTTATTGCCGCGTAGTCGGCATCGCAGCCGGCAACGTTGAAACCGCCTTCTATCGTGAGTTGCACCACATCGGGGTGAACTGCATCATCCGGTCCCGAAAAATCCAGCTGGATGATCCTGCCGTCCGCCCGTGCGAAAGTTGACAAGGCGGAAAGAAGCAATCCGGCGACGAAGGTCCTGGATAGTCTGCCCATCATGGTCTTCCTCAATATCCAAGCATATACACCAGGCCCAAGAGTTCAGCCCAACGCCTCGCCGATGTTGACCTGCACGAGCACGAGTGGCCGCGGGTGTACTCTCGTCTTCCAGCGCCCCCGAGACAAGGCTCTCGAACTGCGCGACCCCTGATGATTCGAAGGAGAAATCTGGGAATCGTCGTGGCCCGGAGGCGCGGTGTACGACAAGGTCCACAAGAGCCCTGGGTTCCAAGCCGTGGCGAAGAAGCATCCCGGGCAGCTTTCCTCGGGGGAGTACACTTTCCCAGAGGAAGATCATGGCAAGGGCAGAGACCGTCGCCTTTTGGATGTGTCCTTTCCGCTTTGATGCGTCGGCGGGGAATCAATGCCCACGATCCTGGTAGTCGACGACGATCGCACCACCCGCGAGCTGCTCCGCCTGCAGCTTCGCTCCGCCGGCTACACCGTGGAGACCGCGGGAGGCGGGGCCGCCGCCCTCGCCCGTGTCCGCCGCAAGAAGTTCGACCTGGTCCTGCTCGACGTGTGGATGCCGGGGATGGACGGGCTCACCGTCCTCGCGCGCTTGCGCGACGAGCCTTCGCAACCCCGGGTGGTCGTGATGACCGCCGACGACACTTCGCAGACCCTGCTCCGGGCCATCCGTGCGCAGGCCCACCGGTTCGTGACCAAGCCGGTCGAGCCGAAGGAGCTCTTGGAACTGGTTCGCACCACCCTCGCTTCCAAGCCGGGGGTGCGGCCCATCGAGGTGGTCTCGGCGCGCCCCGACTGGGTCGAGCTGATCGTGCCGTGTGATCGCGAGGCCGCCGAGCGCATCCACGAGTTCATGGCGCGCCTGGACACCGACCTGCCCCAAGACGTGCGAGCAGGCGTGGGCCAGGCCTTTCGCGAGCTGCTGACGAACGCGATCGAGTGGGGAGGCAAGCTCGATCCAGACCAGACGGTCCGAATTTCCTACCTGCGCGCGCGCCGCATGCTCCTCTACCGCATCGCGGACCCGGGCCAGGGCTTCAGTTTCGAGGGCCTGACCCACTCGGCCCTCAACAACGCGCCCGACCAGCCCATCGAGCACGCTCATGAGCGGGAGAAAAAGGGCTTGCGCCCGGGGGGCTTCGGTTTGCTGATGACGCGGGAGACGGTAGACGAGCTCCTCTATAACGAGGCGCACAACGAGGTGGTCTTCATCAAGTACCTCGATTGACCGGCCCGAGGATCAACGCCGAGCCTTCCGGCCGCTTCCTCCAGCCACGATCGTGGCAAGGCGCTCGCGCACCCGGACGATCTCCTGCTCCAGGCTCGCCTGCGCGGGCGAGGCTTCGGTGAGGTCGCCTCGCTCTGCGATCTCCTGAAGCCGGGCGGCCGCCGCGGTGGCTATGGGCGCTGCGAAGTTCGATACCGATCCCTTGAGGGCGTGGGCGGCGCTGCGGAGGTCCGGGGCATGGCCCCGCTTCACCGCCCCGCGCACGCGCGACAGGAGCTTGCGGGAGTCAGTCAGGAAAAGGCGAACCAGCCTCGCCAGGGCCTTCCGGTCTCCGCCCACTCGGTCGAGCAGCCGTGACTCGTCGATCAACCCCCGGTCGGGCAAAACACGTTTCGCGGGCGCCTTCGATGAAGGGCGGCTCTTCCCGAGGCTCGCCAGAACACTCCGCAGTTGGGCCAACTCCAGAGGCTTCGTGAGGTAGGCATCCATGCCCGCGGCCAGGCACCGCTCGGCATCGCCTTTCATGGCATGGGCGGTCAGGGCCACGATGGGCAGGTGGTCGCCACTGACCTTTTCGCGCTCCCTGATGGCGATGGTGGTCTCGAAGCCGTCGAGCTTGGGCATCTGCACGTCCATCAGGACGAGGTCGAAGGACTCTCGCTCCAATAGCGCCAGCGCCTCCCGGCCGTTGCCCGCCACCACCGCGCGGTGCCCCGCGCGTTTGAGCATCCCCACCGCTACCAGCTGGTTGACCTCGTTGTCCTCGGCCACCAGCACCCGCAGTCGAGGTCCCTTTCGGATGGCGAGGGTGTTTCGGCTCCCCGGGCGCGGGCCGGTGGGGCGGCCCGACAAGGCCCCCATGATCGTGTCCAGCAGATCCGACTGCTTGATGGGCTTGGCCAGGTAGGCAGACAACCCCAGGGTAAGGCACCGTGCCCGGTCGCCGGGGCGAGGACCGGAAGTGAGCATCATGATCGAGGCGCCCACGAGCTGGGGCCGCTTCTTGATCTGTTGGGCCAGCGCGAATCCGTCCATCTCGGGCATCTGGGAGTCGAGCAGCACGAGCGGATAGGGCTTCCTCCGGCGAGCCGCCTGCTCGAGTTCCTCCAATGCCGCTCGCCCGCTCGCCACGGTGATCGGACGCATGCGCCAATGGGTCAGCATCTCGTGCAGGATGCGCCGGTTCGTGGCGTTGTCGTCCACGACCAGCACGCGCAGGCCGCGCAGCTTCGCGGGCGGCGGGACGAGGGGCCGCACCCCTGGGAGTTTGAAGTGCGCGGTGAAGCAGAAGCGGCTTCCTTTCCCGGGCTCGCTCGCAACACTCAGGCTCCCTCCCATCAACTGCACCAGCTGCGCGGAGATGGACAAGCCGAGACCGGTGCCCCCGTACAGCCTGGTGGTTGAGCTGTCGGCCTGGGCGAAGGCCTCGAAGATGAGCTGCTGCTTCTCGGGCGGGATGCCGATACCGGTGTCCGCCACCGCGAAAGCCAGCGTCACCTCACCCTCACGCTTCTCTGCCAGCTCGACCTCCACCAGCACTTCGCCGGCTTCGGTGAACTTGATGGCGTTGCCCACCAGGTTGACGATCACCTGACGCAACCGCGTCGCGTCGCCTACCAGACGATCCGGCACCTTGGGACCGACGTGGCCGGCCAGTTCCAGGCCCTTCTGGTGGGCCCGCACGCCCAGGGTCCGCAGGGTGTCGCCCAGAGTCTCGCGCGGGTCGAACTCCGCCGAGAGGAGCTCCAGCTTGCCCGCCTCGATCTTCGAGAAGTCCAGGATGTCGTTGATGAGGCCAAGCAGCGATTCCGCGGAGTCCTTGAGGGCGTCCAGGTATTCCCGCTGCTCGGGCGCGAGCCGGGTGTCGAGGAGCAGCTCTGCCATCCCGATCACCGCGTTCATGGGGGTGCGGATCTCGTGGCTCATGTTGGCGAGAAAGTCGCCTTTGGCTCGGTTGGCGGCGTCGGCCGTCTCCCGGGCCCGGCGAAGGTCGAGTGCGGCCTGTTTCTGCTCGGTCACGTCCCGGGCGGAGCCGTAGCTCAGCCCCTCTTCCGCCAGCGGGGTAATGTTCCAGGAGAGCCAACGGTAGGAGCCGTCCTTGCACCGATAGCGGTTTTCGAAAAGGACCGCGCTCGAGCCGGCGGCGATCTTTGCCGCCTGGGCCTTCGCCGCCCTCTGGTCGGCGGGATGCACGAAGTGTATGAAGGGGTGCGCCCGCAGTTCCTTGGGGGTGAAGCCAAGGGTCCGCTCCCAGGCGGGGTTCAGACGACGCAGGTAGCCGTCGAAGCCGGCGACGCCGAGCAGGTCCCGGGAAGTTTCGAAGAGGGTGTTTAGTTCGTCCTCGGCTCGCCGCCGTTCGACGAACTGGCCGATCTGGCTCCCCGCGGTGGCGAGCAGCGCCAGCAGTTCCTCGTCGGGCCGCCGGATCTGGCGGCTGAAGAACTCCAGCACGCCCAGCACCTCGGCACCGAGGAGGACGGGAAACCCGAACGCCGCGTGCAGCCCCTCGCGGGCAGCGATGGGAGCCCGGGGAAAGTTCGGGTCCTTCACGACGTCGGGGATCCAGGCCGCTTTGCCGCTTGCCCAGACACGGCCAGGGAGGCCGATCCCGCGGGCAAAGGTCGTACGCCGGCTGATCGCCGCGAACTTCGGGAAAGAGGCTTTGGGCGGCCTCCAGAGCGCGACGCAGCGAAGCACCTGCCCCGCGGCATCGACGCGCCAAAGGGCTCCGTGCTCCCAGCCGAGGGTCTGGCAGATCGCCCGCAAAACCTTTGGGGTCGCCTCTCGCAGCGACGTGGACTCCGCGAGCGCGTGGGTCACGGCATACTGCGCGTGCAGACGCCGAACCGCCTCGCTCTCCTTGAGTCGAGCGGCCACCTAGCGCACTCCGCTCGACGTGAGGATCCGCGCCGGCGCGGGGACTGCATGGGCACCGAGGCGAGCCCCGGCTGAAAGAGTCACGATAGGCTCCGATCTGTTGGTGGGATCGTACTACGACCCCCTTCGGCCCAAAATCAGGTCCCTGCCAATCGAGGCGATGGCGGCCGCGTTGCCGCGGGCTTTTCGAATCCCTGATCTCGACCCGCTGCCGGGGAGTCCGGGCCGCCTACCACCTGGATCGGCTTCGCTGGTCCTCGTTGTCAGGTTCGACATGGATGACCACGTCTGCCAGTCCCTCGTACTGCCCACACAACCAACGCTCCAGATCACGAGCGATGGCGTGCCCTTTCTCGACGCTGATGACCGGATCCACGAGGATGCTCATGTCCATGTGGATGATGGCGCCGGTCCCCCGTGATCGGATGTTGTGACAGCCCTTTACGCCCTCGAAGGCGACGACTTTCTTCATGACGTCATAGGGGTCCAGCCTTTGCTGGTCCGAGAAGGTGGTGTGCGCGCCCTTGAACACCTCGATGGCCGCCCAGACGATGGCGATAGCCACGAACAGACCCACGATCGGGTCGGCGATGGGCACGCCGGCCTTCACCAGGACGAGGGAGGCCAGAACGCCCACTGTCACCCACACGTCGGACAGGGTGTGCTTTGCGTCGGCCTGCAGCACGTCGCTGCCGAGTTCCTTCCCGCGGCGGGTCTCGAACCACACCACGAAGATATTGATGCCGAGGGTGATGACCATGACCGCGAAGGAAGTGAAGGTGACCTCGATCTTGGGATGGATGCCGCTCCTCGCGAAGGCGGTGAGTGCGGATATCGAGCCGCTGACTACCTTCCAGGCTGCCAAGCACAGCATGAGTCCGATGGCGGCACTAGCGAACGACTCATACTTGTGATGCCCGTACGGATGGTCCTCGTCGGGAGGCTTCCTCGCCGCCTTCATGGCGATCAGGGCCACGATGTTTCCCGAGCCGTCGGTGAAGGAGTGGATGCCGTCGGCCAGCATGGCGGTGGACCCGCTGATGATTCCCCAGGCGGCCTTGGCCACGGCCACGATTACATTCAGGAAGAGAATCTGCCAGAGGACCTTGTTGATTCCCTCGGCGCGTGCCTGCATGTCCTCACCTCGTAGCCACCGAAAATAACGACCATTGGCGACCAGAGTCGGGGCTTTTCAACTGGCCACCCGCCCGGCGAGTCGGATGATAGGCCCCTGGCTTTCGGTATTCCATCGAGGACTCGCTCGCGGGTCAGGCTCAGCGGCGCCAGGATGGCCATGGACGATATCCTGGCGGTGGGGCGCTACAATCCATCGCTCCCATGGTCGACAAGACGATTTCCCACTATCGCGTTCTCGAGGAGCTCGGCGGCGGGGGCATGGGCGTCGTCTTCCGGGCCGAAGACCTGAAGCTGGGCCGCTTCGTCGCCCTCAAGTTTCTGCCCGAGAGCCTCAGCGAGGAAAACGCGCTCGAGCGGTTCCGGCGCGAGGCCCGCACGGCCTCGGCCCTGAATCACCCCAACATCTGCACGGTTCACGACATCGACGAACACGAAGGCCGGCCCTTCATTGCCATGGAGCTGCTCGAGGGAAGCACCCTCAAGCATGTGCTCGCCAAGGGACCTCTCTCGCTGGAATCGCTGTTGACGCTCGGAATCGAGATTGCCGACGCGCTGGACGCGGCCCATGCCAAGGGGATCGTGCATCGCGACGTCAAGCCCGCGAACATCTTCGTCACCGAGAGGGGGCACGCGAAGGTTCTCGATTTCGGTCTCGCCAAGCTCGTGAACGACGGCCGCGCGCGGCCCGCCGGATCGGGCGTCTCGGAGTCGGAGACCGCCACCCGGGATGAGGGCCTCACGAACGCCGGGTCGGTAGTGGGCACGGTCGCCTACATGTCGCCCGAGCAGGCGCGCGGAGAAGACCTCGACCACCGGACCGATTTGTTCTCCTTTGGCGTTGTGCTCTACGAGATGGCGACGGGAGCGCAGCCGTTCCGAGGCAGCTCCTCCGCCGTCACTTTCGAAGCGATCCTGAACCGCACTCCCACGCCCCCGGCCCAGGTGAACGCGCGGCTGCCGGCCGAGCTCAACCGCATCATCGGTATAGCACTCGAGAAGGACCGCGAAGTGCGCTCTCAGCATGCCTCGGACATTCGGGCCGAGTTGGTGCGGCTCAAGCGCGATCTCGACTCGGGCCGGGCGACCGCCGCGGTGGCGACCGAACGAGCGGCCTCAACCGATCCGCGGCGGCTCTCCCTCCGTGCGCCTTGGCCGCTGGTCGCCGCGGTGCTCGTAACCGTGGTGATCGGCGGGGGACTCAGCCTGCGTGCGCGCCGGAACGACCGACTTACACCGCTCCTGCCGGCCCTCGAGCAATCCGCGCACGCCAAACGATTCGACGAGGTGTTCGCTCAGCTGCGTGGCGCCGAGGTGGACATCGCGGATTCCCGGCTCGCCTCGATTGCCGCGCAGGTAGCAGGCGGGGTTTCGGTGGAGAGCGACCCGCCGCGGGCCAGTGTACGCTTCACGCGTCTGGAGCCCAGCGCGCCGCCGGAGACGGTTCCGACGAGCGTCCTCGAAGAGACGCCGCTGGCGCACCGTCTCCTGGTGGCAGGCGAGTATCTGGTCGAGGTGAAGGCGAAGGGCTCGAACGACGTCAGCCTGCGCGTGAACGTCGAGGCCGGCCAGGACGTGAAACTTGCGCCGCGCCTGGCGCCCGCCCGACCCGAGACGGAGGGGATGGTCGCGGTGCCCGCGGGCGAGGCCCTCCTCGGGTCGCGCAGCGAGCGCGTCTCGTCGTTCCTGATCGATCGAAACGAGGTCACGAACGCGCGCTTCCTGAAATTCGTATCGGCCGGCGGCTACGCCAACCCTGGCTTGTGGCCGGAACAGATGACGCTCGGGGGCCGCGCCTTGCCACGCGGAACGGCCCTTGCCCGATTGCTCGACCGCTCCGGCGTGCCCGGTCCGCGGTCGTGGTCCGGTGGCGCCTATCCTCAGAATCAAGCGGACCTGCCCGTGAGCGGAGTCTCGTGGTACGAGGCCGAGGCGTTCGCCCGCTGGTCAGGCAAACAGCTCCCGACCCTCGCTCATTGGTGGCGGGCCGCCATCGGCGATGCCGCCGCGGGATTTCCGTGGGGCGGCGATGCGCGCACCGCAGACTTGCGCGCCAACTTTGGCCTCGAGGGTCCGCGGCCGGTTGGAAGGTACCCGGCGGGTTTGAGCCCCTTCGGCGCTTTCGACATGGCCGGGAACGTGCGGGAGTGGCTGAGCGACTCTCGGCCCGACGCAAGGAAGGGCGTGGTCGGAGGCTCGTGGATGGATCCCAACTACATGTTCGAGCTCTCCCATCTCGAGTGGTTCGATCCGGGTTATGCGAACGAGGCCATCGGCTTCCGGTTGGTTATGCTGAAAGAACTTAAATGAAACGCGGTCTCGCCATTCTTCTGTTCACCTGGGGGGGCCTCAGCCTGCCCGGCGTGGCTCGGGCGCAGGCGCGGCCGGCCGCCGCCGACCAGTGGCTTGCGCAACCGGTCGATGACCGCACGTTCAAGACCTACCTCGAGTTCTTCACCTACGACGCCAAGTTGCCTCTGGACGTGCGCGTCTCCAAGGCCGAAGACGACCAGGGACTGCGGAGCGAGCGTCTTTCATTCCAGAGCACGCCCGGGGTGCGAGTCACCGCCGTGTTCTGGCAGGCTGGGGGCCCGGCGACGGGGAAGCGGCCCACCGTGGTCTTCCTGCACGGGGGAAATCCGGCAGGCAAGGACGGGGCGTATGTGGTCAGGGCCGCGGGGCTCCTCGCACGCGCGGGCTTTTCCGTCCTCGCGATCGACCTTCCGCACTACGGAGAGCGCACCTCCGAGGTGCTGACCACGTTTGCCGAGCAGGAGAAGCACGACCGCCTCTACAACCAGCCGTCGATGTATCTGGGCTGGATCACCCAGATCGTGAAGGATGTCAGCCGATCCTACGATTTCCTGGTCGAGCAGCGCGGAGCCGACCCGGCTCGGGTGGCCCTCGTCGGCAACAGTCGCGGCGCGATCGTCGGTTCCATCGCGGCTGCCATCGACCGTCGCCTGAGCGCGGTGGTGCTCCTGTTCGTCGGGCATTTCGACGCTCTCGAAAGCAACCACCTTGGGGCGGCGTGTCCGGCCAACTACATCGGACGCATCGCCCCGCGGCCGCTCCTGATGATCAACGGCACGCAAGACTCCGACATGATCAGGGACCGTGCCGTGGAGCCGCTGTTCAAGCTCGCGAAGGAACCGAAGCAGATCATCTGGACGGACGGCGGGCACGGCTTCATGACCGAGGACCATCGTGCGGCGATGCTCCAGTGGTTGCGCGACAAGATGAAATGACGGCTTGGGGCGAATAAGCTCGCCGGCCTCAGGATCGCCATGACCGACGCTGAACGCCCGCGCGCGGTGGTTAACAGCATCGCCCCGATCCGCATCTGCGACAACGGGTGCTGGACCGACACCTGGTTCGCGGGCCACGGCCAGGTATTCAACGTCGCGGTCTACCCTTGCGCGGAGGTGCAGGTCGCGATCTATCCCGCCCGCGACCAAGCACCCCGCCTCGTGATCCACCCGGAGAACTTCGGCGAGCCGTACGAGGTGCGGCACGAGGCGCCGCCCTGGGGCCCTCACCCTCTTCTCGAGGCCGCGATCGCTTACATGAAGATCCCGAACGACCTGCGTCTCGAGGTGACGATCCACTCCGACGCGCCTTCGGGTGCGGGCACCGGCACCTCGGCCGCGGTTACGGTGGCCCTCGTGGGTGCGCTCGACGCCCTGACTCCTGGCCAGCTCACGCCGCATGAGGTCGCCGCAGCCGCGCAGCGTGTCGAGACCGAGATGCTCGGCCGGCAGTGCGGTATCCAGGACCAGATCGCTTCCGCGCACGGCGGGATCAACTTCATAGAGATGTTCGCCTACCCGCAGGCCACGGTTTCACCCGTCCTGGTGCCGGACTCGATTTGGCGGGAATTCGAGCGGCGCCTTCTTCTCGTTTATCTCGGCAAGTCGCACGACTCCTCGGCCATTCACGAAGCGGTGATCCGCTCGTTGGAACACGCCGGGCCCGACTCCCCGGCCATCGTCGAGTTGCGAAGCAAGGCGGCGCACTCGCGCGATGCCCTCGGTGCGGGCGACTTCAAGGCTTTGGGCCGCGCGATGACCGGGAGCACGGAGGCGCAGGGGAGATTGCACTCGGCCCTCGTCGGCACGGAGGCCCGTCAGGTCATCGAGATCGCGAAGGCTCACGGCGCTCTCGGCTGGAAGGTCAATGGCGCGGGGGGCGAGGGCGGCTCGCTCACCCTGCTCTGCGATGAAGCCTCGGCCCGCAAGCGTTCTCTCGTCCGGGACATCGAGCAGGCCTCCGCGGCTTTCCGGAACATTCCGATCTCCTTGAGCCGGCACGGCCTGCGCGCATGGCGCCATGATCTTGGTTGAGGCCTTTCACGACTCGAGGCCGATGGCGGTGCGCCGGAGCGCCGTGGGTTAGAGTATCCGCTCCCGCTGATGGAGGTGCCGTGCGCGAACTCTACCCACCGATCGAGCCGTTCGACGACGCCTTCCTGAAGGTCACCGACCTTCACACCGTCCACTACGAACAGGTTGGCAACCCGAAGGGGAAGAAGGCCCTCTTCCTCCACGGCGGGCCCGGCGGCGGTCTCGACCCCGACTACCGCCGCTACTTCGATCCCGCGAAGTGGCACGTCACGCTTTACGACCAGCGTGGCAGCGGCAAGAGCACGCCCAACGCGGAGCTGCGCGAGAACACCACGTGGGATCTGGTGAAAGACGCCGAGCGCATCCGCGAACACCTCGGCATCGACAAGTGGCTCCTCTTCGGCGGCAGCTGGGGCAGCACCCTTGCGCTGGCCTACGCGCAGAAGCACCCGGAGCGGGTGAGCGGCCTCATCCTCCGCGGCATCTTCCTCCTGCGCCGCAAGGAGCTGCTCTGGTTCTACCAGGAGGGGGCGAGCTGGATCTTTCCCGACGCCTGGGACGAGTACCTGAAGCCGATCCCCGAGGTCGAGCGGGGCGACCTGATGAGTGCTTACTATCGGCGGCTCACGTCGGAGGACAAGGCGGTGCGCAGTGCGGCCGCGAAGTCCTGGTCGATCTGGGAAGGGACGACGAGCAGG
>JANLSZ010000077.1:0-1819 GCA_031362685.1 Vicinamibacteria bacterium | reverse complement strand
GATGGTGTTGTCAAAATAGTCGCGCCCCAGAACCAGGGCCACCCCGAGCAGCAAACCCACGGCCAGGCCGATGAGCGCCGCGTGCTGCGGGTTCGGCCGGATCTTGACCCCGCCCACCGCTTTGTCGATCAAGGCGATGTTGTTGGACTGGACCGAGGCCGCGATGGTCGACTCATTCAGTTTCTGGAGCAGGACCTCGTACATGCCGGAGGCCGAATCCACCTGCTTCTTGGTGGTGTCGAGCTCGGCCAGCCGGCGACTCTGGCTGGCGGCGACGCTCTTCTCGCCTTGCGTGGCCGATCGCAACTGCGCTTCGCGCTTCTGAAGCTGCGACCGTTCTTTCTCCATGAGGGCGATGATCTCCGCGGCGCGTTCGTCCTTTTTCTGCCGCAGGCCCTTGATCAGCGCGTCGACCCTGACGACTTCAGGATGAGTGTCCCGGTACTTTTCCTTGAGACGCTGCTTCTCGAGTTCCAGCGCCGTGACCTGCCCCTGAAAACCCACCCAGCCGGTGTCCTGGGCGATCTGGGGCACGCTTTCGAGGCTCTCTTTCCGAACCTTGAGGTCGAGCGCCTGCTTGTACGCGGCGTCGAGGGCGATCCGTTTCGATTGGGTCTCGACCAGTTCGCTCTGGAGTTTCTCGATCGAGGTGTTGACCGCGGAGGTGGCGCTCTGGGGGACGAAGTTTTGCTCCTGGTATTGCTTATAAAGAGTGTCGTTCCGATCCTTGATCTGAACGGCCGTGCTCGCCATCCGTTCGCGCAACCACTCCAGACCCTTACGGGCGGCCTCGAGGCGCTGTTCGAGAGAACGCCGAATGTAGACGTCGGCCACGCGGTTGGCCCAAAGCGCCGCCTCTTCCGGATCTTCGTGCGACACCTTGATGTAGCTCAGCCGGCTCTCGGGTATCGGTTCAACCAGAACATGGCTCAGGAAAAGGGAGGTGGGGTCACCCGACTCCTTGAAGGGGCTCTTGTCTTTCAGCTTGAGCTCGGCGATCACCTGATCGGCGATGGCTTTCGAGGTGATGATCTTGAATTGAGTGTTGTAGAAGTCCGAGTTCTGCCAGAAGCCTCCGCCGCCCATCAGCGCTTCGTTGACCCCCATGAAAAAGGGAACGGGCGGCTCGATCTGCACCATCGATTGAGCTTGGTACTCGGGAATCTGCAGGTAGGCGATGAGCGACGCCAGGGCCGTTCCCACGATGGCCGCCACCACCACCAGCCCGCGCCCGCGCCACAGAACCCCCGCGTAGTAACGGGTATCGAGGTCGCCGTCCCCGAGAGGAGGCGCCCCTTC
Organism: Vicinamibacteria bacterium; assembly: GCA_031362685.1. Taxonomy (GTDB): domain Bacteria; phylum Acidobacteriota; class Vicinamibacteria; order Fen-336; family JAGNNV01; genus JAGNNV01. The sequence goes on along the minus strand of JANLSZ010000077.1, from coordinate 520 downwards.
GCCACCCGGCGGAAAGGCTGTGGTTGACATCGCTTTACTCTACGCCGACCAGGGGTTTAGTCGGACCATTCACCACGGAACCGTCGCGAACCAACAAACGTCATTGCGAAGGCCCCCCCGTCATTGCGAAGGCCTCGGTCCGTGTGCGGGGCCTGAAGCAATCTCTCGAGAGATTGCTTCACTCGATCCCGGAACTTCGGCTCATTCGCAATGACGGAAAGGGGCTGAAATGGGCCGTTCTCGAACGGGTTTCTCAGCAAGGCCTCATCGTTCTGGAGATGGCCTGAAGCAATCTCCCGCCTCCCCCGTCATTGCGAAGGCCTCATCGTCCTGGAGATGGCCTGAAGCAATCTCACGGGCCCGTGGAGACTGCTTCGTGGCCCGTGTCCCGCTCGCCGTGACGGAAGAGCGGCGAGATCGCTTCATCCCTGCAAATCACCCGAGAGGTCCCGCCAAGCTGGGTTGGCACGCTCGACGAGCCGCAGCTTGGCCGCCCGCGAACCGCCTTTGAGCTGCTTCT
>JANLSZ010000154.1:0-6741 GCA_031362685.1 Vicinamibacteria bacterium | reverse complement strand
CCCACGCCTGGTGGACGAATCAGCCCAAACGGTCTTCCGCGCGCTGAACGCTTTCGCAGTCCGTTAGAAGGCCGTGAACGCCGGAGGGCGGCGTCGCCACACATAGAGTCAAGAGCCACGATTCCTTACAATGCCCGGATGATCGTCCGCAAACGTGTCATCGTGGCCTCCGTCTGTTTCGTCCTGTCTGGCGCCGCCGCGCTCGTCTACCAGGTCGCCTGGCAGCGGCTTCTGACCCTCACTACCGGCGTATCGGTCCCCTCCGTGGCCGCCATCACCGCCGCCTTCATGGCGGGCCTCGGCATCGGCTCACACCTGGGAGGAATGTGGTCCGAACGCCTCTCGCCTCGGCACGCGGTGCGGGCATTTGCGCTGGTCGAGTTGGGGGTGGCGGGGTTCGCGAGCATCAGTGTCTGGATCTACTACCATGGCCTCTACCGGCAGTTGCCGTGGCTTTACGATCACGGCGGGGCCACGACGTTCGTCGTCCATTTCCTTTCCCTCATCCTGCCCACCACGCTCATGGGCATGTCGCTCCCGCTGCTGGTCCGCGGTCTGGTTCTGGCCTCGGAGGAAGCGCCTCGGACCATTGGTTTGCTGTATGCAGCGAACGCGCTCGGCGCGGCCGCCGGCGCGTTCGCCACCCCCTGGCTGTTGCTGCGATTTCTAGGAGTCGATGGTGCGGTGCTCTGCGGCGCCCTGCTGAGCGCGGCCGCCGGCCTGGGGGCGCTCCTCCTGTCTCGACAGCCGGACACTCCTCCGGCGGCGACTCCGGGCGTGCCGGCACACCTGCCCAACCTCGAGGAGGCTCAACCGCTGAAGGTCTGGATCGCGCTCTACGCCCTCTCGGGCTTCGTTTCGCTCTCGCTCGAGATAGTCTGGTTCCGGGTGCTCGATGTAATGGCCAAAGGCGGCGCCTTCACCTTCGGGACGCTGCTTGGGATGTACCTCGTGGGCCTCGCTGCCGGTTCGTTCGCGGCTGCGTTCGGCGCGGCACGGATCCGCCGGCCGCTCCGAGCCTTTCTATCCTGCCAGGGCCTGATGCTCTTGTGCACGCTTCTCGCTCACGGGCTCATGGTGCGTCTCCCCTTTGCTGGAAACGCCCTCGACTGGTTGGTGCGTTACGGAGGGCAGGCCGATGCCTTCCTCAACATGGAGACCATCACCGCGGGCGAGTTCGCCTACATGTACGTCGGGATGCCCCTCGCTCTTTTCGGGCCCGCCACGTTTTTCATGGGTTTCGGATTTCCGATCCTGCAGAGAGCCATTCAGGGCGATCCGGTGTCCGCCGGCCGGAAGGTCGGCCTGCTTCAAGCCGCCAACATCGCCGGCTGCACTCTGGGCAGCCTGGTCACCGGCCTCTTCCTGCTCGACGCCTTCGGCACCGCCGGAATCTTCAGGTTCCTCGGCGTCCTGGGGGTCGCCGTCGCGGCCATGGGCGCCTATCGGCTCAGGGCGCGATCTCTCTGGATGGTCGCGGCCGCGCTGGTGGCTCTGATCGGCTTCTTTCCGGACAACAAGAGCCTTTGGCTGCGCCTGCACGGCGCTCCCGATCCGGTCGATTCCTTCTTCGAGGAAGATGGGGCGAGTGTCACGGGCTTCACGCCCCGGCCAAGCAAAGGGGGCTACACGCTGTGGGTCAACGGCCGCTCCATCAGCTGGATTCCCTTCGGTTCGATTCACACTGTCCTGGGCGCCGTTCCCGCGCTGGTCCATCCAAACCCGCGGGATGTGGCGATCGTTGGCCTGGGCTCGGGCGATACCGCGTGGGCGGCCGGACTGCGCTCGGAAACGGAAAGGATCACGGTGTTCGAGATCGCGACCTCCCAGCCGCGGCTTCTCGAACGCATGCGTGGAGTGAAAGGCATGGAACGTCTCGACCAGTTCCTGAGCGACCCCAGAGTCCGGGTGGTGAAGGACGATGGTCGGCGCCGTCTGGGAACGGATGGTGTGAAGTACGACATCATCGAGGCCGACGCTGTCTTTCCCGACAGCGGCCTCGCCGGAAATCTCTACTCGGTGGAATTCTTCGAACTCGCGTCCCGCGCGCTCAAGCCCGGCGGGATCATGTGCACGTGGGTGCCGAGAGCACGGGTGGAGGCCTCCGCCCAGCGCGCCTTCCGCTACGCCATCAAGATGGGCAAGTTTCTCGTGCTTGGCAACGAACCGTTGGCCCTCGACCCCGAGGCCTGGAAGGCCCGGTTACAGTCGGAACATATTCGCAACTACCTTGGTGATAACCAGCTCTCCTCCATCGAGTATGCCCTCGCCACCGCGGTTGCCGCCGAGGCGGTGGATCTCTCCCACGAGTTCAACGAGGACCTTCAGCCCCGGGACGAATTCGTCCGACCTCGAAGGCGACCTCGCTAACCTGGCGTCGCGGAGCCGCCCTCCCGCGCGGAGTGGCACGACCCTCGCTCCGGGTGCTGGACATGGCGGCCGCCCTATTGCCGTCCGTATCCGACGCCGTAGACCCGGAAGAGTACGAATGCAAGGAGACAGCATTCGAATCGCGCCGCGCGCACGGCAAGGGTGACGAGACTGTGTTCGATGGCTACTTCCCGGAAGACCCCTCGCCCTCGAGAAGGGACGTTTCGGCAGTGAGCCGGTGTTCGCTCCGCGCCTCGGCGCCAAGGCCGAGGACGACGGTTACCTGGTCAGTTCTGCCGGATCGCTCTGCCCCACAAGATCTCCAGCGGCACCCACGCGTGGTGGACGAATCAGCCCAAACGCTCTTCGGCGCGCTGAACGCTTTCGCCATAGGGCGTGAGACCGAAGGACAGAATCAGGAGGGAGAGCAGGGCCGCGCAACCGGCCACGATGGAGACCGAGTAGCGCAGCATCACCGGTTCCTTGAAGACGTAGTCGGTCAGCATCGCGGGCAGCATCGGCCCGATGCCGCTCGCGATCAGGCTGCCGATGAAGAAGTAGATGGCGCTCATCTGCGCGCGCAGGGGATTCGGAGTCATCACCTGCAAGGCGGCCGCGGGCAGGCCCTGCGGAAAGGCAAGGAAGAAAATGGTGATGCCCAGGCCAACGGTGGCGAGGCGATCGTCCCCAACCAGCGGGGTGGCGATGATGAAGGGAAGACCGCAGGCCATGCCGATGAAGGCCGCGCGCAGAATAGCGTCGCGACGTCCGCTCACCGCCAGCCGGTCGGCGAACCAGCCGCCGCAGGAGACCCCGGCGGTGCCCAGAACGAACATCAAGGCCCCGATGGTGAAGCCGGCTTTGGGCGCGGTCCAACCGTGCGAGCGCATCATGAAGCTCGGCGACCAGAACTGATAGGACCCTATGGCGATGCCGTAAAGCGAGAAGGCCGCGATGTGGCAGGAGACGGTGCGTGCGTTGGTGCGGAGGAACGCGCGCAGGGCGGGCCAGGCACTTGGACGGCCGGCGACCTTCGCGTCGGCCGAGACCGCCCTCAGGCCCCGGCGCTTCGGTTCGCGAATGGTGAACATCAAGAGCAGGACGGGCAGGCCGATCGCCCCCACCACGAAGAACGTGGCCTGCCAGGCGTAGATCTCGCCCAGTATTGGCAACTGGATGGAAGGCGCGCTCGATACCGCCCGGATGACCGAGCCGCCGATCATCAAGGCCAGGCCTCCGCCGAAATACACGCCGGTCGAATACACGCTGATCGCGCGAGCGAGGCGTTGGGGCGGGAAGTAGTCGGAGAGCAGAGAGAAGGCGGCGGGCGACAGTGCTGCTTCGCCAACCCCCACCCCCACCCGGCCCGCGAACAATCCCCAGAATCCTTTGGCCGCCCCGCAGACCCAGGTCATCAGGGTCCAGAAGGCCAGCCCGGCCGCCATCAGGTTGCGGCGTGGCGCCTGATCGGCCAGCCGGGCCAGCGGCATGCCGAGGGTGGTGTAGAAGATCGTGAAAGCGAGGCCGCCGAGCAGGCTCACTTGGGTATCGCTGACGCGGAGGTCGCGGCGGATCGGCTCGATCAGCAGGGTGAGGATTTGCCGGTCGATGAACGAGCAGGTGTAGGCGAGGGTCAGAACGAAGACCACGTACCAGCCGTAGACGGGGGCGACCCAGTCCTCGGTGACCGAGGTGCGACCTTGGGTAGCGTCGGCCATCTACGGAGCGGGCGAAGGAGCGCCGAGCCCGAGGTAGGTGAACTTCTGGACCCGCTTGCCCTCGTACGTCTCGGTGATGAAGAGATCGCCCCTGGCATTCACTGCCAGGTTGTGCGCGCCATAGAACTGGCCCGCCCAGTGCCCGGCGCCGCCGAAGGTGCTCACCACCTCCAGGGTCTGGCGATCGAGGACATAGATCAACTGGTTGGTGCCGTCGTTGATGAAGAGGAAGGACTGCTGAGGGTCGATGGAGAAACCGACATCCCAGACTGAACCGCTGCCAAATGTGTCTTTCGAAATGACGACCTCGCGCACGAACGTGCCGTCCTTCCTGAAGACCTGGAGCCGATCGTTGGTGCGGTCGCAAACGTAGACCAGGCCGTCCCGGGCGATGCGCACGGCGTGCACGATGCGGAACTGCGGGGCGGGCGGGCCATTCGGATCGTACTGGCTCGGCTTGTTCTCGTTCTGCACCGCGCCGCCGAAGGGACCGGGCAAACGTTCGCCCGCCCGGGTGAACCAACCGTCGTCGGGCCGGTTGCCGTAAGCACCCCAATGCCGCTTGTAGGCGCCGGTGGTGGCGTCGAAAACGATAATGCGGTGATTGACGTAGCCGTCGGCGACGTAGACCTCGTTCGCTGCGCGGTCGACCGTGATGTTGGCGGGTGCGCCAAGGTTCTCGGTGTCATTGCTTCCCTGGCCCTGGCCTTGACGCCCAAGCTGCATCAGGAACTTGCCAGCCCTTGTGAACTTCAGGATCTGCGCATCCTTCTCGCCGCCTCCGCCGAGCCACACGTTGTCCTGGTCGTCGACGTAGATACCGTGCTCGAGTTGCGGCCACTCGTACCCTGGCCCCGGCCCGCCCCACGAGGAAAGCAGCGTGCCATCCGCGTCGAACTCGAGCACCGGCGCCGCCGCCTTCCAGATGGCGCGCGTCTCGTTGGGCTGAAGGGTCGAGGGCCGATGCGTGATCCATACGTGATCGTGCGCGTCGACCGCGACCCCGGCCACCGCGCCGATGATCCAACGATTGGGCAGCGGCTTGGGCCACGCCGGATCGACGCGGAACGTGGGAACCTGGCGAGCCGCTACGCGCGGCTGCGCGGACGGCGCTTGCGCGCCGACCACGTTCAGGGCGAGGCTCGTCGCAATGAGTTTGGCAAGAGTCATGGGGGCACACCTCAGACATCCGAGTCTAGACTGACGAGCACCGGAGGACGCCCTTGCCTGCAGACATCGCCAGCCTTGCCCTCATCTCTCTGGGAACCATCGCCGGTTTCTGGATCGCCCTGTGGCTGATCAGCCTCGCCATCCGCGATTCCAGCATCGGCGACCCGCTCTACTCGCTCAGCATGGTGATTGCCGCCACTGTCTTCTACTTCGTCTGCAAAGGAAATCCGCAACGCCAGTTGTTGATTCTCGCCATGACCTATGTGTGGGCGCTTCGGCTCGCCTCCTACATAGGCTGGCGGAATTGGGGTCGGGAGGACCCGCGCTACGCGCGACTGCGGGCCCACGCCGAATCGCTGGGGAAGAACTACGCGCTCTACAGCCTGACCCACGTGTTCTTGTCCCTGGGCGCGGCCACCGGTTTCGCCATTTCATTCCCGCTGTTTTTGGCTCAGCGCTCTCCCAGCCCCGATCTCGGCCTGCTCGCGGCCATCGGAGTCCTGCTCTACATCATCGGTCTGACTCTCGAGACCCTGGCCGACATTCAACTCGCCGCTTTCAAGCGAGACCCGGCGAATCAGAACAAGGTCATGCAGTTGGGAGTGTGGCGCTATTCGCGCCACCCGAACTATTTTGGCGAGACCCTGGTCTGGATCGGTTTCTTCCTGATCGCCCTGGAGACACCGTGGGGGTGGCTCGCCATCGTGAGTCCGCTGATGTTGCTGTGGGTCCTGCTCGGTCCGCTCGGCGTGGGCCTGGTGGAGCGGCGCATGAAGAAAAAGCGACCCGAGGCGTTCGCCGACTACGAACGCCGTACCAGCATGTTCGTGCCCTGGTTTCCGAAAGCGTAGCGCCTGGGCGGTGGCTGCGGGAAACCTTAGAGTGTGGGTGAGCGGCCCGGAGGTCGTCAGCAGATTGGGAGAAGGCGAATGAACTGGGATGAGTTTCTGCGTTTGGCGGCGATCAATTTTGTCTGGATCATCGGGCTGATGGTTCTGCTGTGGGTGGTCTCGGTCGCGATCAAGGATTCGAGCATCGCCGACATGTACTGGGGCATGGGATTCGTTATCGCGGCATGGTTTACCTACTTCATCTCCGATGGCGTGGCCGAGCGTCGATGGCTCGTCCTCGCCCTGGTGACGGTATGGGGCGTCCGGCTCTCGGGCTACCTCATCTGGCGTAACTGGGGGGTTGAAGATCCGCGCTACGCCAAGTTCCGCAAGGTGGTTGAAGACAAGGGAGGCAACTATGCCCTCCACAGTCTCAAGCATGTCTATCTGCTCCAGGGATTCGCCATGTGGGTGGTGGCTCTGGTGCTCATCTTCTCGCTCTGCGTCGACACGCCTGCGGAGCTCGGCGTTCTGGCGTATCTGGGCGCGGGGATCTGGCTTCTGGGCATGTTCTTCGAAACCGTCGCCGACCTGCAGCTCACCGGGTTTCGCGGAGATCCGGCCAACAAGGGCAAGGTGATGGATCGCGGCCT
>JANLSZ010000140.1:0-7837 GCA_031362685.1 Vicinamibacteria bacterium | reverse complement strand
GGCGTCGACGATGTAGGCGTTCATTTCAACATCCCCTGATCCTTGAACCCGGCGCGAGCGGCCATTCCGCGAAGCGTCTCCCGATACTCCGCCTCGAGCCGATTCACGATGGTCGCGACCGGTTCGATGGCCTTCGATGAGTCGATTCCCTGGCCGGCCGCCCACAGGTCCTTCCAGCGCTTCGCCCCTGCCTTGCTGGTGTCGTAGCCGCGCTCCGGTGTGTCTCCGAGATGGTCGGGATCGAGTCCGGCCGCGAGGAGGCTGGGCTTCAGCCAGGACGCCGGAGTGCCGCTGATCGCGGCGCTGATGACGAGGTCGTCGATGGTCGAGTCCACCACCATCTGCTTGAAGCCCTGGGGCGCGAGGCTCTCGGCGGACGGGATGAAGCGCGTGCCCATGTAGACGAAGTCGGCTCCCGCCGCGACCGCTCCGGCGACTCCCCGGCCATCGGAGATGCCGCCGCCCACCACGATGATTCCATCGAAGATCGCGCGCACCGCCGAGATGAAAGCGAAGGGGGAGAGGAAACCGGTGTGACCGCCGGCCCCGGCCGAGACGCAGGCCAGCCCATCGACCCCCGCCGCCACTGCCTTGCGCGCGAGGGTCATGTTGACCACGTCGGCGATGACGATGCCTCCGTAACCGCGCACCACCTCCATCACCGGCTTCGGAGAACCGAGTGCGGTGACCACCACCGGCGGCTTGTACTTCGCCACCACCTCGAGGTCTTCGGGCAGCTGCGCGTTCGTGGAATGAGTGACCAGGTTGACGCACCACGGGGCGATCACCGCATCGGGATTCTCCTCGCGGGCCCGGGCGAGCTCGGTGGTGACGCGGCCCATCCACTGCTCCCGATCCGGACGAGTGCGCGCGTTGTGTATGGGGAAGGCGCCCACGATGCCGGCACGACAGGCCGCGATCACCAGGTCCGGTCCGGAGACCAGGAACATCGGTGCAGCGAACACGGGAATACGGGCCGAAATGGCCCGCCGCGACGCGGCGGCGAAACTCAAGCTCGGCCCATCGGCGCGGCCGCGCCGCCTAATCGCGCCGCACTCACCCAGGTGGCGTGGAAGCCGTTCGGGACACGCTGGGGCAGGATCACGCGACCCACCGGCCCGCGCGAGATATCGCGCGCATCGAAAACCCAGGTTTCGCTCCGCGACTCGCGGGCATTCCAAACGAAGCTGACGAGATACCCGTCATCTTCACCCTGACCTCCGTCGCGCGGCGCAAACGGCGCTTCACTGAACCAGGCATCGCCGCCGGGGTTGTAGGCGACGCCGCTTCCGGTCTTCCCATCGAACTTCACGAGGCCCGCGAAGCGCTGATCCTCGGGACGATGCATGCGGCCCATGAGGATGTGGTACGAGTACCGGGAGGGCTGGCCCTGGAGATGCGCGTTAATGGTGGGGAACTCCGCGTTGTAGACATCGTCGACCAGCTGCTCGCTGGTCTTTCCGGTGCGCAAGTTGAATCTCCACTCGTAGAACTCGAAATCGGTGGCGTTCATGGCGATGCCGCGTTCGTAGGACTCGAAATCGTGCGAGCCATCGAAGCGACGTTGAATGGAGTAGGGCGTGCCGCGCATGACGATCTCGTCGCCTTCTTCCCAGGCATTGACGACGTGCAGCATGTACCTCGGCGTGGCCTCGAACCAGCGGATATCGGCAGCGCTTCCGTGACGGGGAATGATCGCGAAGCGGCTGGGCAGGTCGCGATGAAAATTCAGCCGGTAGCGGCCTTCAGCGAGCGCCTTCGGGTCGTTCACGAGCGGAAAGTCGTGGAGGATCGAGTAGTGCTCGGTGATGGCCATGTCGTGCGGCAGACGCGGGCCGGGCAGGGGAATGGGGGTGAAGGTCTTGAGCGCGCCGTCCGCGCCGATGACGCCGTAGTGCATGTAGGGCGCAACGTTCCCGTAGGCGAAGAAGATGTACTCGTTGGTTCGCTCGTCCACCCGCGAATGCGCGGAGATGGGGAGACCCACGAGGCGCGGATCGGGCTGCAGTTTTCCCAGGGTGGCCAGCGAGTTCGGGTCGCAGCGGTAGACGTCTCCGCCCCGATACCACATGGAGAGAAGCTGTCCGGCGTGGAACTTCACGTCGGTGTTCGAGGTGTTCTTGAGCGGCTGGTCGGGTCGATCGAGTCGCTGCTTTTCCTTAAGGCCGCGCCACAACGGGCGCCCGGCCGCGAGCTCTTCGCCGAGGCCATCGGTCTGCACCCAGCGACTTCGGAACGAGGCGCGGCCCTGGTCGAAATGTATGGCGCTCAGCATGCCGTCGCCGTCGAACCAGTGATACCGCCCGACCGGAGGGAAACGGGGGTTGGGACCGTTCCGGACGTACATGCCGTTGAGGTCTTGCGGCAATGAGCCGATGACCTGAAGGTCGGTGGCGGCGGCCTCCAGGTCGACGGGCGCAAACGCGCCCTGAAGGGAAACGTCGGGGAAAAGGGCATTCATCTCTATGCCTGCTTATGTTGTCACGGGGCGGCGGACCTGGGCGATACGGAAGCGGCTGGCCACAAAAGCGGCGTCGGTCAGGCAAGCATTGCCCGCCGGGTTGAGGCCGGTCACGTGATAGTCGCTGTAGGCGGCGGCGAAGTTGAGGGGCATGGGGCCGGTGAGGTTGAGGGTGAGTTGCGAACCGGCGCGGGCGAAGGCGTCTTCGGCCTGGCCGATGAAGACGGTATCGGTCGAGTACACGAAGGCGGTGAGGCCGCCGCCTTCCCGCACGTCGCCCGTGGCCTGGGCCAGAGCATCGGCGGGGCCGCGGGTGCGGATCACGAAGGAGATCGGGCCGAAGCGCTCCTCAGCGTAGAGGTCACGGTCCTTGGGAGTGACCCGGAGCATCAGCGGCGTGCGGGTGCGCGCTTGTGGAAACTCGGGGTGGGCATAGGCGTGCGGCGCGAGAAGCAGGGCGCCGCGACGGCGGGCCTCGCCTTCCATGCTCGCGATCAGTTCCAACGTTGCCGGCGACTGAATCGTCGAGAGTATGGCCGCCGCTTTCTTTGGGTCGTTGCCGATCGCGTCCACGGCTTTGGCGAGTCGCCCCGCCACTTCGTCGAAAGGCACGACGGTCGCCGTGTCGCCTTCACCGACGCGCACCCCCGCCGCGGGGATGTAGATGTTCTGCGGGCTCGTGCACATCTGCGCCGAGAACAGGCACAGCGTGGTGGCGAGGCTGCGGATGACCGCATCGAGGTCAGGGCAGGACTCGAGCACCACGGTGTTGCAGCCCGCGGTTTCGGTGAAGCACAAAGCCGGATGGGCATTTCGCTCCACCCACTGCCCGAAACGCGCGCTGCCGGTGAAGTCGACGATGGCGCACGACGGGTGTTCGATGATCTTCTTCCCGATGGGTTCGGCGGTGGTGTCGACCGCCAGGGTGACGAGGTTCGGATCGAAGCCGCATTCGGCCAGGACTTCGCGGAAGACCTCGACCGCGATCGCCATGGGAAGGACGGTCGCCGGATGAGGCTTGACGATCACGGCGTTGCCGGTGGCGAGGCTCGCGATCATGGAAGGAAAGGCGTTCCAGGTGGGGAAACTGGCGCAGGCGAAACACACGGCGACGCCGCGCGGGATCAGCCGATAGCGCTTCTCCAACTTGATCGGGGTCGAGCCGAAAGAGCGTTCCCAGATAGCCCGTGGGGCGACCGCGTCCATGGCATCACAGGCATAAACCAGGGCCTCGATCCCGCGGTCGAGGGCATTCACACCCGACCCAGCGTAGGACATGTTGAAGCTCTGGCCGGTGGTGTGCATCACCGCATACGTGAGTTCGAACAGCCGGCGGCGATAGATACGGTCCACGACCTCGAGGAGCACGCCCGCTCTCTCGTGCGGGGTCACGTCGCTCCAGGCGGCAACCCCGGCTCCCGCGGCGGTGAATAGCCCGTCGATATCGCAACGCGGGTAGCTGACCCCGAGTCGTTCCTGGGTGTAGGGCGAGATCTCTTCGCCGACCCAGTCCTGCGGGCTCGGCTGAGCGAGAGCGAAGTTCTGGCCGAGCCGCCCCGTGAACGCGTCTTCGCCCAAGGGACGCGCGTGGGCGTAGTCGGGGTAGAGCGAGGGCTGATCCGCGAAGGGACTCCAGGAAGCGCGCGTCCGGCACGCCACCCGCGCCTGCTCCAGGCGTTCGCGGTGAGACTCGAAGAGATCGAGGGCGTTCACGGGTGGGGCGGGCCTTGGCTACACCGGAAGAGAGTCGGGGAAGCGAGCTAGTTCCTTGTCAAGGGTGTCGACGAGCGATTGCGGCGTCTCCTTGGCGATTCGGGTGCGTTCGTAGACGTGAGCGGGGCGCGGCTTGCGATCGAACCACACCAGCTCTTTCTCATCCTGCGCGGGCCTGGTGGCGGCGAGCCAGATCGCGGTATCGGTTCCCGAGATCGCATCGCGCAGGATCGATTTGAGAATCTTGCGGAAGCGGGGGAGCGAGCGCTTCACTCCGTCGGTATCCGCCCAGCCGGGATGCATCACGTAGAAAGTGAGGCCCTTCGCCCCATACTTGTCGCGCCAGTACTGGTTCAACACCATCTGTCCGCGCTTGTGAAACGCGTAGGCCGCGGTCCCGTTGAAGGTCTTGGGGTTGACCATGTTCAGCATGGCCGCATTCAGCGGGACGTTGTACCCGCCCCCGGAGGTCATGTTGATCACCAGGGGCTTGTTCGAACTGAAAGCGCCCCGACGGATCAGTCCTTCGGTCAGAAGATAGTGAGAGAGGAAGTTGATGGTGAAGGTGGGCTCGCGGCCTTCGGCGGTCAGGGAGTGATCGTCGTTGAGGATGCCCACGTTATTGACGAGGACATCGATCTTCCGGCCTGAGTCGGCGATTTTGCGCATGAAACGCGCGGTATCGCTTTGCAGGGAGAAATCGCACAACTCGGTATCGATCCCGCTGATGCCCATGGCTTTGGCATCGGCCACGAGCTGAGCGAGTTTTTCGGCACTTCGTGCCGCCGCGGTGACCGTGGCCCCGGCCTGGGCGGCCGAGAGGGCGATCTGTTTACCCAGGCCGCCGGTGGCGCCGGTCACCAGCCAATGCTGGCCTTTGAAGTCCGGGGTGAAGGCCGGCCAAGAGAGCTTCCGGGCGACATACCCCACCTGGGTGAAACTGAGGGTGAAGCGGGCATAGAAGGCGGCGATCTTCTTGAGTTGTTGGAGATTCATCGGGTGGGTTCTCGATAGACAGACGGGCCGTGGGAGATGGTCTCGACGATGCTTAAGTGGCGAAGTTGCTCGGGATCCAGGGTCCGCGGATCAGGGGAGAGGATCACGAGATCTGCGAGCTTAGCGGCCCGGGCCGATCCTTGGCGATCCTTCTCGGAAAACTGCCGCACCGCTCGAGGCGCACCGCGAAGAACCGGGGTTGCTTCCTGTTGACGTGGTGATCGAGAGCGACCATAGTTGGTTCGAGGATGATTGAATCGGTCATCGAGGTGTCGGAGCTGACGCGCCGCTTCGGCGCCAAGACGGCCCTTGCATCCGTGAGCCTGTCGATGCCACGCGGAGCGGTCTACGGCCTCGTCGGACTCAACGGGGCGGGCAAAACCACGCTCATCCGGCACATCCTGGGTCTGCTCAAGGCGGAGAGTGGCTCGGTGCGCGTCTTTGGTCTCGATCCCGTCGCCGACCCGGTCTCTGTCCTCTCGCGGATCGGCTACCTCTCAGAGGAGAACGACCTGCCCGGCTGGATGAGCGTTGCCGAGCTCATTCGCTACTCGCGCGCGTTCTACCCGAAATGGGATGACGCCTACGCGGAGGAGTTACGGCGCGCGTTCGCTCTCGACCCCGCTGCGAAGATCAAGACTCTTTCCAAGGGGCAGAAGGCGCGGGCCGGACTGCTGATTGCGCTCGCCTATCGGCCCGAACTGCTGGTGCTCGACGAGCCGTCTTCCGGCCTCGACCCCATCGTTCGCAAGGACATTCTCGGCGCAGTCATTCGCACCATCGCCGATGAAGGCCGCACCGTGCTCTTTTCGTCGCACCTGCTCGAAGAAGTGGAGCAGGTGGCCGATCACGTCACCATGATCAGCCATGGGAAGATCGCTCTGAGCGCGCCGCTTGAGGCCATCAGAGAGTCGCACCGCGTCGATGGACGCGTACCTTCGCTCGACGAGATTTTCGTCGCGCACGTCGGGAAGGCCGCGACGTCCGTGCCGGATGCGTAGATCATGCGTGTCCCCGCTCTCGCCATCGCCTGGGAATTCGGCCAACGGGTTCGTTGGGGATTGATCGCCCTGGCCGTCTACGCGCTCGGCGTGGGGACGTTCCTGCTGCTGAGGCTCAGGCCGTGGCAGCCGATCAGCTGGGATGGCCCCGAGGAAACAGCAGCCTTCGTGATGGTTCCCCTCATGACGACGTTCCTGTATTTCCTGGCCGTGTTCAGCTTCGGTTTCGGGAGCGACCTCGGGGCCCGCGAATCGATGTATCCCGCCCGCATGTTCACCCTCCCGGTGTCGACCCCAGCACTCGCGGGGTGGCCGATGCTGTATGGCACGGCGGCCATGATGGCCTTGTTGCTCCTGACCACCGCTTTCGTACGGTGGGAAAGTGTCGGGTATCTCGGGCGTCTCTCCCTGGAGCCGTGGGGATTCGATGTGCCTGCGATCTGGCCGGCGGTGCTGGCCGCGGTCTTTCTCGCCTGGACGCAGGCTCTGACGTGGATGCCCTACGGCTTGCGAGGGCTGCGCGTGTTCGTCGCCGTGCTGTGGCTGGGTATGCTGGATGTCATCGTTTTTCTCGCCATCCACTACGAAGTCCCGGAGGCTGTGATGGTTGCCTTCCTGGCGCCCCAGCTCCCCCTCGCGTATTTCACCGCGTGGTTCGCGGTGGCCCGGGCTCGCCGCGGCGACGTGCCCGACTGGCGGGGAGTGTTCGCGCGGCTCGCAAGTATCGCAGGTGGTCTGCGGAGGGTCCGGGACCACTTCTCTTCGCCGGCGCGCGCACAAATGTGGTTCGAGTGGCGGCTTCACGGCTGGTCGTTGCCGGCGCTGGTGGCCCTCGTGCTCCCCTTCGAGCTGGGCTTGCTTTTCCTGGCTCGCGACGAACCCGAGGCCATGACCTTCTACACGCTCCTGGCCGTGCTCCTCACACCACCGTTGATGGCCGGCTTTGTGGCCGCAACGGTCAGCAGGTCGAATCCCTCCGCGCGCGATTCCTACGGCTTGCCGCCCTTCGCCGCTGCCCGGCCGCTGACCAGCGCAGCGCTCATCGCCGCCAAGCTCAAGGTGACGCTAGGGAGCACGCTTGCCGCATGGCTCCTGGTCCTTATCGCCACCCCCCTTGCGCTCGCCCTGTCGGACACTCTTCCAGTAGTCACCTTCAGGGTGAATGAGGGAATCGAAACCTTCGGAAGGGCTCGCATCGTCGTGACCGTGCTCCTGGGACTCGTGGCCTTGATGGCATCGACCTGGAAGCGGCTCGTGCACAGCCTGTTCCTCGACCTCTCCGGCCGTGAGTGGGTCATCAAGTCGAGCGTGCTCCTTGCTCTGTCGCTCCTCGTCATCATCTGGCCCATCGGCCGATGGATCCACGACGACGGAAAGGTGCTGGCCGCGTTGTTGAACGCTCTGCCGTGGATTCTCGCCGCTCTGGTCTGCGTCAAGGTGTCCGCCGCGGCCTGGATCGCCACCCGTCTCTATGACGGTCGGCTGCTCAGCGACCGTACGCTCGTGACCGGTGCTGCGGCTTGGCTCGCCGCCGTGCTTGCTCTCTATGGCCTGCTCGTGTGGCTTTGGGCGACACCGCACGTCGCGCGTTACTTCCTCCTGCTCGTCGCGATCCTGGAGATCCCCCTGGCGCGACTATCGGCGGCGCCGCTGGCGCTCGCGTGGA
>JANLSZ010000062.1:0-2517 GCA_031362685.1 Vicinamibacteria bacterium | reverse complement strand
GAAGCCTTGAACCAGGCCATGCGTGAGGAAATGAAGCGCGATCCCCGGGTCTTTTTGATTGGCGAAGAAGTCGGGCAGTACCAGGGCGCCTACAAGATCAGCGCGGGCCTGGTCCAGGAATTTGGCGACTGGCGGGTGCGCGATACGCCCATCGCGGAGGAAGCGATCGCGGGCGTCGCGGTGGGCGCGGCCTGGGTGGGCATGCGACCCATCGCCGAGATGATGACCTTCAATTTCTCCATGCTCGCCCTCGACACCATGGTGAATCACGCCGCGAAGTACCGGTACATGTCGGGCGGCCAGATCCGTTGCCCCATGGTGCTGCGGGGCCCCTCCGGCGCCGCCGCCCAGGTGGCCGCCCAGCATTCGCAGTCGCTGGAGAGCTACTTCGCTCACATCCCCGGTCTCATCGTAGTCATGCCATCGACGCCCAAGGACGCCAAGGGTCTGCTGAAGGCCGCGATCCGTGACGACAATCCCGTGGTGTTCATGGAGAACGAAGTTCTCTACAACATCAAGGGCGAGGTCCCGGACGAGGATTACACGATTCCCATCGGCCTGTCCGAAGTGAAGCGCACCGGCCATCACGTCACCATCGTGGCCTGGAGCCGGATGTGCTACCACGCTCTCCTGGCCGCCGATCTGCTGGCCAAGGAAGGTATCGAGTGCGAAGTCGTCGATCCTCGGACCATTCGTCCCCTCGACGAAGCGCCGATCTTCGAATCAGTGCGGAAGACAAACCACTGCGTGATCGTCGAGGAAGCGTGGCCGCAGGCGAGTGTCGGGGCCTACATCTCCGACCGCGTGCAACGCGAGTGCTTCGACCATCTCGACGCGCCGGTCATGCGCGTCAACGCCCCCGACGTGCCCATGCCGTACTCGAAGGTTCTCGAAAAGCTGTACGTGCCGCAGCCCGAGAAGATTGTCGAGACGGTGAAACAGGTTCTGGCGTAGCAAGGAGAACATCATGGCTACGAAAGTTGTCCTCTCCAAACTCTCCCCCACCATGGAGGAGGGTCTGATCGTCAAGTGGATCAAGAACGAAGGCGACACCATCAAGGTCGGCGACGTTCTGGCCGAGGTCGAAACCGACAAGGCCAATATGGAGATGGAGGCGGTGGCCGCGGGCGTGCTGCGTCGGATCTTCGTGAAGGCGGGGTCGAAGGCGCCCGTCGCCGCTCTCATCGCGGTGATCGCGGGCAAGGACGAGGACATCTCGGCCTTCGAAGTTCAGGCGAAGAAGGAACGATCGGCGGCGGGGGCGGCGGCTCTCCCTCAAGCGCCACTCCCTGCTGCCCCCGCTTCCGCGCCTGCGCGCGCACCCCGGCCCGCGACTTCCACCCCACCTCCCACCGCTCCGGTCGCGGTGGCCCCGGTTCTCCAGCCAGCCGGGCCCCACGATGGCCGGGTGAAGGCCTCGCCCCTGGCAAAGAAGGTGGCGGCGGAGCGTCATCTGCCCATCGAAGAAATTCAAGGCTCCGGTCCTGGAGGACGTGTGGTGAAGCGCGACGTCGAAGCCTTCGTTCCTGCGGCTCCGCGCGCCGAGAGTTCCCGGCCTTCATCGGCGGCCCGTGCCCTCCCTTCGGTAACCGTTACGCCGGGGGTTTCGCAGACTCTTCCGCTCTCCAGCATGCGCAAGACCATCGCGAAGCGGCTCTCCGAGAGCTTCTTCGGCTCGCCCCATTTCTACGTCACCGTCGACGTCGACATGGACCGCGCCGTCGACCTTCGGGCCCAGCTCAAGGAAGCGGGCGAGAAGATCAGCGTCAACGACTTCGTGGTTCGCGCCTGCGCGCTGGCCCTGCGTGCCGTTCCCCAGGTCAACGCATCCTGGGCTCCGGCTCCCGACGGTTCCGGAGAAGCGATCGTGCTGAATGGCGACGTGCATGTCGGCATCGCCGTCGCGCTGCCCGATGGACTCATCACCCCGGTGATTCAGTTCGCCGATCAAAAACCTCTGGCGGTGATGGCAGCCGAGATTCGAGAGCTGGCGGATCGGGCAAAGAACAAGAAGCTCAAGCCCGAGGAATACATGGGCGCCACGTTCACCATCTCGAACCTCGGCATGATGGACGTGCACGAATTCACCGCAATCATCAATCCCCCGGGGTCGGCGATTCTCTCGGTGGGCACGGTCCGCAAGGAAGCGGTAGTGGGCGTTAACGATCAGATCCGGGTTGGCCACCGCATGAAGATCACCCTCGGCTCCGACCACCGCGTCATAGACGGCTCGGTCTCGGCCACCTTCCTCGCCGAAGTGAAGCGCTTGCTTCAGGCCCCGGTGCTGCTGCTCGTCTGAGGCTGCACGGCTCCGCTGACTGAGCCGCAGGGGGCCTACGACTTCCGGGTTTGGTCGTGGTGGGAGGGGATTGCTTCGTGGCCCAAGGACTTCCTGCAACGAGTCAATCGAAATCCTGGCCTCCCGAATCTCATCTGGTTGGATGCGGAAAGCCGCGCCAAGGCCTGAGCCGGCCGAATCCGGCACTCCAGGTTGCCCCAGGATCGACGTACCGATCC
>JANLSZ010000058.1:0-4216 GCA_031362685.1 Vicinamibacteria bacterium | reverse complement strand
CGAGGAAAACCCACCCCCTCCCGAGACCACGGAAGCGCCCGCGGCCACCCCGGCCGGTTTCAAATCGGGCTTCGTCACCATCGTGGGCCGGCCTTCAGCGGGCAAGTCCACCCTGCTGAATCGCCTGGTGGGCGAGAAGGTGGCGATCACGTCGGACAAGCCCCAGACCACCCGCAATCGCATCCTGGGCTACGTGAACCGTCCGAACGGTCAGATCGCCTTCATCGACACCCCCGGGCTTATCAAACCGTTTCACGCCATGCACACGCGAATGATGAGCGTGGCGCATTCGGCCATCGGTGAGGCGGACGTGGTGATCTGGATGGTCGACACTACCGAGCGCGACGGACCTCACAACCGTCCCATCGCCGATCTGCTGCGGCAGTCGGGCAAGCCGGTGATCCTCGCCCTCAACAAGGTCGACAAGGTCGCGAAGGCCCAGCTTCTTCCCCTGATGGCGGGTCTTGGAAATCGGCTGAGCTTCAAGGCGGTAGTGCCCATCTCCGCGCGCACCGGCGTCGGTGTCGAGGTTCTGCTCAAGGCCGTGCTCCACGACCTTCGCGAGGGCCCGGCCCTTTTTCCCACCGACGAGTTCACCGACAAGTCGGAGCGGTTCCTGGTCTCCGAGCTGATCCGCGAAGCCATCATCCACTGCTGCGGCCAGGAAGTTCCCTATGCCACCGCGGTTCTGGTGCGGGCCTGGGAGGACGAGCAGGCCGATGGCGGGAAGATCCGGATCGCGGCCGACATCATGCTGGAGCGCGAGGGTCAGAAAGCCATCGTGATCGGTAAGCAGGGCTCGATGCTCAAGAAGATCGGCACCGAGGCGCGGACGGAGATCGAAGCGTTCCTCGATGCCCCCGTCTACCTCGAACTGTTCGTGAAGGTCCGCAAAGGCTGGCGCGAAGACGACCGCGCGGTCCGAGAGGTCATCGAAGGCCGGTAGGCCCTCGGTCGAGCCTGGACGTACTCGTACTCGTAAACGTACAACGGCCGAGTACGAGTACGGAAAGCACGAGTACGAGTACGACACCCCACCCGTCATTGCGAGGAGGCCATCGGTTGGCTTCCGACGAAGCAACCTCTCCGCCACGCAGCCTCACCCGCCGCGGCCGATGAGTGGCGGTCACGGCGGTTGCTACGCTTCGGGCGTGATGGCTTCGTCAGGCCTCCTTCGATGGCTTCCTCGCCATGACGGCCTGGGTTTCTTCCAATAGTCACGGACGCAGTCCGTGCCGGGCTCGCAATGACGGAGCGCGCAGACGAGACGCGTAAACGAACGCTGGCTGTGGCGATCCAACGTGAACGGACGATCGGTTCGGGACCAACGTCAACGAGCCGGCGTTCCGGCGTCAACGTGGACGTGGACGTGAGCGTGGGCGTGGGCGTGGGCTATCGACAGGGGGGCGCACCGATTCGAGGCTTCTTACGGCCGAGTACGCCCACGATGACGAGTACGGCGACCGCTACTTCAGCCTCCCTCTCAGTTCCGCAACCTTGGCCTGCAATCCTTCCGGGGTCACGGTCTCGGGGGCCATCGGCTCTCCCACCATCAAGCGCACGCTCGAGTAGAAGCCGCGGCGGAATGGTTTCGTCATGGCCTTGCCATCGACGCGAGAGAAGTACGAACCCCACATGTTCTGCAGCGCCATCGGTATGACGGGGACCGGGCGATTCGCGAGGATCTTCATGATCCCGGACTTGAAAGGCTGGAGTTCGCCATCGCGGGTGATGACGCCTTCGGGGAAGATGCAGAGGAGGTCGCCCTCGGCCAGAGTCTTCTCGGCCTCCGCGAAGGCATTCGCGTAGATCGCCGCATCGTCGGCCTTGGACGCCACCGGAATCGTCTTCGCCAGCCGGAAGATCGCACCGAGGATGGGGGTGTCGAAGATCCGGTGGTCCATGATGAAACGAATCGGCCGCGGCGACGCCGCCATCAAGAGCAAGGCATCGACGAAGCTCACATGGTTGCACGTCAGCAGAGCGGCTCCATGCTCCGGAATGTTTTCGTCTCCGCGAATCTTGAACCGGTAGATGAGGTTCGCGAGGATCCAGGAGATGAAGCGCAGGAGGAACTCGGGCACGAGCAGGAAGATGTAGAGCGAGACCACCGCGTTCATGATCCCGACCACCAGAAAGATCATGGGGATCGACGCGCCGCCCTTCAGCAGCGCCACCGAGAGCGCGGCCGAGGCGATCATGAACAATGCGCCGAGGATGTTGCTGGCCGCGAAGATGCGCGCTCGATGGGTGGGCGCGCTGCGCGACTGCACCAGGGCGTAGAGCGGGACGGAGAACAGGCCGGCGAACCCCGAGAGAAGGCCGAGGTCGGCAAGGATGCGGAAGGCGCCCGGGGTGTCAAGGAACCGGCGCGCCGTCAGCGTCACCGGCCCGTGAACAAAGCCTCGCGACGCGAAGTACAAATCGACCGCGAAGGCGGTCATGCCGAAAGCACCGATCGGCACCAGCCCGAGTTCGACATGGCGGCGAGAGAGCGATTCGCACAGAAGGGACCCGATGCCGATGCCGATCGAGAAGATCACGAGGAGTAACGAGGCCACTTCTTCGGAGCCGCCCAGCACGTCCTTGGCGAAGTTCGGCAGCTGGGTCAGAAAGGAGGCGCCGAAGAACCAGAGCCAGGACACCCCCATCAGGCCTCGGAAGACCACGACATTCTCGGCCGCGAGCCTGAGGTTCCGCAGGGTTTCGCCGAAAGGGTTCCAGCGAACCACGAGGTCGGGGACGAGCGGAGGCGCCTTCTGAATGAAGTGCGACATGCCCCGACCGAGAAGTGCTACCACGATGCAGCCGAAGGCGGCGATCTTCGGGCCTTCCTCGGGGAGTCCGATCAGGACGCCGCCAACCAGGTTCCCAACCAGGATGGCCACGAACGTGCCCATCTCCACCATGGCGTTGCCGCCGGTAAGCTCGCGCTCCGTGAGGGCCTGGGGAAGAAACGCGTACTTCACCGGCCCGAAAATCGTGGAGTGCAGGCCCATCAGGAAGGTACAACCCAGCAGAACCGGCACGTTGCGGGCGGTGAAACCGTAGGCCGCGAGGACCATGATTCCGACTTCGAGCGTCTTGACGAAGATGGCGATGGACCGCTTGTCGTACTTGTCGGCGATCTGCCCGCAGGTGGCGGAGAAAAGCAGGAAGGGAAGAATGAAGAGCCCGGCGATCAGGTTGACCACCAACGCCGGATCGAACCCGGAGTTCGCGGCGGCGTGGAACGTCACCATGACCGTGAACGCGAACTTGAAGAGATTGTCGTTGAAGGCGCCCAGAAACTGCGTCCAGAAAAAGGGCGCAAATCGGCGCTCACCCAGAAGCTGAAACTGGGAACTGCCCTCGCGGTGGGACGGCGCCGCTTTCGACCCGCCGTTTGAATGCATCGTCACGAGTCTAAGGGAGGCCCGGGACGCACCCCCGCTGACCTCGGTGTTCGTCGCGGTGTTAACCTTTCGCCCGCGATGGCTTCCAATCCGTCTACCCTCACCAAACGTGCGTCGATACTGGACCTCGTAGCCAAAGGGGCGGTCCTGGGCGACGGGGCCATGGGCACCATGCTGTACAACCGCGGGGTGTTCGTCAACCGCTGCTTCGATGAGTTGAACCTCTCGTCGCCGGCCCTCGTGAAGCAGGTTCACCAGGAGTACGTGGATGCGGGCGCGCAGTTCATCGAGACGAACACCTACGGCGCGAACCGATTCAAGCTGGGGCCCCATGGCCTCGACAACCAGCTTGCGAAGATCAACCGCGAGGGCGTTCGTATCGCACGGGAGGCCGCGGGCGAAAACGTTCTGGTCGCGGGCGCCATCGGACCGCTGGGCAAGCCGCTGGAGCCGCTGGGCCACATCTCCCTCAACGACGCCGTGTCTGCGTTTGCCGAACAGGCCGCCGCCCTCGAGGAAGGTGGGGTCGATTTCTTTCTGATCGAAACCATGCCGTCGCTGGACATGGCGAAAGCCGCGCTCACCGCGGTGAAGACGGTGTCCGATCTTCCGGTGATGGTTTCGCTGACCTTCACCGACGAAGGTTCTACGGTCATCGGGGAATCGCCGGAGCAGGTGGTGGTGGCGCTGGAAGCCCTTGGAGTGGCCCTCATCGGGGCCAACTGCTCGCAGGGCCCCAACCGCATGCTCCACACCATCGAGCGGATGGTGGCGGCGGCGGTGACCGCGAAGATCATGGCCATGCCGAACGCGGGAGCGCC
>JANLSZ010000037.1:0-29836 GCA_031362685.1 Vicinamibacteria bacterium | reverse complement strand
ACGAAGCCTCCCAACTGGGCGCCCATTCCATCCAGACCGAGCATGTCCTTCTTGGTCTCATACGAGAGGGCAAGGGTCTGACCCATCGCCTGCTCAATCGGGGCAGCCTCAAGATGGAGGAGGTCAGGCGTCAGGTCGAGGGCCGCTGTCGATACGGCGAGCAGGTTTCGACCACGGTGGAGATGCCGCTTTCGCCCGAAGTAAAGCGTGTCCTTGCCCTGGCTCAGGACGAGGCCGAGCAACTGGGGCATTCCTACACGGGCACCGAGCATCTTCTTCTTGGCCTGCTTCGCGAGGACACCGCAACCGCCGCCGAGGTCCTGAGGGAGAACGGTTTGACTCTGCCGTTTCTGCGCGAAGAGATTCTGCGTCTCTTGGCCGAGAAGACCCAGCCCCAGGCGCGCGCGAAAGACACGCCGCTTCTCGCCGAGTATTGCCGAGACCTCACCGACCTTGCAATCCGCGGCAAGCTCGACCCCGTCATCGGTCGTCGCGACGAGATCGAGCGCGTGATTGAGATCCTGGGCCGTCGACAGCGAAACAATCCCGTTCTCATCGGCGAACCCGGAGTGGGGAAGACGGCTCTGGTCGAGGCTCTCGCCTCCCTGATCGTTCTTGGCGAGGCCCCGAAGCCGCTTCTTGAAAAGCGCGTACTGGCTCTCGACCTTGCCCTGCTGGTGGCCGGCACCAAGTACCGCGGGCAGTTCGAAGAGCGTCTCAAGAACCTTCTGAAGGAACTGGTCGAAAACCCGAACGTGATCCTGTTCATGGACGAGCTCCACACTCTGGTCGGAGCGGGGTCGGCCGAGGGAAGCCTCGACGCCGCAAATATCCTGAAGCCCGCCCTCTCGCGCGGCGAACTACAATGCATCGGAGCCACGACACCGGTCGAGTTTCGCAAGCACATCGAAAAGGATCGCGCGCTCTCACGCCGGTTTCAGATGGTGGCCCTCAAGGCGCCTACCGAAGAAGAGTCGGTGGAGATCCTTCGCGGGCTCAAGTCCCGTTACGAGCGGTTTCACGGAGTCCAGTACCGTGATGAGGCCCTCGAAGCGGCCGTCGCTTTGTCCTCTCGGTACATGCCCGATCGTTGCCTTCCCGATAAAGCCATCGACGTGCTCGATGAGGCGGGGAGCCGGGTCAAACTCCGCTGGCTAAAACGCTCGGACGATGCGGTCCCGGAAGTGGACGCGTTGGCGCGACCCTCGCCGCTTCAACCCGACGACGCCGGGACGCTCTTCGTCTTCCGGGATGACATCGATGCCGTGGTGGCGCGCGCCACCGGAATTCCCGTGATGTCCATTCGGGAAGACGAGTCGAACCGGCTGCTGCGCATCGAGGACGAACTGCACAAGCGAGTCGTCTCGCAGGACCGCGCGATCTCCGCCCTGGCCCGGGCCATTCGGCGTACCCGGGCCGGGCTCCGCGATTCGAAGCGGCCGGTGGGTTCGTTCCTGTTCCTCGGACCCACCGGGGTGGGGAAGACCGAGGTCGCGCGCGGCCTGGCCGAACTTCTCTTCGGCAGCGAGCGTCACCTCATTCGCGTCGATATGTCCGAATACATCGAGAGGCACGCGGTCTCCCGCCTCATTGGTTCGCCTCCGGGCTACGTGGGTTACGAGGATGGCGGGCAACTGACGGAGCGGGTTCGCCGAAACCCCTACTGCGTGATTCTGCTTGACGAGATCGAGAAAGCGCACCCCGACATCTTCAACATCCTCCTTCAGGTTTTCGAAGACGGTCGGCTCACCGACTCCTTCGGGAACCTGGTGGATTTCAAGAACGCGATCGTGATCATGACCTCGAATCTGGGCGCGCGCGCCATCGAGAGGCGAGGCCGAATGGGCTTCGCCCAGGACGCGACCCAAACCGACCTGGCCACTACCGACGCGGTGATGGCCGAGGTAAAGCACACCTTCAACCCAGAGTTCATCAACCGGATTGATGAGATCATTCTCTTCGATGCGCTCTCCGACGCCGATCTGGGCCGGATCACCCGAAACCTGGTCGGGCATCTTTCCGACAACCTCCGCTCCAAGGGACTTTCCATCTCCATCCGCGATGATGGGATCGAATGGCTGCTCCGGAAGACGCTCAAGGAACGTTCGTACGGCGCGAGGCCGCTCCGCCGCGCCATCGAACGGCACATCGAGGATTCTCTCTCCGAAGCGTTCCTGCGCGGGGTTCTGACCCCGGAGGCTCCGATCGAAGTGGGCGTCCACGAGGGCGCACTGTGGTACTGGCAAAACGAAAACCGAGGCCGACTGTCCGCATGAAACTCATTCCCCTGGCCACTGCCCTCGGCCTTTCGCTGGCCTTGACCCTTGGCTCCCCGATGAGGGCGGGAGCGCAGAGCGCGCCCCCGGCGGCGGAGCGGCCGGTGATTGTCGAGCGTGTGGAGGTTCGCGGCAACCAGTACATCGCCAAGGACACTCTCCTCTACTACGTGTCCACCAAGGTTGGCAGCATCTACGACGAGGAGGTCATCAAGGCTGACTTCCGGAGGCTGTGGGACGCGGGATTCCTTGAGAACATGAGCGTCGAGGAGAGCGACACTCCGTCCGGGAACAAGGCCCTGCTCTTCACGGTCAACGAGCGCAAACGCGTTCAGATCGTCGACTTCCGGGGCAGCAAGGCCCTGACCAAGACCACAATTGAAGACAAGCTCAAGGAGAAGGAGGCGACGCTCCGCCTGGATTCCTTCTATGACCCAACCAAGGCCAGGCGGGCGGAAGACATCATCCGCGAGATGCTCAAGGAAAAGGGGCGCCTCTTCGGCACGGTCAAACACGAGGCGAAGACCATCGGAGGAAGCGGCGAACAGGTCACGTTCACCATCGACGACGGCCCCAAGACCAAGATCAAATCCATCCAGTTCGAGAACAACACCGTGTACTCCGACGGCCGCCTGCGCGGGGAGATGAAGAAGCTCAAGCAGTCCGGCTTCTGGAACCTCTCCTGGTTGTCGGGCAAGGCCACGTATAACGAAGAGAAGTGGGGCAGTGACCAGGAGCTCCTGCGCGATCACTACCTCAACGCGGGCTACGTGACCGCCAGCATCGGCGAGCCGAAACTCACGTATGTGGACGGCAAGTCCGGACTTTTCCGAAAGAAGCCGGTGAAGTTCATGATCGTCGAGATTCCCATCAGCGAAGGCGACCCCTACACGGTTGGCGCGGTGAAGTTCGAAGGGATGAAACTGTTCAAGGAAGAAGCGGTTCTCCCCATTTTCAAGTTTTACGAAGGCGAGATCTACTCCGAAAAGAAGATAAAGAAGGGGTTTGAGAAGCTGCGAGAGGCCTATGGGGCCCAGGGCTATTTCCAGTACACGGGGTTCACCAAGCGGACGCCGAACCACGACAAGAAAACCGTCGATCTGGTGCTCGACATCAACGAAGACAAGCAGTATTTCGTTGGCAAAATCAACTTCGCGGGCAACGAGTCGACCCGGGACAAAGTCATCCGCCGTGAGGTCTATCTCACCGAGGGGGACGTCTTCAATACCGAACTCCTCAAGCTCTCGATCCGGCGCATCAACCAGCTCGGGTACTTCAAACCCATCGAGAAGGCTCCCGAACTCGGCCCTTCGCAAATGGCCGAAGACAAGATCGATGTCACGCTTCGGGTCGAGGAGCAGAACCGGAACCAGTTCACTTTTGGCGGCGGTGTGTCTGGCCTCGAAGGCACGTTCCTGAACGCCTCGTTCCAGACCTCGAACTTTCTGGGTCAGGGCGAGACCTTCCAGGTTTCGGCCCAGACGGGAAAGCGGACCAAGAACTATCAGTTCGCGGTGACCGAGCCGTATCTCTTCGACCGCCCGATCACCGCCGGCTTCGATATCTACAAGCGGAAGATCATCTACCAGTCATTCACCACCGGGAACGTCTTCGGCTACCAGGACGAGCGGAAAGGGATTTCGGTGACCGCCGGATTTCCGGTGGGCCGGTTTTCGCGATTCTTTCTGAACTATGCCTTTGAGGTGGTGAATATCTCGGAGGCGACGCTCACCGATGCCGACCGGGTGAACTTTAACACCCAGCCCACCCTCGACTCTTCCTATTTCGAGGGGTTCGGCAAGCGGAACGAGAGCCGGCTGTCCCCCTCTCTGGTCTACAACACCGTCGACAATCCCTTCACCCCGCGGCGCGGCATGAAACTGACCGCCTCCGGTCAAATCACCGGTGGACCGCTCGGCGGGACCCTGAACTACCTCCGCCCCGACCTCGAGGCCATCTTCTACATTCCGCACTTGAAGAAGACGACCCTCGGGATCCGGGCGCAGGTCGCGATGATTCGGCCCTTCGGCGACACCTCCGTGATCGAGCCGGTCACCGGGCGGGCCACCTTGCCCTTCTACCTCCAGTTCTACCTCGGTGGCGAACAGCAGATCCGCGGGTACAACGTGCGCGCGGTCGGCCCCCGTGACCCGGTCACTGCATCGCTTGTGGGCGGCACCAAGTTCGCCCTCTTCAACGCCGAGTACTATTTCGATGTGTTTGGCCCCGTTCGCGCGCTGCTGTTCTTCGACGCGGGCCAGGCGTATCTGGCGAACCAGAACATCACCTTCCGGAACGCCGCGATATCCACCGGAGCGGAGGTTCGGTTTATCATGCCGGTGTTGAACGTTCCGTTCCGTCTGATCTACGCGTTCAACCCCAACGCCAACCCTCTCTTCGTGGAGAAGCGAACGTTCAAGTTTGCGGTCGGCACCACTTTCTAAGGAGAACAGATGAAGAAGTTGTTTGTGATCGTAGGCTCGGCGGTCGTGCTTTTCGCCACCAACCCCGCCTTTGCCCAGACTCTCGGCCCGACCGGCAAGCCCACCAAAATGGGGGTCGTTGACATGCAGCGAATCTCTCAGGAGAGCCTGCTTGGAAAGAGCTATGCCACGCGTATGGACCAACTGGAAAGCGAGATCCGGTCCGAGCTGACCAAACGGCAGAACCAGATCGCCCAACTCGATACCGCGATCAAGGCGCTTCAGGATGACCTCCAGAAGCAGAGTGCCATTCTGTCTCCCGACGCCGTGGAAAAGAAGCAGCAGGAGATCGTGAAGAAGAACAGGGATCGGCAGGCCCTGACTGAGGACTCCCAGGCCGACATCCAAAGAATGCAGCAGTCGGCCCAGCAGAAGGCCCAGGAGTTCCAAGCGGAATTCAATACGAGAATTCAGCCAATTCTGCAGGCCGTGGGCAAGGAGAAGGGACTCGACTTCGTATTGGACCGCGCCACCATTGTCCTGATCAACACTGAACTGGACATCACCCGCGACGTCATCGTGAAGGCCGACGACACCGAGAAGGCCTCGCGCCCGGTCGCTCCCGCCGCTGCGCCCAAACCCGCCGCCGCCAAGCCAGCCGACCCCAAGCCCGCGGGGACGGCCCCGGCACCCACCGCCCCTAAACCCGCGGAGACGACACCTGCCCCTGCGGCTCCCAAGCCGACACCCACCCCGGGTCAGTAGACTCCTCCATGGTCGGTCGCGGCGGACCCGGCTGAGGAGTTGCCGCTCCGCCTGCGGACCGGGGAGTCCACGAGGGCCTTCAAAGTGATCACGACTGACGGCTAATCGAGGACTCCCTTGGCACAACAGATTCAGGAGAACGCCGGTCTGGTGACCGGGATGGAAGTGGGCGGTTTGGCCAGGCGGTTGCCAACACGGTATCCGTTTGTGCTCGTAGACCGGATTACGCATTTCGACGCGGCTACTGGCTTGAAGGCGCTGAAGACGGTCACCGGCGCCGAGGAGTTCTTCGAGGGGCACTTCCCGGGCGCGCCGGTGATGCCGGGCGTGCTCCTCTTGGAAAGCCTCGCCCAGGCCGCGGGGATCTGGTTGCTGCAGTCAACCGATCCCACCCGCAGTGAAGTTCTGGTCGTCGGGATCGACAACGCGAAGTTCCGAAGACCGGTCACCCCGGGAGATCGGCTCGATCTGGAGATCTCGTTGATCCATCGGCGGGGGGACCTTTTCAGGATCAAGGGCGAGATCCGAGTGGGGGATCAGCGGGTGGCCGAAGCGCGCCTGTTGCTCTCCCTTTCGCACCTGCGGCCGCCCGAGGTTCACGAGACTGCGATCGTGGCCGACGGAGCCAGACTCGGAGCCGGGGTCAGGATCGGGCCCTACAGCGTCATCGGCGCAGAAGTCGTGTTGGGAGCTCGCACCCTCGTTCAGTCCCATGCCGTCATCGACGGCGACACCAGACTTGGCGAGGGTAACCACGTCTTTCCGTTCGCTTCGATCGGCCTGGCCCCCCAGGACATGAAGTTCGGGGGCGAGAAGACCTGCGTTCGAATCGGGGACCGCAATGTGTTCCGGGAGGGTGTCACCGTCCATCGGGGAACGAGCGGCGGCGGCGGGATCACAGAAATCGGGTCCGACAACCTTTTCATGGCCCAGTCGCACGTTGCCCATGACTGCCATGTGGGGTCGCACACGATCTTTGCGAATGCGGCCACTCTGGCCGGGCATGTCGAGGTCAGCGACTATGCGACCGTCGGCGCGTTTTCCGCGGTCCATCAGTTCTGCCGGGTCGGGCCCCACGCCTTCCTCGGCGGTTTCACCGTGGCCACCATGGACGTCTTGCCCTACTCGAAGACGGTCGGAAATCGCGCGTGTCTGTTTGGACCCAACACTCTTGGGCTGAAGCGCCGCGGCTTCTCGCCCGAAGCGGTGGCCGCGATCCGGCGCGCCTATCGCCTGCTCATGCAGAGCGGGCTCCCCGCGACCGAGGCGTTGAAGCAGATGGAAGCCGAAGTCGGGGTGGGGGATCAGAGAGAGGTTCGGCTGCTGGTTGAGTTCATCCGAACCGCCAGGCGTGGCGTCGTTTTGAAACGCCGAAAGCGGGTCACGGATCACGACGAGTGAGTGCGCCAAACTCCGAAGACGGACCGCTCGGCCTGATCGCGGGCAACGGACGCTTCCCGTTCCTGGTCGCCGAAGCGGCGAGGCGGCAGGGGCGGCGGATCATTCTGATCCGGCTGAAGGAAGAAACCGACCCGGGCCTTGAGGCTCTGGTCGCCGAGACCCACGAGGTGTCTTTGGGTCAGCTCGGCGCCTGTATCGCGGCCCTCAAACAGTCAGGAGTGCGCGAAGCCATCATGGCCGGGCAGGTTCGACACCGGCAAATCTTCTCCGGGATTGTTCCCGACTTGACCCTCATGGGCGTCCTGGCCCGACTGGCGCTCAAGAACACCGACAGCCTGATCGGCGGGGTGGCCGATGCGCTGGAGCGGGAGGGAATTCGGCTGATCTCGTCGGTGAAGCTGCTCGCCGACCAGTTGGCGGATGAGGGATCGATGACCGGGAAGAAGCCCTCTTCGGACGAATTGAAGGCCATCGAGTACGGGGTGGGGATCGCGACGGAGTTGGGCCGGCTTGACCTGGGACAGACCGTGGTCGTCAAGGATCGGGCCGTGGTCGCTCTCGAGGCCATGGAGGGCACGGATGAGACTATTGCGCGGGGCGCGCGGATTGCCGGACCCGGGATGGTGGTGGTGAAGATGGGGAAGCCGAAACAGGACATGCGTTTCGACGTGCCCGTGGTGGGAATGGCCACGTTGGAAAGCCTGAACACCGCCCGGGCGGCGGTGCTCGCGGTCGAGGCTCGGAAAACCCTCCTCCTCGACAAGCCCAGGTTTCTGGCCGCGGCTCAGGACATGGGGATCGTCGTGGTGGGTGTGGTCAGGAGGGGGGCGGAGGCCTGAAGCGATGGGTGCGGAGAGCTTGAAAGTTGGAGTGGTAGGCACGGGAGCGCTTGGTTCTCACCACGCCCGGGTTTTCGCCGGCCTTCCCGGCGTGAGGCTCACGACGGTTTTCGACCTCGATTCGGCAAAAGCGAAGGTGGTGGGCGAGCCTCTCGGTGCCTCGGTGGCCCGAACCTTCGATGAGTTCATCGCGAACGTCGACGCCGCGGTGGTGGCGGTGCCGACGGTGGTTCATGCCGAAGTCGCCGCGAAGCTGATTGAGGCCTCTCGCCATGTTCTGATCGAGAAGCCCATCACCGGGTCTCTCGAAGACGCGGAGCGGCTGGTCGGCCTGGCCCGCGAAAAAGAAGTGGTCCTGCAGGTTGGCCATGTGGAGCGCTTCAATCCGGCATCCGAGGCGCTTCAGAAGATTGGACGCCCTCGATTCGTTGAGGTTCACCGGCTCTCTCCTTTTCCAAAGCGCAGCCTCGATATCGACGTCATCCTCGATCTGATGATCCACGACCTCGATCTGCTCGTGGCCCTCGACAAATCGAAGCCGGTTCAGATCGATGCGGTGGGTGTCCCGGTGCTGACCGACCGGGTCGACATCGCGAACGTGCGCATCCGTTTCGAGTCGGGTCTCATCGCCAATCTGACCGCGAGCAGAGTTTCGGCGGAGAAGATTCGGAAGTTCCGCGTGTTTGGTTCGAGGCTTTACGTATCGTGTGATTTCCTAACCCGCCAGGCTCAAATCGCCCAGCTGGTTATCGGAGAAGGCGGCGCTCCGGAGATCCGGATGGAGACTATCGGCTCGGCTCCGGGCGATCCTGAAAGCGAACCCCTGCGCCGGCAGGCGAAGGCTTTCGTCACCGCGATCCTGGAGAAGGGCCGCCCCGTCGTCTCGGGCGAGGACGGGGTCGCGGTCTTAAGGATCGCGAAAGAGATTCTGGACAAGATGAGTGGCATGGGACCAAACAGTCCGGCCTGAGAACATCCAAGAGCCGTGGCGGTATTCAATTTCAACGAAGTCGACGAGGTCACGGAAACCACCGAAGACCCGCGGCGACCCATACCCCGCATCGAGGCCCCGAGGCGGGACACCCTGCTGCTCGTTTCAGTGCTGGCTCACGCCGCGTTTCTCGCCATCCTGTTCCAGATCCGCCACAAAGAGCCGAAGGCGATCGAGCAGCCGCCGGTGGTGCGTCGTGCCTTCCTTCTGCCCCAGAACCTCGCTCCGCCGCCCCTCATCGCCCGGACGGAACCCAAACCGCCGCCGCCGCGTCCGGTGGCCACGCCCCCGCCCGAAAAGTCAGCCAGGATCAGCATCGGAGAGGCGTCGGACAAGCGGGCCGAGGAGCTGCGCCTGGAAAGGGATCGGGACATCGGGCGGCGGGGGACCAAGGTCGCGCAGCAGGCGCAGCCGGAGGAATCGATTCCCGAGTCGGAACGACGGGCCGGGAAGGGCCGCGGCGAGGATGCCGAGCGAAGCGGACTGCCAACGCCTCTGGGGCCCTCTGGACAAACGTCGCGCGCCGACGATTCCCGCTTGACCAGCCCGTCGGGCGGCCTGTTGAGCGCTTCGACGCGAAGTGTCGAGCGGGCCATGCGAGAGAGGCGGGACATGTCCCAGATGGAGGTTCCCGGATTTCAGATGGGGCCTCTTTTCTTCGACCCCGAAGGCTCGGATTTCACGCGATGGATCAATCACTTCAAGAGTGAGGTTTATCGGAACTGGATGATTCCGGAACCGGCCCGCCTCGGCATTCGCGGGCAGGTGGGTATTGAATTCACGGTGGAGCGAGGCGGGAAGATCACCAGAATTACGATGCTCTCTTCGTCGGGAACGACCGCGCTTGACCGAGCGGCCTCCAATGCGCTCCAGGGGAGCGACCTGCTTCCCTTGCCCGATGATTATCCGGCCGGAAGCGTGACGATGCGGGTCACCTTTGTCTACTAGCGCCCCCTTGAACTCCCGGCCCCTTCTGCATGTCGTGAGCGCCGCCCTGTTGCTGCTCGCTCCTGCCTGTCGCAGCGGAGCTCCGAAGTCGAAGCCAGCAGGCCCGGTCAAGCCCGCGGCCCCCGGGACGCCCCGGCCGGCCGAGGCGCCCACGCCCTCTCCGTCGCGGCCGCTCCCCAGCTTTCCCGAGATGCCCGATGCCGCTTCGTCTCTGACTCCGCCCATCATCCGAATTGGTTTCATGGTGGATGCGGCCCGCGTGTCGATCGGCGGCGCCGATTCGGGAATGAGGGTCTGGGTCGGTCAGAACAAGACGACCGCGCAACGCCTGACGTTCGAACTTGCCAACGCGGCGCCCAGTGTGGCGGTGCGATTCAGAGTTCAGGCGGAGAGCCTCTCCGATCTCTCCCAGGCGCAACAGGCGGCCAGGAGTATTGCCGCCACGACCGGCCTGACCACCGAGCCGATGTGGAACGAAACTACCCGGACGTATCAGGTCAAAGCCGGGGCCTTTCCCGCGCGGGAGGACGCGGCTGCGCTGGCCCGGCAGCTTTCGGCCAATGGCTTCCCGGGGGCATTCGTAACCACCGATGCCACGAGCGGGCAAGCCGCGGGTCTCGTCCGCATCGTCGAGACCGGCGAAACCGCCGCGACGGTGCTGCTCCAAACCGTCAACCCCGACGAGCGGCTCTCCATCGGGGCTTCGCCTCTGCGAGGGCTGGTGGAAGTCCGCCCGGGCACGGGCGGCATCACCGCGGTGAACATCCTGAATGTCGAGGACTATCTCCGTGGTGTGGTTCCCAACGAGTTGTCGCCCGGGCAGTTCCCGCAGCTTGAAGCCCTGAAGGCGCAGGCGGTGGCGGCCAGAACCTACGCGCTTCGCAACCTGGGTCAATACAAGGAGCGCGGATACGACATCTGCGCAACCCCCGCCTGCCAGGTTTACCGGGGATTCAGCACCGAGCATCCGCTCACCGATCAGGCAGTGGCGGAAACCACCGGGATCGCCGCCTGGTACCGCGGTGAGTTGATCAACGCGCTCTACACGTCTACCTGCGGCGGGCACACCGAGGAAGGCTCGAACATCTTCCCCACCCAGACTCAGTCCTACCTCAAGGGAGTGGAATGCCTGGCCGAGCGCGACCGCCTGGCCGTGATCCGGTCGAACGGGAAGATCGCTCAACTCGGCCCGGAACCGGCCATCAATCGCGATGTCGCCCTATTGATGGCGCTCGACGTGCTGGGAAACTCTTCGGAGAACGGCGCCTGGCTCGCCGAGGGACTCCGCTCTGAAGAGGCCGAGGCGTGGACCCAAAGACTGTTGCGCTCACTCGGGCGCAAGGGCTGTAACGCGAGGCCCGGCCGCGACCTCGGGCGCCGCGGCGCCTTCTTCGTCTACGTTTCCGCGGCTCTTTGCTGGAGCGAGCGCGCAGAACGTTTGCTCTCCGCTCATGATGCGGAGTTTCTCCGTCAGTCGGAGGATCAGAAGGACTTCGCGAGCCCAGAGGAGTCGCGCGCCGCCGCGATTCTTATTCAGGAGGACGTGCTTTCGCCTTCGGCCAGTGGCAGCCTCGCCCCGGGCGGGCGAATCCAAAGGAGCACCGCCATTGGGATCCTGGCCCGATCGGCGTTGCGCATGGGGCCGCCCTCCCTCGATCGAGCCGAGTTCGCCGGTGGATCGGAGGGCGAATTCAGGTTCCGGATCGAAGACGTCGTTCAGACCGTTCGAGTCGCGGAGCGCCTTCGCCTCTTCCGGGATCTTTCCGGGACACCAGTGGCCGCCTCAGAGCTGGCGCTGACCCAGGGTGACAAGGTCCGCTACATCCTGAGCGAGGGACGCCTCGCTTTCCTGGTGGCGGAGCAAAGTCGGATGGGGCCCTCCGCGGATCGCTCGTCCCGGTTCTATCGGTGGGAGGAGCGCCTGACCCCGGCCCAGATCGCGAAGTCCATGGAGCGCTACGGCAACCCCGGCCGGATTCTCGAGCTTCAGGTGCGCAGAACTGGTGTCTCCGGTCGGGTGATTGAGCTCGCCGTTCAAGGGTCGGAGCGGGAGATCGTGCTCAAGGGCCTTGAGGTTCGGTTCGCGCTGGGGGTGCGCGAGAACCTGTTTGTAATCGACCGTGAACTTGCCAAGGATGGCTCGGTGCGGCAGTTTGTAATCACCGGAAAGGGATGGGGGCACGGAGTAGGTTTGTGCCAGGTCGGAGCCTTCGGCATGGCTCAGGCCGGCTCACGGTATGACGAAATCCTGAAGCATTATTACACCGGTATCGACCTCAGTCGGACTAATCCTTCGGGGCCCCCTGAATGAGACTCACCCGTTCAACCGGAGTCCCATCTAGACTCCCTCTTCAGACGACTCTATGATCACTCACACCGACGCGATTCCCAGGCGCCTGGTTCCTTTTATTACCGCGCAAGGCCTTAAGGGCAATCTCTCCGCATTGCCGCTGCCCGAGCTGCTGATCCAGCTTCGACGGACGTCCTCCACCGGGATTCTGTCCCTTGAGTCGGAAGGCACTCGGAAGGCAATCTACTTCCACAGCGGCCGGGTGGTTTTCGCGACCAGCAACTCTCCCAGCGATCGCCTTGGGGAGACCCTCCTGCGCCTCGGCAAGATAAGTGTCGAGGAATACGAGTCGTCGCTGCGGCAGATTTCCCACGGACGCCGGCAGGGGAGAGTGCTGATCGAAATGGGAGCGATGGCCCCCCAGGACCTCTGGGAAGGCGTTGACGCCCAGGTGCGCGAGATCGTCTTCAGCTTGTTCGAGTGGCCGGCGGGCGAGTTCACCTTCGAATCCACCAGCTTGCCCCAGAAGGAGAAGGTCACCGTCTCTTTCGACCCGCTCGCGCTGGTTCTCGAAGGCCTGCGGCGTATCCATCCGGATGGGGCTTTGAAGGGTCGATACCCGGACCCCGGGCTCATTCTCGAGGGTGTTCGGGATGTCGACCAGAGCGCGCTCGAGCCCTACGAGAGGCACATTCTCTCGGTCGTCGACGGTCGGCGATCGGTCGCGGAGATCTGCACGGAAAGCGAGATCGGCGACGCGGAAACGCAGAAGACGCTCTACGCCCTCTTCTGCGCCGGTTTCATGCGAGTGCGAGGGCGCAAGATCCGGACGGTGGGCGAGTCGGGCGGGCGCGACGGTTCCGAGTCAGCCCTGACCGCCTACAACTCGATGTACGCGTACATTTATCGCTATCTGCTGCGCGAGGTCGGTCCGGAATCCGACGTCATTGTTCAGGCCGCCGTCAACGAACTGCACGCGGCGGGGGGACTCATCGCGGCCTGTCGAGTGACCAAAGGTGGCATTATCGACCCGCTCCCGCTCCTCGAAGCACTCGCCCTGGTTCCGGAAGGCGAGCGCTCCCTTCAACTGACGAACACCCTCAACGAGCTGCTCTACGCGATGCTCTTCGCGGTCCGCCAGACTCTGGGGGCGGACCACGAAGCCAACATCCTGAAGGCTCTGCGACCCAACCGCCCCCTTCCCGAGGCCTAGCTTGTCCCGCTTGCCGGACACGCAGATCCGGGGTCTCGGGATTGTGGTGCTTCTGCTGGTTCTCTTCGCGGTGCTCCGGTTTTGGCTTCAGCGCTGAACGAGTCGCGGATCGTCGCCATCGTCGGACCTACGGCCAGCGGCAAGTCGGCCCTGGCGTTTGAAGCGGCAATCCGGTGGTCCGGCGAGATTGTGTCCTGCGACAGCGTGCAGGTGTACCGCGGGCTTGACGTCGGCAGCGGCAAGCCCAGGAAAGCCGATCGGGCCCGGGTGGCTCACCATCTTGTGGATATCCTCGACCCCCACCAGGAGATGAACGCGGGCGTCTTCGCGCAACGCGCCGCCGAGTCCATTACCGATATCGCGGGCCGCGGCCGGCTGCCTATCGTGGCCGGCGGAACCGGCCTCTATTTGACCGCTCTTCTGAAGGGGCTTTTCGAGCAGGGCAGCGCGGCCTCGCCCATCCGAAGCCGGCTGGATGCTCTGGCGGACATACGCGGCCCGGCCCGGCTTCATCGTTTGCTCGCGCTCAAGGACCCGGATTACGCCGCCAAGACGAACCCCGCCGACCGAATCCGTATCGTGCGTGCGCTGGAGGTGTGTTTCACGCTCGGCCGTCCGTTCTCGAAGGCTCAGCAGGAGAGGCGGCCGACATTCTCAGGTCAGGCTCTGATCGTTGGCCTCCATCCAAGCCGGGATGAGCTGAGAAAACGGGTGGGCGCCCGGGTGGAGCGGATGCTCTGCGAAGGATTGATCGACGAGACGCGCCGCGCCCTCGCCCGTGTGCCGCCGGGGGTGCCAACACCGCGTGCGCTGGCGGCAATTGGATACCGTGAGGTGGTCGCGCGAATGACCAAGGGCGCGCTCCATTCGGGCGGGGACGACGAACTTCAGCGTGCTATTGTCACCTCGACGATGCAGTACGCGAAGCGGCAGATGACCTATTTCCGCCATCAGTTCGACGTGGAATGGTTCGAAGAGAGTGGGGCCGCTCTCTCTCGCATCGGGGAGTGGGTGAGGAAAGAAAGTTCAAAGTGATTGGACCGTACAAGCGCGCGGTGGTGGTGGTTTGTGACGGTCTCGGGGTGGGCGCCGCTCCGGATGCCGCTCTTTTCGGGGACGAGCACGCCGACACTCTCGGCCATGTCCTGAGCCTCGGACACGCGCGGATTCCCAATCTCGCCGCCTTGGGTCTGGGGAACCTTCCTCCCACCTGCTCCGCCGCGCGCGAGGTCTCTCCAACCGCGGGCTTCGGACGACTGGCGGAGAAAAGTGCGGGCAAGGACACCGCCACCGGACACTGGGAAATGATGGGCCTGGTGACGCAGACCGCCTTTGCTCTTTTCCCCCAGGGTTTTCCCGCTTCGCTGATCGACCGCTTTTCCAGGGAAACCGGCCGGCGAGTCCTGGGCAACAAGGCGGCATCTGGAACCGAAATCCTGAAGGAACTCGGGGATGAGCAGGTCCAGACCGGGGCGCTGATCGTCTACACCTCCGGGGACAGCGTGTTTCAGATCGCAGCCCACGAGAAGGTCATTCCGCCTGATGAGCTCTACCGCTACTGCCGAATCGCCTACTCCCTCGCTTGCGAGGAGTTCGGCGTGTGTCGCGTCATAGCCCGACCGTTCGTGGGGGAGGCTCCGGCCACCTACAAGCGCACGCCCAACCGGCGCGATTTCCCCGTGCCCCCGTCCGGCCAGACTCTCCTCGATCATCTTGCCGCCGCCTCGCTTCCCGTCTTCGGCGTGGGCAAGATCGAAGACATTTTCACGGGACGCGGTATCAAGGAGGCGGTGCACACCGTCTCGGATGACGACGGCGTCAATCAAACCATCAGCGCTCTCGGGCGGTGGCCGTCCGGCCTCATCTTCTCCAATCTGGTGGACTTCGACACCCTCTACGGCCATCGGAACGATGTTCAGGGTTACGCGAGAAACCTCGAGAGTCTTGACGCGCGTATTCCCGATCTCATGGCCGCCCTGCGCGAGGACGACCTGTTGATTATTACCGGCGATCACGGCTGCGATCC
Source organism: Vicinamibacteria bacterium (assembly GCA_031362685.1). Taxonomy (GTDB): domain Bacteria; phylum Acidobacteriota; class Vicinamibacteria; order Fen-336; family JAGNNV01; genus JAGNNV01. The sequence continues at coordinate 14,664 of JANLSZ010000037.1, read as the reverse complement.
TTCGGACGAGTCAACCGATCACACCCGTGAATTTGTTCCGCTCATCGCGGTGGGAAAGAAAGTGCGGGCGGGCGCCCTGGGTGACCGGACCTCCTTCTCGGATATCGCCGCCACCCTGGCCGAGAACTTCGGGCTCCCCATGAAGTGTCCCGGTGATTCATTCCTCAAAGCGATCGCCTCATGACCACGCCCGCAACCCTCCTTCTCCTGATCCTGCTGGCCCAACCGAGCGGATCCAATCCGGCGGCCCCGAGGAGTGGCTTGAGTCGAGAGCTGTCCGACGCGTTTGGCAAGAAGCTTGAACTGCTCGAGAAGTTCGACCGGGATCCCAAGGTGAAGCGCACGCCGGTGAACGTCCTTGAATCCGAACTCAATTCCTACGTGCGGTTCGCGCTGGCCGAAAAGGTGCCGCGCGGCCTGCGCGAGGTTCGCATCATTCTGCACGACGGCCGTCTTGAGCTTCGGGGCCTCGCCAATCTCTCTGAGTTTTCCGAGCTCAAGGAGAAAGCCGCGAGCGCCGCCTCTTTCCTGAGCCTTCTTGGCGGTGAGATGGCGGTTGAGATAGTGGCCGACTTCAAAAGCGACCGAGGCTTCGGGCAGTTTGAGCTGTTGAGCGCGCAGGTCGGACCGATTCCTCTTTCGGCCTCCGTGCTGAGCGATATCGTGGCCCGAGCGACCGTGGACGCCTCCCGACCCAATGGCTTCGATATCCGGGCTCCCTTCCGACTTCCTTACTCCGCGAAGAAGATTCGACCGCAGCAGGCCCTCGCCACGGTCGAGTACTGATCGGATAACGCGGCCTTCGCTTCACCAGGGTCCTGTCATGACCTCCCCGACCCGCGAAGTTGGAAGGCCCGGAAAGTCGGTGACGCCGGACCTTCGACTCGACACCGCGGTTCAGTTCGTCAAAGGCATCGGGCCAGAGAGAGCCCGTGCCCTCGAAGCGGAGGGAATCACCACGCTCCAGGATCTTCTTCTCGTCTTGCCCCGACGGTACGAGGATCGCTCGAACCTCGCTCCGATCAAGACCCTCACGGCGGGGGTTCGCACCACGATATGCGGCCGCATCGCGGCGGTGAGCCTGAAGCGAGCACGGCGAATGCCCATCTTTGAAGCCATCGTGGAAGACGCGTCCGGGCGGATCAAGTGCGTCTTCTTCGGCCAGGCCTATATGCGCGATTCACTCAAAGTGGGCCGCCGGGTTGTTCTCTACGGCGCGCCTGAGTGGGATCGCTTCGGTGGAGGACTGGCTCTTCATTCCCCGGACGCTGAGATCCTCGACGAAGGCGAAAACGAAACCGAGGGGGAGGCCGCGGGCGAGGCAGGCATGCCACCTCCTGGTCTCGAGGACGCCATCCACATGGGCCGGGTGGTTCCGGTCTATGAGAAGCGGGGCACTCTTCTGCCGAAGGTATGGCGCCGGATTCTTACCAATCTGGTTCGCTCCCTGCCCCCGAACTTCGGCGGGCTCGACCTCTTACCGCCAGAGTTACGAGCGGAACTGGGCGTGGTTGAACTGCGAGAGGCGCTGGTTTCCGTCCACGATCCTTCCCCCCACGACGATCTCGCCGCCCTCAACGGCGCTCGATCGCGCGGCCATCTCCGTCTCATCCTCGAAGAGTTCTTTCTCTTTGCCGTCGGCCTGGCCGCGAAGCGTGGCGATCGCCGCCCCGGAGTCGTTCTCCGCGCCAACGAAGCGGCGCGAGCGGCCGCCAAACGCGTCCTTCCCTTCCCCCTGACCGGGGCGCAGAAGCGGGTTCTGAAGGAGATCGCCACCGATCTTGAGTCGGGCCTGGAGATGAGTCGTCTGCTTCAAGGGGATGTGGGATCGGGAAAGACGATCGTAGCCACCCTGGCCATGCTCCTGCCCGTGGCGAATGGAAAGCAAGCGGTATTGGTAGCGCCCACCGAGGTTCTGGCCGACCAGCACTTCTTCACTCTGGGCCGCGCGTTCGCGCCGATTCAGTTGCCGGTGACCCGTCTCTCGGGCCGGCTCCGGTCGAAGGAGAGGAAGAACGCGCTCGAAGCTATCGCTTCGGGCGAGGCTCGTATCATCGTCGGAACCCATGCCCTGTTCGAACCGGACGTGGTCTTCAAGTCCCTGGCCCTGGCCATCATCGACGAACAGCATCGCTTCGGGGTGATCCAGCGCGAGGAACTTCGTCGCAAGGGCCAAGGCGTGCACGCCCTGGTGATGACCGCGACTCCAATTCCGCGCACCCTCGCCCTCTCCTTCCACGGCGATCTGGACACCTCGGTTCTCGACGAGAAGCCGCCGGGCCGGAGGCCGATCCGGACCTCTCACCGATTCGAGGCTCAGCGCGCCCGGATCGTGGAAACGGCGAGGCGGCACCTCGCGGAAGGAAGGCAGGTCTACGTAGTGTGCCCGCTCATCGAGGAATCTGAGAAGCTGGCCGACGTCCGAGCCGTGACGCAATTGACTCAGGAGTGGACGACGTGGCTGCCGGGAATTCGCGTTGCCGCCCTTCACGGCCGGCTTCCCCGCGAGGAGAAGGGGGCCGCGATGGATTCCTTCGTGCGGGGGGAGACGCAGGTTCTGGTCAGCACCACGGTCATCGAGGTGGGAGTCGATGTTCCAAACGCCACTCTCATGGTGATCGAGCAGGCCGAGCGCTTCGGCGTCGCCCAGCTTCACCAGCTTCGCGGCCGAGTGGGGCGGAGCGGGTATGCATCCGAGTGCCTTCTCGTGACCCGGGGCCAACCAATCGACCAGGCCAAAGAGAGAATCGACGCCATCGTGGCGAGCGAGGATGGGTTCTTTCTCGCCGAGAAGGATCTGGAGATCCGGGGCCCGGGCGAATTCTTCGGGACCCGCCAGTCGGGACGGGGTCTGTTTCAAGCCGGCGATCCGGTGCGCGATCGGGACCTTCTGATCCGAGCGCGCGACCTTGCCGACACGTGGTGGAAGACCGCGCCCCCGAATCACGGACTTCGGACGTACGCCCGCGGGCCCTTGTGGGCCAAGCGCTTTGGCCTGTCCCGGGTCGGCTGATCGGCGGGCCGGTAAACTCCACCCGGCCGGACTCGGCCCGTTAAACTACCGGCGCGTGGCCAAGGCACCTTCTCCAATCGTCCTCATTCTAGGTCAGGACTCACTGCGCGCCGACCGGGCCCTTGAGGGCGTGCTCAAGGCCCGAGGCATCGATCCGTCCGAGATCGTCCGGATCTGGGGTGACGAGTCGTCGTTCGCCGAGGTCTTCGCGGCCGCGGCTTCCCGATCCCTCTTCTCCGAGAAGACGGTGGTTGTGGTCCGGCGGGCTGAGAAGCTTCGCGGCGGGGGCAAAGACTCGGATGAAGACCCAGACGGGGAGGAGGGCTCGGAGACCGCTGAAGAGCCAGCGGAGAAGCGAGGCGGTCGGAAGGCCGGAGGCAAGGTGGCCGCCCCGGCGAGCGAATTGCCGGAACTCGATCCGTCTTCTTCTCTCATCCTGGTTGTTCGAAAGACGGACCGGCGCTTCGGGATGTGGAAGAAGATCAGCAAAGTCGCGGAGCTGATCGATGCGGACTACCTGAAGGGGAGGTCGCTGAGCATGGCCGCCGAGGCCGAGGCGAAAGCGCTCGGTCTGCGCATTGCCGACGACGTTCTTCGGGAAACGATCGAGCAAAGCGGCCCGTCCCTGGGGCGGATCGCCAGCGAGTTGCAGAAGATGGCCCTCTACCAGGGAGCGATGGGGCGAGGCACCGGGGACATTCTGGCCGTGACGTCCAGCCCGCCGCTCTACCGGCTTTCCGACGCGCTGATGATGAAGAACAAGCGGGAGAGTCTGGACCTCCTCGATGAAGCGTTGCGGCAGGGTGAGGCCGGGCTCAGAGTCCTCGCCACCGTCCACGGCACCGTTCGCAAGCTGGCGGTGTTTCGCGCTTTGCGTCGGGCGGGGCTATCGGCCACCGAGGCCGGAGCTCAGGCCGGAGTCTTGCCTTTCAAAGTGTCGGACACCGAGCGCGCGGCCGGCACGTGGTCCGATGCGGAGATCGGCCGGGCCCTCTCGATCTTCGCGGAGGCCGACCGGCGCTTGAAACTCAGTGCCCCGGCCGCCCCGGTCCTCACCCACGCGCTCGCCCGGGTGGCGAGCGGGGGCCGCGCCTGAGGCTTTCTCTGTTTCGGTCATCCCCGTTCCCTCGAGCCAGGGCCGCGCGGGAACGAAGACGGCTCGGCTTACGCGCTGACCGTGTTGAGACGACGCGCGAGGCGCGACTTGGTGCGGCTGGCGGCGTTGCGATGGATGGCGCCCTTCTTGGCCGCGCGGTCCAACTCCGAGAACGTGGGAGCGGCCAGGGCCTTGGCCGCAGTGCCGTCGCCCTTTTCCATGGCCGCGCGGAGCTTCTTGACCTGAGTCTTGAGCTGAGCGGTGTTGGCCCGATTGATCGCGCGCTTCTTGCGCGATCGGCGCATTTGTCTGAGTGCGGAGTCGTGATTCGCCACGCTAAAAAACCTCTTCTGACGCTAAACCCTGTGTTTGTGCGGGCAAACCCCCGCCGTGTCGAGATGGTGAGCCGTTGAGTCTACCTGAAACGCCGGTCAAGAACGAGTCCCGAGGGCGGTCCGACTTCGCAGCCAAGACGGCAATGTTGTCGCTGGCCACCCTTCTCTCCCGTCTCCTGGGCCTGGTGCGCGAGCAACTCATGGCCCTGACCCTGGGGACCTCCGCGCAGGCCGAGGCCTACCTGATCGCCTTCCGAATCCCCAATCTCCTGCGCGATCTGTTTGCCGAAGGAGCGTTGTCTGCCGCCTTCGTTCCGGCTTATTCCAGAGCCGACACCGAGAGCGCAGAGCGCGGCTTCGCCCTGGCCCGAAGGCTCCTCACCCTGCTGGCCATCGTGCTGACTTTCATCTGCGGACTCGGAATACTTCTGGCCCCCCTTCTCGTCCACGGCCTCGCCTCCGGCTTCGCCGCGTTCGAAGGGAAGACCGAACTCGCCACCCGGTTGACCCAGGTGATGATGCCGATCCTTCCCTTGATCTCCTTCGCGGCCGTGGCCATGGGTATGTTGAATTCGCGCGACCGGTTTGCGTTGCCCTCCCTCGCACCCGCCCTCTTCAATATCGTCAACATCGTCATCGCGCTGGCTCTGTACTGGGCCGGTCTTCCGAAAACCCAGGTGGCCTACGGCTGGGCCTTCGGGGCCCTTCTCGGTAGCGCCGCTCAATTCCTGATCCAGTGGCCGGGGCTCATCCGTGAGGGGTTTCATTTTCGTCCCGATTTCAATTTCAAGGATCCATTGATTCGCGACATCCTGACCACCATGGCGCCGGCGATCGTCGGCCTGGCCGCGGGTCAGATCAACATCTTCATCAGTAGCAACTACGCGTCCACCCAGCCGTCCGCGGTGGCCTGGCTGAGTTACGCCTTCAGGCTCCTGTATCTGCCCATGGGACTTTTCGGGGTGGCGGTGGGCACGGTGGCCGGGGTGCGATTGTCCCGGCTGATTGCTTCCGACAGCCCCCAGGAAGCCCACGCGCAGATTGCCCAAGCCCTGCGCCTGCTCGTTTTTCTGACCTTGCCATCCGCGCTGGGCCTCATCTGCGCAGGACGGCCGATTGTGAGGCTGATCTTCGAACACGGAGCCTTCACCCCGACGGACACCGCCGCCACCGCCTCCGCGCTGGCGTGGATGTCCATTGGCCTCGTCGCCTACGCCTCCACCAAAGTCTTTGTGCCCTATTTCTATGCGGTAAAGCGGCCGCGCGTCCCCCTCACCGCCAGTCTCCTCGCGGTGGGCGCGAATCTCCTGACTTTGGGCCTGCTCTTCGATTCCATGGGGTTCAAGGCGGCCGGCCTGGGCATGGCCCTCGGAAACCTGGCCAACGGCGGGCTGCTGCTGTTTGAGTACCGCGGTCCCGAGTCGCTATTCAAGCGCATCGATCCGAAGTTCATCATCTCGCTCCTGGTCGCCACCGGGGGAATGTCACTCGTGGTTCTGGTATCTGACGCGGCTTTCGATCCGAGCGCCCCCGGGCTCGCAGCCAAGGCGGTGGGGGCACTGGGTCCGGTGTTCTTGGGAGCGGCAGCCTATCTGGGCCTGGCTCTGATGTTCCGAGTTCCCGAGGCCACGCGAATCCTGGGCATGGTTCGCCAGCGTTTCGCGCGATGACCCCGGAGAAAGCGTCGCCTCCGCCTTCCGCCAAGGTCGAAGACGCTCGGGTGACCGACTATCTAAACCACCTTCGGGCGGAGCGGGGTTTATCCCCGAACACGATTTCCGCCTATCGATCGGATCTCCAGAAGCTCACGGCCTGGGCTCGGTCTCGGGAGCAGGCGATCGAGAATATCAAGCCCCGTGAGGTGGCTGGGTTTCTGGCTCACTTGCGGGCGCTCGGCCTCTCGGCTCGGTCGGCCGGACGTGCGGTCCACGCCATCCGAGGCTTCTTTCGGTTCCTGGTGCGAGAAGAGAAGCTGACCGACGATCCCATGGAGAACGTGAGATCGCCTCGACCTTTCAAGCCATTGCCGCGCTTCTTGAACCGGGTCCAGGTGGAGGCGTTGCTGGAGGCTCCCGACCGCTCGACACCGCTTGGACTCCGCGACCGTGCCATTCTCGAAACCATGTACGCAAGTGGCCTCCGCGCCTCCGAGGTCACCCAACTCAAGACCGAAAACATCGACCCAGAGGTCGGATTGCTCCGGATCTTTGGAAAGGGCCGGAAGGAGCGCCTGGTGCCGATCGGGTCGAGCGCGCTCGCCGCGATTCTTCGCTACGAGCTGGAGGGCCGCCCGCGATTGCTCAAGACCAAGCGGTCACGCGAATTGTTCCTGAACCACGCCGGTGAAGGCCTGTCGCGCATGGGGCTTTGGCTGATCGTGCGGAGGCATGCGCTCCGGGTCGGAGTAGCCCAGATCCTCTCGCCCCATGTGCTGCGGCACTCCTTCGCCACCCACCTTCTGGAAAACGGCGCCGACCTCCGGGCGTTGCAGGCAATGCTCGGACACGCCGACATCTCCACCACCGAGATCTACACCCACGTAACCCGCGAACGGCTCCGTCAGGTCTTCGACAAGTTCCACCCCCGCGCCTGACCACGTGGATTTCGCCCCGCCTTTCCGCCTTCGCGGGTTTCGGTTGCTCTTCCGCCAGCAGGTAAGATCCGCATCCGCGGGGGAAAGGCTCCACCCGTCCATCCGGCTGAACGAATTGATCAACGAGGCTTCATGAATAACCACCGCCACCTCTTCACCTCCGAGTCCGTCACCGAGGGCCATCCCGACAAGATCGCCGACCAGATCTCGGACGCGGTGCTCGACGCGCTGCTCGCCCAGGATCCGCTGAGCCGCGTGGCCTGCGAGACCCTGGTGACCACCGGCCTCGCTTTCATCGCCGGGGAGATCACCACGAACGCCTACGCGGACCTTCCGTCGATCGTGCGTGCGACCATTGAAGACGTGGGCTACACCCGGGCCAAATTCGGCTTCGACCACCAGACCTGCGCGGTCATCAACTCGATCGACAAGCAGTCGCCGGATATCGCCATGGGCGTCGACACCGGGGGCGCGGGGGACCAGGGCCTGATGTTCGGTTTCGCCTGCACCGAGACGGAAGAACTGATGCCTCTGCCGATCCAGATGGCGCATCGCCTCACTCGGCGTCTCTCCCAGGCGCGACGAAAGGGCGAGATCGACTACCTACGTCCCGACGGCAAGAGCCAGGTCACCGTGGAATACGAGGGCGGCAAGGTGAAACGGATCGATGCGGTGGTGGTCTCGACCCAGCATGACGACCGGGTCAAGACGGAGGCTCTTCGCGAGGACGTTCTTGCCAAGATCATCCGGCCGTCGCTGCCGGCGAAGCTGATCGACGACAAGACCAAGTTCCACATCAATCCCACCGGTCGCTTCGTGACGGGCGGACCACAGGGCGACTGCGGCCTCACCGGCCGCAAGATCATCGTGGACACTTACGGCGGGGCCGCTCCTCACGGCGGCGGCGCTTTTTCGGGCAAGGATCCGACCAAGGTCGACCGCTCGGCGTGCTACATGGCCCGCTACATCGCCAAGAACATCGTGGCCGCGGGTCTGGCCGAGCGCTGCCTGGTCCAGGTCGCCTACGCCATCGGCGTGGCCGACCCCGTCTCGGTCATGTGCGACACGGAAGGGACAGGCAAGGTGGATGAGTTGAAGCTGGTCGACGCGGTTCGCCAGATCTTCAAGCTGACCCCCAAGGGACTGATCGAGCAGTTGAATCTGCGACGGCCGATCTATCGTCAGACCGCGACCTTCGGTCATTTCGGCCGCAACGAGCCCGACTTCACCTGGGAGAAGACGGACAAGGCCGACGAGTTGAAGGGGCTGCTCAAGTCAGCCTGAGGCGGTCCACGGCGCTGCCACGTCGCGCGAGTCCGTGGGTCCCTCATATGAAGACAGCGCGGCGGTGAGCGGATCCATGGCGGCCAAACCAGGGGCCCGGGGAGGCTGGGGACATCGCCTGTTCCGTGCCGCGGTGGCGATCGGGTTTCTTCTCTGGGGCCGCGCCTTCCTGGCCTGGCCTGCCCCGCTGGCCGAGGGAGGCGCCATCATCGGTCCGCGTTATCGCGCCTCCGGTGTGGTGCATGTCCATACCGACCTTTCCGATGGGCGCGGAACACCGGCGGAGGTCGTCGCGGCGGCGGCTAGGGCCAAGGCGGAATTCGTCATCATCACCGACCACAATCGAGTGGATGAGGAGATCTTCGATCGGCTGGGCGGAAAGCCGGGCGATCCGCTGGTAATCGTGGGATCCGAAGTCTCGACCGAGGCGGGGCACATTCTGGCCATCGGAATACGGCCTCCCACGTTCCGCTTCTCGGGCACTCTTCGAGAGGTCCTCGATGACATCCGCCATCTCGGCGGGTGTGCTTTCGCCGCACACCCAACCTCGCCGCGGGGAGAGACGCGATTCAGCCGCGAAGACGAATCTGGAGATTGGGGCGTTGAGGTCGTAAACGGGGACACCGCCTGGCGCGAGGCGTCGGCACTCGCATTGTCCCTGGCCGCCTGGACGTATCCGGTCAATCCCGCCTTCGCTCTGAGCCGGACGCTCGGAGACTTCAGCCCGGAGCGAGCGCTCTGGGACAGGGCCCTGGCTCGCCGATTTGCGCCCGCCATCGGGGGAACCGACGCCCACGGCCGGATCCCGCTCACTCGAACCGCGAGCATCCCCCTTCCTTCCTATGAAGCGCTCTTCGGTCTGGTGCGCACGGTGGTTCATCTGAACGAGCCCCTGCCGCCGACCAAGGTGGCGGCCCGGCGAGCGATTTCGCAGGCTCTGTGTGCGGGCAGAAGCGTCGTCGCCATTCCTTCGCTGGCCGACCCGAAGGGGTTTTCGTTCGCCGCGCAAGCCGCGAGCGGCGAGACGTTCGGTCCGGGGTCCACCCTCCGTTTCGCGCCGGGCCTGACCCTCCGCGTTGGAGGTCCCATGCCTCGGGCGACCAGGCTCCGACTGATCGAATCGGGCAAAGAGGTGGCGGCCGGTGAGAACGCCCTGGACTTCCCGGTGACGAGCCCGGGAGTGTTTCGCGTGGAGGCCTACACGGCGGGGGAGAAGACCCCGTGGGTTCTCGCGAATCCCATCTCGATTCTCACCGCGGAATCCGAACTGGAGCGAATGCTGGCGGCCCGACCTTCGAGCGAACCCTACGTTCAGGGCACCACGGTGATTGATCGGTTTGAGGGTCCCACTCCGTTTGCCGCGGAGCACGATCCCGGCTCTCGGGTGGACGACCCCGTCCTCGATACGGCCGGAGGGCGGGGAGGCGGGGGAGCGGCGGTGATGTCATTCCACCTGAACGCCACCCCGAGGCCGCCGGTGTGGTGCGCACTGGTCGATCGAACGTCCCGGGATCTATCCAGGAATCGAGGGATCTCGTTCTGGCTCAAGGCGGATGGCGAGTATCGGGTGTGGTTTCAGATTCGCGACTTGAACCCAGCCTCGGCGGACGAGGGCACGGAAGCCTGGTTCGCCTCCGTTCGGACCTCCGCTGCCTGGACGCTTTACAACATCCCTTTCGCGTCTCTTCGAAGCATCAACAAGACCTCGGACGGTGCCTTCGACTCCGGCAAGATTGCCCACCTAGTGTTCGTGATCGATCATGGAGCCATGGCTTTCGGAAGCACGGGCCGGATCTGGGTTGACGATCTGATGGCGTATTAGCAATGGCCGGTGGAACCTGGTCATAGCCTGGATCCGCAGGGTGCTGAGTGCCGCCGCACCCTTGCTATTTCTTTGGTTGTTTGGCCAGGGTGCGGTAGTACTCCTCGACCATCGCTCGATAGCCGGGCGGCAGTTCCTCGGATCCGGTCAGCTGCAGCACCGGACGATTCCCATCGGCCTCCCGCCGAAGGATGTACTCCAGCATCTTGATGTCGTCTGCCACCTGACCGGTGAGTTCGGCGAGTCCAAGGGGATCCTTGAAGTTCCGATCGGAAGCGAGGCCCTGGAGGCGCTGCGCCAAAGCCGCTGCCTGAGGCGACGAGATGCCGCTTTCCTCCAGGGCGCGTCGAAAGGCCTCGGCATCTTCCCCACGTTGTTTGATCTCGCCCCGGAGTTGTCGGGCCTCTTCGGAGCCAAGGCGCCCCTGCCCTCCGCCCCCTAGGCCGCCGGGTCCACCGCCCAAACCTGGCGATCCGCCCTGGCCTGAACCGCCGCCGGACGCCTGCCCACGTGCGGAACCGGCGCCGGTCGCCTGGCCTCCGCGAGCGTCCGGAGAGCCGGAGGACGCTCCCGGCTCCGAACCGGGCGACGACCCGGGCGGCCCGTCGGGTGAGGGAGTGCCCCTGGCGCGGAGGCGCTCCTTCATCGAATCAAGACTCCGGGCCAGGTCACGGGCCCGGTCCAGCGCGTCGGCTCTCTTCTTCTCCGGGGTGGTGCCGAGAGATTTTCCGGCGCCGCGAATCTGATCTCCCAGCGCCTCGATTGACTCCGCGATGTCGGTCTCGAAGGGCTCCGCCGCTCCGTTTTCGACCCGATCGACGAGGCCCTTGGTGTAGCGGATCTTTTCCTTCAGTTTGGTGTCGCGGATGCCGTTCGCGGCCTCTTGAAGCTTCCGTGAAGTCTCCCTCTGCTCGCGCCGTGCCTCGCGGGCGACCCGGTCGAGCCTGGATTCGAGTTGGGCTACGTCAGAGGCAAGGGAATCCTTTCTTTCCTTGATGCGATCCGCCTTCGATGCCCCGTCGGCACTCGCGGATGCGCCGCTCGGAGTACCCGCGGCACCCGCCAGTTCTCGCATCTCGCCGGCAATCTGTTCCTGGGCGCGCTTGAGCGCATCCGCTCTTTCGGCGAATCCGGAAAGATCCTGGTCCAGCCGAGTCGATCGCTCCTGATCGAGCAAGCGCCGCGCCTCGCGCAACCTATCGAGTGGAGTTCCGCCGCCCTTTGCCGCGCCGGGCGTCTGGCCGCGCGACGCGCTCGCCTGCTGCCGCATCGCTTCCGCCGCCTCACGCAACCGCCGCGCGGACTCCTCGAGCGCAGGGGAGGCCTTCTCCCGAGTCAATCGTTCGAGCTTCCGTCCAAGTTCTTCGGCCTCATCGGCCAGCTGCCTTTGCGATGCCCCTCCGCCGCCCCCGCCCTGATTTGGGGCCCGCGCGCCGCCTTGACGGGCCCGTTCATTCTCCTGTTCCTGCCTTCGCGCCAGCTCCTGAAGCCGGGACAGCGCCTCATCGACCTGGTCGTCCCGCTGTTCACGGGCTCCGCTTTGAAGCGTCTCATACTGATTTCGCAGCTTGTCGAGATCGAGCTCGTAGAGGTCGGCCAGTTCTTCGGCGGAAGCGTTCTTTTGGCCTCCTCCTCCGCCGCCACCTCCGCCGAAGGAGACCTGCACGTCGCGGAACGAGGCCTCGGCGCGCTGAAGATGGGCAAGCGCCGTCTGCTCGCTGGGCAGCGCCGCCTGGGGGCGCGGCACCTTCAATTCACTTTCGGCCACCGTCATTTTCAATATGGCCTGTCGCAACTCATCCGCGGTTCCCTGCATGGGCGAGCCCTCGGGCAGAGCGCCGCGGGACAACATTCGAGTCACCAGGCCTTCGACCTGCGTTCGCAACCGTGCCTGAATTAGACCGACGGTTTGGGCATCCTGGGCGACACTTTTGGCGTCACGTGATTGGGAGGTCTGCTCGCGAACGAGACGGAACGTGGCTGCGATGACCTGACGCTGCTGTTGCGACAGGGACCCCGGATCGTTTCCGCCACCGCCACCTCCTTGTCCACCCGATTCCTCGGCCTGCCGGAAATCACGACGGTAGGGTCGTGCTTCGAGGAAATAGATATCGGTGGTTGCCTGACGCGAGGGAGAGCCCACGTCGGTGGCGCGGGCGTAGTACGAGATGAAGTCTCCCGGCTTGAGCGACATCTCCTCGAGAAAGAATGTATGCCCGGCGATCACATCCTTCAGAACCGGAGCCTCATGCAGGGCGACCACTCTCTCGACGCCCCCGCTCACCGAATAGACAAGGTCCACGGTCGCGATCCCGAAATCGTCCTCGGCCTTGACCTGGGTGAAGACCTCTTCGATCGGGGTCGCCTGGGTGTCGCGGCCCGGCCGGTCAAAGGCGAGGCGAGGGGGCAGATCCTGAACGGCCTCGATGACATAATCGGGCGAGGCCCCGACGAAGACGCCATCCGCACCCTGCAGTTCGATCCTATAGAAGCCGTCCGTGGTCACCCGCATCTGGCCGGTAAGCGCGAGACCGCCCACCGCTATGTCGAGGGCAATGGGATTCGATTCGCGGCCCTGCGCGACCAACCGTCCGGCCTTGACCGGGACGGTGGGCGTGATGGAGAAAAGGACGCTTGTGCCGACGAGAGCCGTGATGTCTCCCGTGCCTTCGATCCGCTGCGATTCCATCCTCGTGTAGGCCGGCAGGCGGTATTCAAGATCGATTCTCTTGACGTAGGGTCGATCGACCACGTCCAGCCGAAAGACGTCGGACCTCGTTCCGGACGACTCGACGAAGTACTCGGCGGCGTTCTGGACCGACAGCATCATGAACCGATAGGTAATCCCGCCGCCGGTATCCTCCCGGATCATGGGCGACCGGGTCCAGGCGCCGGCCCCATGCCTGCTCACCAGCTCGGCCTCCGCGTCGAAGCCGGTCAGTTGGGCAGTGATCTCCTGGTCGCTTCCGCGGGCGATGGTGTGGTTGCCGGGGCTGACCGAGACAGCGTAAGGAGTCGCCCTCCGCCCAGAGTGTGAAAATGGGTCGAAGAGGTAAGGGAACGCCGCCTGGATGAAAGCGGGGGCCAGGAAGAAGAACCCCACGCTCGCTGCTAGCGCCGCGCCGAGGGTCATCGTCGCCCGATTGATCTCCGCACGGTCGACCTGGCGAGGGAGGTCGAAAGCCTCGAGCCGCCTTGCCACATCGTCCACCAGATGCGTCTGCAGGGCGGCCGACCGGGGCGCTCCCGAACCCGCCTCGCGAGCCACTTCATCCACGGCACTACGCAGGGCCGCGTCCAACGATGGTTCGTGCTCTTCGATGTATCTCGCGATAGCGGCATCCGAGGCCAGCCGGCGAGAGCGCCACAGGGGCCTGACCACGAACCGCGCAACCAGGACGGCAATCCCGACATAGAGCATCGCCCGAATCGAAAGCACCGCCCCGCGTGAATAGCGGAAGGTGTCGAGGCCGTAGGCGGACAAAGTTACGCCTAGCAGAGTGCCGACGGCCAGAATGGCGAGACCGCGAAACAGAACCCGCAGGGAGTAGCGCGCGCGCACACGTCGAAGTGCGTGACCCAGTCTCGGGTCCCGGTTGAGTGCGCCGGGTGTGAACATCACCATGCCGCCGACCACCAATCTATCAAGAAGGCCCCCTCCGGCTCTGGGTATTCGCAAAAGCCGTTTCGATGCCCAGGAGCAGAAGCAGCGACATGAGCGTCATGCGCCACCACGACTGCCGAGCGCCGTCCTCCGCCGGCGGCGGTGCGAGAGAGCGGTCTGGCATACGAACGACAGGGCGCACCGCGGCCTCGAGATCTTTCGGATCGAGCGAGGTCAAATCGGACTCGGCGGTGTCGATATTGACGGCAAACATCCTCCGCGCCCCCGACCCTCGGACCGCTTCGTAAAAGCCCGGCTCCTGCGGCTCGAAGCCGGACGCGCCCTCGGCCATCCTTTCCTTGCCGCCGGAAGGCGACACGATGGACGTGACTGGATCGGCGACGGCGGCCGTTTCCTTTCCGCGAAGGTCAACGGCGGCTCCCACCCGGTGATACAGCGGGGCCTCCTGGTGCGCAGAGACGTACCTCGCGAGTTCGTGGATGAGAGGCAGGAAGAGAGGTTGCACCGGTAAATCGCTCATGACGCCATCGAGCGGGGATGTGAACGTCACCACCCGGCCTGCGCCGAAGGCCGCCTCCACCAGGGCCTCGCGGCCATCATCGAATCTGGCCAGAACTCTCAGACCCTCGACCTTCGAGCCTGTCTCGACCTTGAAAAGCCTGTACTGAAGGAAGCGGGCCCTTGAAAAATCGGAGCCGCGAGCCTGCTTGAAGGCGAACAGCGCGGGGTGATCGAGGTCGACGAAGCCCAGGGACGCCCCGCGATCCCCAAGACGGCTGATGTTCTCGCCCCACGACCCGGGCAGGAGCCTGGCGGCCTCGCCCCGGACGCCGGCCAGGGACGTCGTGGCAAGGAGGCCGCCGCCCTCGCGCACAAACCGGGCGAGGGCCGACGAA
>JANLSZ010000002.1:0-5099 GCA_031362685.1 Vicinamibacteria bacterium | reverse complement strand
CGCGCTCGAAAACATCCAGATCGCGAACGCGGTCGCGCAGGTTCACGAACCCGCGGCCGCGGACCAGCGGGGCCGCGAACTGCTCGATCAACTCGGCCTCACGGATCGCGCGCACCACCTGCCCTCGGCGCTGTCGGGGGGGGAGAAGCAGCGTGTAGCTATCGCCCGGGCCATGTTTCTGAAACCACGGGTTCTTCTCTGTGACGAGCCCACCGGGAACCTCGATGCCGAGAACGCCTCCGCGGTCCTGGAACTCCTGCTTGAGCTTCATGGCCTCATGAAGGGAGCGCTGGTCGTGGTGACTCATAACGCGGAATTCGCCACCCGGTTCGGCCGGCGGCTGAAGTTCGAACACGGCGCTCTGCGGGAAGCGTGAAGACCGTGCTGAGACTCGCCCTCAAGAGTCTTCGAGAGCGTCTCGGGCTGTCGCTCGTCTGTGTGTTTGCCTGCGCGATCGCGGTCGCCTCGCTCGGAGCATCGCTTGGCGTGGGGGACGCGCTCGAGAAGGAACTGGAACGACTGGCCCGCGCGCGTCGGGGACAGGCGACCGACGTTCTGCTCTTCCCAAGGCCCTTGAGCCCCGAAGTCATGGCCCGCGTGGGCGAAATGGGCGACCAGGCGGCCGCGGTCTATGACGAGCGCGGGCGTGTTCGCATTCCCGAAGGGCCGCACGTCGAGTCGACGGTTCTCGGCATCGATGACGGTTTCATGGCGCTCCATGGTCTGCCCTTCAAGGCCCCCCGAGGCCGCGAGGCCTATCTGTCGGCCGCCCTTGCGAGCACTCTGGGCGTCGCCGTGGGCGAAACCGTTCTGGTGGATCTGCCCAAGGCCAGAGTTCTTTCCGCCTCCCTTCTCTTTGGCGACCGCAGCGGCGCCCAGGCGACGGTGCGGCTCAAGGTCGCGAAAATCCTCGGGTCCGCCGAGGGTGGCGAGTTCACGCTCCGGCCCGCTCCCGACCTGCCGCGTACGGTTTTCGCGTCGGCACAGACTCTGTCCGAAGCGGTTTCGGCAAGCCAGACGCCAAAGCCGCCGCTCCCGCCCGCCATCGCCAATCGCATCCTCATCCGTTCGCGCGGTGGCAATGAACGCAACGCCCTCACCCGGAGTGTGGCGGACGGCCTGACCCTCGAGGATTTCGGCTTGCGCACCTCGGAAGCCCCGCTGGGAAGCGTGGTGCATTCGAGCGAAGCGACGATCTCTCCCGCACTGGAGGCCGGTGTCCGGGCCGCGCTGGCCGCGGCCCCGCAGGAAGCCCTGGCTTACCTCGCCACCGGGATCGATCTTGGCCAAACCTCCGTCCCCTACTCGGTGGTGATGGGCCTGTCCCCGGAGGAACTGCGAGCGAGGAGCGGTAGAGGGGCGGCGATGGCGCCGAACGCGAGGAGCCTCTGGCTTTCGGAATGGGCGGCGCGAGACCTCTCGGCGAAACCGGGTGCGGTGGTCACGCTGCATTTCGATCTGTGGCGGGAAGCCGGACGCCTCGAGCCGCAGATCGCGCAATTCATCGTGGCGGGTATCGTGCCCGATGAGAGGGCGGCGAAGGACCGCGCCCTCGTGCCCACGTATCCAGGCATCTCCGACGCAAAGAGCCTGGGCGAGTGGGACCCGCCTTTTCCGATCGAGCTTTCGCGCATTCGACCGAAGGACGAGGACTTCTGGAGGAGGTACGGGCCGTCACCGAAGGCCTACCTCGATATCACCACCGCGCGCGAACTCTTTGGGGACTCAGGGAGCCGGCTGACCACGCTCTTCGTGGAAGGCCTCAGCGAGACCGAGGTTCGAAGCAGCGTGCTTCGGCGATTGCGTGAAGGCGTCTGGCCGTTCACGATCCAGGATCTCGCGTCCGCGAGCGGCGCTTCCAGCGCACTCGACTTCGGCGCATACTTCGCCGGCTTCTCCGCTCTGCTCATCATGTCCGCGCTGCTGGTGGCCGCGGCCTTCGTGCGTTTCCTCTTCGAGACGCGGTCGCGCGAACTGGGGGTGCTCCGGATGTGCGGATGGACGGCGGACGACGTGCGTCGCCTCTGCCTCACCGAGGCTTCGCTCCTTTCCGCCCTGGGCGCGCTCTTCGGTCTGGCCTTGATCCCGCTGGTGTCTCTGGGTCTGCAGCAGATCCTCCGGCCGGTATGGGCGCGTGGCGTCTCGGAATCCCCCGCGCTGGTCACCGCTCCGTCCATGGTCGCGAGCACGCTTCTTGGCTTCGTCTTGAGCGTGGTGGCTCTGGTTCTGGCTCTTCGAACGACGCTGAAGCGCGAGCCGCTGGATCTCCTGCTGGGCCGCGAGGGAGAGGTGGGGCCTCGCCGCCCACGCGGTCGAATTGCGCTTCTTCCCCTCGGCGCTGCATTCCTCTTCGGTGCGGCTGTCCTTCTCATTCAGAGCGGGACGATGCCGGAGGGCCCCGGGTTCTTTCTTGCCGGCGGCAGCACCCTCGCCTTCGGTCTCGGCCTGATGAGAGCGTGGGTGCTGGGCCGCGGAGGGAGCGCTCCTTGGGGTACGGTCCGCGTGGGTCTTCGGGGCCTGCGTTTCCGCCCGTCCCGCGTCCTATTCGTGGCCACGCTTCTTTCGAGCGCCACCTTCGTGGTGTTCGCGGTGTCATCCTTTGCGAAGCGGGACACCTCGGACCGAACACCGAAAGGACCCCGCGGAGGTTTCGACCTGTTGGTCGAAACCAGCGGTCCGGTGTTCGACGACATCGCGACACCCGAAGGCCGGGTGCGAGCCGGGCTTGGGGACGCCGCAGGACCGCTCGGGCGCGCCGCCATTTCGCGCTTCCGGCTGCGCGAGGGCGAAGACACGAGTTGTCTCAACCTCTACGCGCCGCTCAATCCCCGGATCCTTGGAGTCGAGAAGGCCTTTCGAGGCCGGGGTCGTTTTTCGTTCGCGTCCAGTCTCGGGCAGACCGAGAGCGAGAGAGCGAACCCCTGGAATCTTCTGATGCCCGACCAGGGGATTGGCAAGGAAGTGCCCGCCATCGCGGACGTGAACTCCCTGCAATACGTCCTCCACAAGAAACTCGGTGACACCATGGAGATCGTGGACGGCCACGGTCGCCCGCTCCGTCTCAAGTTCGTGGCCGCGCTCAAGGAGAGCGCGCTCCGAAGCGAGATACTGATCGCCGAAGAGGCGTTCGCAATGTACTTTCCCCGGGCTGAAGGGTATCGGGTGTTTCTGGTCGAAGGGCCCGCCGCAGAAGGGGAGACCGCTCAGGCGCTGCGGGAGGCCTGGCGCGATCGTGGCGCTCTGGTGTCGAGCCTCGCCGACCGCCTCGCCCGGTACTACGAGGTCGAGAACACGTACCTCGCGTCGTTCCAGTGGCTCGGGGCTCTGGCCGCGGCCCTGTCCACCTTGACCCTCGTCGCGGTGGCGGCGCGATCGGTCTTCGAGCGTCGCGAGGAGTGGTTCGTGCTTCGAACCACCGGCTTCGCCCCTCGCGATCTCAGGATCATCGTGGCTTCTGAAATCGCGGCCCTGGCCCTCGCCTCGGTCTCGATCGGCGCCCTCGCCGCGGCCGTCGCCCTCCTGCCCTTGCCGCGCGCCTCCCATCCGGCCCTGGTGCTGACCGTGCTCTTCCCGGCCATCTCCTTCCTTGCCACCGCCGCGGCTACGTTTTGGGCATTCAGGGTTCTGGAAAACCCTCGCACCAGCCGGCCTGCGACAGGCTAGCCCCCCTGATTGGCGTGCTCGAGCGGCTTCAACCTGGCCGGCTCGTCCACCACGACCGCGGCCGGTGCGCTCGGCGTAGAACGTGCGCCCCGTCTGCAACCGGCGGCAATTCCAAGAAAGGGGGCTGTTAAAGAAAGGGGCTTCACGGCGGGCCCTTGAGGTGATAGCGTTCGTTCAACTGCTCACCCGGCCGCAGGCCGCGCGAAGGCATGAAAAAGAAGCGATACACCTCAACCAAGGAAGCAAGCATTATGAAGAAAACTAGCAGATGGCTGTACGTGGGCGCAGTGGCGCTCGCGTTGTCCGTGTCTCCGGTGACGCCGATCGGCGCGCAGGAACCTTTGGTGCTGGGCTCGGTGACGAGCGACCTCGTCTACACGCCGGTGACGCCATGCCGCGTGTTCGATACCCGCCCCGTCGCGGGTGGCCCGGGGCCGATTTCGGCCAACGGTCAATTGAACGTATTCGTGGTGGGCTCTACGGCGCCCTTCGCGGCTCAGGGAGGCTCCGCGATGGGTTGCGGCGTCCCGGTGGGATCGACGTCGGCGATCATCAACTTCGTGACCGTTTCGCCTTCGGGTCCCGGGAACATTCGAGCCTGGGCGGTAGCCAACCCGCAGCCAAACCCGCCGCTCGCGGCGATCCTGAACTACGGTGTGGTTACTGGTCTGCCCGCGATCGCGAACGGGGTGGCGGTGCCTTTGTGCAACCCTGCGGCGACCGACTGCTCGCTCGGTGACTTGCGCCTGCAGGCGGACACGTCCGGGACCAACATCCTCGGCGACGTGGTCGGCTACTTCGGCGCGGCGGTTGGAGCTGCTGGTCCCACCGGACCCACCGGACCCCCCGGACCCGCCGGTGCGAACGGTGCGAACGGTGCGACCGGTGCGACCGGTGCGACCGGTGCTACCGGGCCTGCCGGGCCTGCCGGGCCGAGCGGGATCGTGGCTTTCTCAACCACTAGTGGTTTTGGGAACAACCCGGCGGCCGCGCTCGACTTCATCGGCCCCACCGTGAGCGCCACCATCACGGCGGGACAGAAGATCCATATGCTTACGACGAAGGCCCTTGGCAGCTCCTCCGTCGGTGGCGGCACCTTATTGAGACTATTTCCTTGCTCCAAGCTGGGAGCCGCGGCGATCGTCAGTTTTGGGGGGGGGATTTTCGATGTGACCGCGCCGCAGGGCCAACGTCTCATGTACAGCATGGTGCATGCGTATGTCGGCCTGGCCGCCGGGACCTACACGGTGGGCATGTGTGGAAGCTCTTCGAATTCCGCGAGCTGGAACAATAACGAGTTTGGCTATATCACCGCCTTCGTGAGCAACTGAGTTAGCGACGCCGGTCGCGCGGCCGCCTGCCTGCGCGGGGTGTTGCGAGTTCGCCCGGTGGATCCCGGCGGGCTCGTCAAGCACCCTCCGCGCGCATCGCGGCCG
>JANLSZ010000396.1:0-4379 GCA_031362685.1 Vicinamibacteria bacterium | reverse complement strand
GTTCAAGGTCGTTGACGACTGGCTGGCCGCGCGTCGTCAGGCGTGGGAATCGCGACTGGACCGGTTCGACCAACACGTCAAACAACTCAAGGAGAAGGAATCACGATCATGAGCAAGCAATTCGCGTTCAATCCGAAGCTTGATTTCGCGATTGAGCGGTTCATCGACGCGCCCACGCGGCTGGTCTGGGAAGCGTTGACGAAACCGGAGCATCTCAAGGAGTGGTACATGCCCAAGCCCTGGGGGCGCGTGTCAAAGGCCGAAATGGACGTGCGACCGGGCGGCATCCTCAGCATCGACATCGCCGTGGGAGACGGCCCAGACTCACCCAACCTCGGCTGTTTCCTGGACGTTATTCCGATGGAGCGACTTGTCTGGACCTCCATGTTGTTCCCCGGCTATCGGCCGGCTGTCTTTGACGACATTCCGATCACCGCCATCACTACGATGGAACCGGTGGGAACCGGCACTCGCTACGTCTTCACGGCGCTGCACCGGGATGAAGCGGACCTGGAAACAAACAAAGCATCGGGCTTCTACCAGGGCACCGAGATCGCCGTCGATCAGTTCGTGGCGCACGTGATTGCGATGAAGTAGTTCTGGGCGACTCATGGCGAACGGGTCAGGCATCAACGCACAGGTCTCGGCAACAAGCGCTTTTGTACGTTTCTTGGCCCGGCAGCGGTAATGGAACAGCAGCGAAAGGGGGCGAGCCCGCGCCGGGCTGCTCCAGGCGCCGGTGAGCCCGCGAAGCGCTGGTAACGCCGCTTCAGCGGAGAGCAGCGATATACGCCTGCCACTTCGCATCAAGATCACTCTGAATCGTTGATGGCACGATGGCACGCACGCCGCCAATGATGGCTGCTGCGAGCGACTCCTGGTCCGAAGGAGCCGCCTCCCAGAGGGCCACCTGTCGAGTTCCGTCCTGGATCCGGAGAATCCCAGCCGGGCCGCACGGCATGGGGGGCGCCGACCGCCACTGGGTCGTGAAGAGCCGATTGCGGGTAAAGAGTTGCTCCAGGCGTCCGACGCTGGTCGGCGTGAGCTGGAAGGAGGCGCTCCACGGGGCGACCGTATCGGGTTCGCCGATGGCGTGGGGGGTCATAGTGACCTCACCGCGGCCGTCGGTCTCGACGCGGAGCGAGTAGTGAAAGTAGTACCGGCCACCTTGGGAGCTCTCAAAAGTGATCCACGGCTGGTGCCCGCCGGCGCTCTGTCCGGCGGCGGATGGCGGCCCTTGCTGGGCGAATACGGTGAGCGGACCCAGGCCAAGCAGGCAGGTCAGGAGGATGCGGAGGCGGGTACGCATGGTCGATTCCTGCGTGGGGGGCGGCGCGGGGTCGTGGCTGTCACGTCCCCGGCGACCGGGAGCGGGCTAACGCGCTCACAATGAGCCGCGGGCGCATACTCCATGAAGCAGTCGCGCGTCCGCGAGTTCTCGCGCCCGGCGGCTCCATTTCGGTGTTGGGCAGCCGCCGCCTGCCGTCATCTGAAAACCGCACCGCAGCGAGGTCGCTGCGTGCAGCGTCACTGCTTGTCAAAAACCACGACATTGTGAAACGCGATGCCCTGCATGGTGTACCCAATCACGTCGGACGTGCTCGTCGTGCCATTCTTGGAAACGACAGTGCGAAGCATGCGAACCACGCGGCCGCTTCGCTTGTTCACTGCAATGAGGGTGAAGGCGTCGATCTTCGTCAGGGAGACGGAATCATAGTCCGCGGAGCCGGTGACGGGATAGTCCGTGCCGTCCCAGTTCGCGGTGTATTCCGTGTGCGTAAGGGCGCCCTGCGCGTTCATGCCGTCCGTCGTCTGCGTGTAGCCGTTGATTCCCACGGCGGTGCGTCGCACGGTCGTCGCGATTGTTGGTGCGCGAGTCGAGGGATCGTATTGCGACTTCGCCAGGTTCTGCTTCCAGGTTCCGACAAGGGGATCTTGCTGCGCCTGGCCGGGGCTGCTTGCGGCGGCGAGCATCACGAGCACGGACAAAGTGATGTTCGTGCGTCTCACGACACGCCTCCCGGTTGTGCGTGCAGCCTGAGTGCGTCTCTGAATAACGGTGCCACATCCAACAACCATGGCGTGATGCGCGCCGTCTGCTTCAGATGCTAGTGAGGTGCCGCCCGTTCGGCGCCGGACCGCCACCAGACGGTAGTATCTGCCAGCACGTGCTGCCGCCGCCGGTACGTAAGGACGAACGACTGGAGTTCTCGGGTTGGCGCGGTGAGGACAAGCGTTGAGTCAACTAGCGCATGACCGATCGCTTGCGGATGGCGGCGCAGGTATGCCTTCAACGAGTCGGGCTCAAGGCTGGTAAAGGCGAGCCGGTTGTCCCGATGCATCAACCAGAAGACCGTGTGCAATGGCAGCATTAGCGACCAGTATTCGTTGGGCACCGTCCGCGATACTGAATCCGGCAGGGTGCCGGGCGACACATCCATGGCGATCCCTTCGCCGAGTCGGAACAGACGGCCGACGAAGACGGCCTGCTTGCGATCGGTATTGACTGCCATGCCGATAGCGGGGGCAGGGACACTGTAGGTGATCTGATACTGGCCACCGTCCGCACTGAAGACGGCGCGCTCGCCACTCGAACTGTCTGCCCAGATGCCAACCAAAGCGCTGTCGAACACCAGCTCAGATGACCGATAGAAGGGATGCACGGATCCGGCGCCGCAAGCACATAGCGGCGAGAGGAGCGCAAGAGCCCAAGACTTGCAGCGGAGCATGGTAACCCCCTTGGAGCGGGCGGCACCTAACGTGTAATGCGATTGCGCACGACCACCACCGCAGCCTTCGGCCAGCGCTGTAAACGGGTACCCCTGCAAGAATCTCAGCCCCCGCCCGGCAACAGATCCGCCGGGCTCCGCACCCCCCGGCCCCCCTGCAGCAAGACATGGGTGTAGATCATCGTCGTCGTCACATCCCGGTGCCCCAGCCGCTCCTGCACCGTACGGATGTCGTATCCCGCCTCCAATAGGTGGATCGCAAACGAATGCCGCAAGGTATGGCAGCTGGCCCGCTTGGGCGTCCCCGCCCGGCCCACCGCCACCGTCAGCGCCCGCTGCACCGCCGAAGGGTGGAGATGATGCCGCCGGACCCTGGCCGACCGCCCGGCCCTGGTACTCAACTAACCGAGTCTCCGGAAAACCCGGGGCGATTCACCCCTCGCCTAATCGCCCAAACGCCGCAGGGCGGGGCCGAGCCCCGCCCCTACGCTGCGGTTCCCGTTCCCGGTACATCCCGGTAGCTTTCCGCCCCTTGATGTCCTGAACCAGACGGGGTCGGCATGCGGGCAGCGGTAGTGGGGCGACGCCTGTGGGCGTTGGCGAGCGTGCTGCTCGTCATTCTCGTGGGACTGGCGGGAGTGCTGGCCATGGCCGCGCCCTCACCGGTCCCCTCGTCGCGCCCGTCACACGCCGCATCCGACTCCATCGGCCCCGACGTCTCTTCCCTCATCGGCGTCAGCGGTCAGCTCCGTGCGGTGATGTTCCACCCCGATTCCGCTGCCGCCAGTCCGCTCGCGGCGCTGGTGCCCGCTCTCGCCGCCGAGGGCCCCGGCGTTCACTTCACCGGATTGACCGCGCCTGATGGCGCTCCGATCCGGGCGCTGTCGTTCTTCCCGCTCGCGGCACGGCAGAACGGCCGGTGGCACAGCTACCGGACTGGCTTCTGGCCCGGCGAGCGTGCCAGTCGGCGCCGGTCGCGCTACGACTTGCCCGCTGGCTTTCTCGAAGTCACTCCCGAGAATGCCCAGACACCGCTCTCGACCAATTTCGTCGTCAGCGACTTCCTCACCCACGACCAGCCGTCGGTCTGGCCCAAGGTGCTGGTGATCCGCCTGCCCCTGCTGGACAAGCTTGAGCTCATCAGCGCCGAGCTGGTGGCGCTCGGCCGCACTCCGGCGGTGCGGGTGATGTCCGGCTTCCGCACCCCGCAGTACAACGCCCAGGGCGTCGGGCCGCTGGGCGGACGCGCGGGCGACAGTCGCCACATGTACGGCGACGCGGCGGACATCTACGTCGATGCCGACGGCAACGGTACGATGGATGACCTGAACGGCGACGGCCGGGTGACGATCGCCGATGCCCGCTGGCTGGCGCAGCTCGCCGCCCGGGTCGAAGGGGTCTACCCCGAGCTCACCGGTGGTATCGGGGTCTATCGGGCCAACGCGGTGCACGGCCCGTTCGTGCATGTCGATGTGCGGGGGACGCCGGCACGGTGGTAGGGTGGGTCAGGCCTCCGTGCCTGACCTACCCATCGCCCGACGTCCCCGATCGTCGGGCACGGAGGCCCGACCTACCCGCCCCCCCGATCGTCGGGCACGGAGGCCCGACCTACCCGCCCCCCCGATCGTCGGGCACGGAGGCCCGACCTAC
>JANLSZ010000391.1:0-14314 GCA_031362685.1 Vicinamibacteria bacterium | reverse complement strand
TGTGGCCGATTGCGACGAGAGTCTTGCTCTCCGCCGACGCGCCGCGCCTCCCGCCGGCCGACAGACTTGATGGGCCTGAGGCCGGCCATCCATCAATTCCGTTTGCCGACACCTTCATGTGCGTTCAACACTGCGTTGAGCCGCGAGCAGGCAACGAGAAGCGGCTGCTCGCCGGTTCCAACGCATTGTTCTGCGCCACCCTGATTTGGGCTATCGGTGCCACAGGCTCAATCTACCTTCGTGGCTGGTCGATGCGCAGAGATGCGTGTTGTGGCGACCCACCCGGAGGCCGAGGGGCGAACCCTTGACCGAGGTCAACAGCCCCTTCTTCTTGAAACCAGGAGAAACTCTCACGCCCGAGCCAAGGCGCTTTTCCTGAGCCCGGTGATTGCCTTTCGTCCCGGACGCCGAAGACGATGCCCTTTGCCTGGGCTGAACTCCCCGCCACTCGGGCCGAGACAATGACGCCTTGGACCTGGGTTGACGACCTCGCTCCTCGGAGGCCGAGAAGGCTGCATGTTCCCGAGCGGTTGCCTCTACCAAATCTGTTTGCAGCGACCTCGATGAGCGTAGAACACTTAGTATGCGGCGAAGCGGAAATATACGGCGGCGTATAACTGGATAATGGAAGCGAGAGTTCAGCTCTCTCCTCCTGGTTTCGGCTGCTCAAATTCCTCTCCACAGAGGGATTACACTCCGTTTTGGTCGGCCGCGTCAAACCGCGGGCCCCGCTTCGTCGGCTCCTTGCACCTGTGTTGGACCCGGGCGGCGGAGCAGCAGTGCGCGAACCTCCTGGGATTCGCTCGGGGGACAATGAAGCTGAACCTCCGTTATTCCCTGGCCCGTGCTAAGCCGTCGGGCGCTGGTCCTCCTCGCGGCCACCCTCCACCGCGATCTCCGCTTCCAGCACCCGTTTACAAAGCCGGCGCTGTCGCACCAGGGGCCACCAGTCATACAGCAACACTTCGAGGGGGCGCCACATGGCCACCCAGCCCGTGATGACCAGGCCCTCTTTCAGAATCTGTCGAAAGGTGCTGGGAGAAAGCCACTCGGTTAACTCGGCCAGGGTGAGGAAGAGGGTGAGAACGGAGAGCCCGACGGCCAGAGTCAGTTGCCCGAGGCGGACGTGCTCGCGGATCCGCCTCTGCAGCCTCTCGATCTCGTAGGCGAAGTGCCCGCGGACGGCCTCCACGACCGTCTCCGTGGAAATGAGAGGCGTGGACTCCTCCGCGATCCAGAAGACGATCTTCACGTCGGCCTTGGGTGGAAACTCCTGAAAGGCCCCGAGGATGTACTCGACCGCATCTTCCTCGAGGTCCCGTTCGCGAAAGGGCGCGGGATCCCGGCCGTCGAAGAGCTGATGGACCGTCCTCAGCTTGATATCGACGCAGGTCTTGCGGCCTTCGTGCCGGTAGCGCGGCGGCGTGCCTCTATTCACCGATTCGGCCCGGCAGGGGGTCGGATGGCGGCGGTCCGGAAGACCGGGCCAGGCGTCGGGAAGAGGCGCGATACAGATAATGAAGCCCGGAACCTGCGGTCAGAACTCCGGTGGCCGCAAAGACGATATCCAGAAAGTACTTCGGGAAGGCCATGAGGTTGGCGGCGAAGGCCAGGGCCACACAGGTCATCTGCGCGGCGGTGCTGACCTTCCCGAGCCGGCTCGGCGCGAACCCTCGACGGTTCAAGACAAACGCGATGGCCAGGGAACTCACCACGATGATGGCATCGCGGGCGAGGACCATCACGGTGAGCCACTTTGGAATATGAACCGGGACGGAGTCGGCGAAGGACAAGGCCACAAAGGCGGAGCCCAAGAGCATCTTGTCAGCCAGGGGATCGAGAATGGCGCCGAGCGCGGTCTTCTGCTGGTAGAACCGGGCAATCAGGCCGTCAAAGGCGTCGGTAACGGCACCCAGGACGAACACCAAAACCGCGGCCTGGAGATGTCCCTCCAGGGTCAGGGCCACGAACACCGGAGCGCAGATCATCCTCAGGATGGTGAGCTGATTGGGAAAACCGAGAATGGGTTCAGACACCGCGACTGAGTCTATCGAGTTCCCAGGTCGCGGATAATGGGGCAGAATGTCCAACAAGCCAGACGCGATCAGCCCGCCCCCAAGTCCCGAGCAGCGAAGGCCGATGGTTGGATGGTTCGATCCGGGTCCGCTCCTCGTCACCGGATTCGACGTTGCCATCTCCACGCTGTTCGGCCGCCATTCGGACTACCGGCTCCTGGAGGCGCTGGCCGCGGGGAGCAGCGATGAGATCTACGACTACTCAAGACTCGGAGAGATTCCTCGCGACGAACTCTGGCTCGACTACATCGCCGACACCGGGGACGGCTGGAACTCCACCTACGCCATCGCCTACTGGTCGTCGCGGCCGAATCTGACCGTGACCACGTCCTACGGCGCGCGTTTCGACACCAGGACCGGCGACCTTCTGATCTTCGGCGGCGATCAGGTCTACCCGGCCGCGTCCCACCGCGGCTACCAGGAGCGCCTGGTGAAACCCTTCGAGACGGCGCGGAACTACTCGCGCGAGCCCGAGCCGCACGTCTTCGCCATCCCCGGCAATCACGACTGGTACGACTCGCTGGTTTCCTTCTCCCGGCTCTTCTGCAGCGGGCGCTGGTTCCAGGGGTGGCGGACCCGGCAGAAGCGGAGTTACTTCGCCCTCAAGCTCCCCCAGCGCATCTGGCTCATCGGCGCGGACGTTCAACTGGGCTCGGACATCGATGCGCTGCAGATCGAATACTTCAAGAAGGTCGCAGCGCAGATGGAGACGGGCGATCGGATCATCATCTGCCTGGCCGAGCCTCACTGGGTGTACGCCACCGCCTACGAGAATCTCGACCCGGAGTACAACGAGAACAACCTGCGCTACTTCGAGAAGGTCCTTCAGCGCAAGGGCGCTTCGATCGTGGCCTATGTCGCGGGCGACCTGCACCATTATCGACGTCACGCGAATGCGGAAGGCGCGCAGAAGATCACGGCGGGCGGAGGCGGAGCCTTCCTTCACCCCACGCACGCGCCTGATGCGTCGAAGCTCGACGGTGGCTTCGATCTGCAGAGCGCCTATCCGCCCGAGTCGACGTCGCGGCGGCTCACCTGGCGTAATCTTCTTTTCCCCTTCATCAATCCGAAGTTCGGTCTGGCCATGGGGTCGCTCTACTTCCTGCTTGGTTACTTCTGGAATCAGGGCCGGGGAGTGCTGCTCGGCCCCCTCATCCTGATCCTGGGCTTCATACTCTTCACCGACACCCATTCACTCTGGTACAAGCGCCTGGCTGGCACCACGCATGGCCTCGCCCACGCGGCCGCAGCCTGGGTCCTGCTCAGCGTCACCCGCGCCCTCGTTGCGTCCCTCGGTCTCAATCATCCCCTCGCGGTCGAAGCCTTCAACGGAGCGTTCATGTTCGCGACCGGCGGGCTCATCGGCCCCTTCCTCATGGGGGTGTATCTGCTCATCTCCCTCAACGTCTTTGGAAGGCACTCGAACGAAGCGTTCTCCGCGCTGCGCATCGAGGACTACAAGAACTTCCTGCGCCTCCACATCGCGAAGGACGGTTCGCTTACGATCCTTCCGATCGGCATCGCGCGCGTGCCCCGGCGGTGGAAAGAGACGGCCTCAAAGTCAGCCTACGAGGCGCAACTCGAACCAGACGACGACAATTCCACACTGCCGCACCTCATCGAACCGCCGATCGTGGTCGCGCCGCCGATTCAAGTCTGACCGGACCGGCCCGCTCGCCACGCATGCACAGCCTGTTGCGCGAGCGCGGCCAGGGCGGAGAAGACGACGAGCACGAAAGCCTGCGGTTCGAAAGATCCGGCGATCGTAGATAGAACGGGCGCAGGCAGAACGCACGCCGTGTAGATGAACGGGATCGCATGCCACTCCGCCGCCTCGCGTTTGCGCGCGCATGCGGACACAATGAGGAACACCAGGAGAGAGACCGGCAGCAGAACGGCCGGAATCTCGAGACGGCGCGACCCGAGACTGAATGTGTCTGCGCCTTCCGTCAGTCCCCAATAGGCATCCATCACGCCTTCGTTCTCCGAGCCGCTGGGGACGAACCCCGGCTTTTCGGGCGTGGCCTGTGGCCACAGCTTCCGGAACGAGACGGTCGCGACGACGCGCTGCGCCAGGATCAGCGCGTACCAGGACGGTTCCGATCGAATGCTGTCGAGAAACCGTGTCTTCATGATGCCCTCGCTCCGCTCGCTCAGCATGTCGCCGCCACCGTGGTCGCGAACGGCCTTCAGGCCGGCCTGGTCGGTAAACACGTGGCCGTGCGTCCGATCGAAATCACCCAATCCCTGCCACTGGGCCATCCAGAAGGCGTGATAGGCGGGCGTGGGAACGCCGCCCCATCGGGCCGAGGCCTCGGCGGCGAGGGACCGCATGTGGGACCGAAGCAGGAAGGTTGGGGCCGTCAGAAGAAGGGCGGACACGAAGGCGACGAGGGCCGCGTTCAGGCCCGAGCGGCGCCGGCGGACCGCCATCCAGATCGACGCCGCGCAGAGCACAGGAAGGACGACTGCGGCGGTCACCCGCCCGGCCGTGGCGATGGCCAGGAAGGCTCCCGCGATGGCGGCGCGCAGGAGGAGCCCGCGGTCTCCGAGGGCGGGACGGCAGACGCCGATCAGGAACGCCAGAGCGGCCAGCAGGCCGAGCAGATAGAAGCCGACGGCCGAATAGCCCAGCATCATCGTGTCCCGGCAGAAAGCTGAGACGGCAACGAGCAGGCTCATGACGAATCCGAACACCGGCCAACCCGCTCGAGTCGTTTCGATGGAGAGCCAGATCAGGACGCCCGCGATGAAGGCGGGCGCGATCCAGAACAGGAGCCCCGGCATCACGAGCCCGCGCGCCTCGAATGCAACTCCGAGCACGTATGCGCGACCGAGATCGTCGAAGCGTTGAGCGACACGCGGGCGGCGCCAGAAGAGCTCATCGCCTTCGAAGCCGGTCCACGGCCTCGACAGACTCGCGCCGGACGCGCGCTCAAGCCGCCCGAACGCCTCCTTGAACGCGTCGTAGGCGGACTGGCCCTTTCTCGAAAATGAATTCGTCGCGAGGTATGGAGCCACCGGGAAATAGCCGTGCACCAGACTGCCGGAGCCGATGGCGGCATCGTCCCACGCGCGCATCCAGTCGCCGGAGAGGTCCACGAAGCGTTGGCCCTCCGCGCGGCTCGCGACGTTCCACCCGAGCACGATCAGAGGAAGGAGCGCGAGCGCGGTTCCGCGGATGGCGTCCCGGACGCGAGTCGATGATGGAGTGGACCGGTCGGTCGACGTGATGGCCAAGTGTTCGTTATTTTACGTCGTACTCGGGCTTCGTTGCTCCCATCAGGTACTTGTCGAACCAGCCGACAATGTGGCGGAGGCGCTCGACCCGGTGGGACAGCTTCCCCGATCGCGAAAGCTCGTGGGTCTCCCCCGGGAAGCGGACCATCACCGTGTCCACCTTCATGAACTTCAGCGCTCGGAACATCTGCTCGCCGCCATCCGAGGGAGGCGTGCGCAGATCGTCTTCGCCCTCGATCAGCATCAGCGGCGTCTTCACGTTGCCGACGAACGTAATCGCCGAGCGTGCCGCGAAGTCCTTCGGGTCCTGCCAGGGCGCGGCCTTGAACCAGGTCGGCTGGAACAGGACGAAGTCGGCGGTGTACCAGAAGCCCGACCAGTCTGAGATCGAGCGCTGCGACGCCGCGGCTTTGAAGCGCTGGTCGTGGGTCACGATCCAATTCGTCAGAACGCCGCCGCCGCTGCCGCCGGTCACCGCGAGCTTCGTGGGGTCGGCCCACCCGCGCTTCACCATCTCATCGACCCCGATGAGCAGGTCCTTCGCATCGTCGCCCGGATAGTTGTGCTGAATGATGTTCGCGAAGTCCTGGCCGTAGGTGGTGGAGCCGCGCGGATTCGGATAGAGCACGATGTAGCCCTTGGCGGCCATCCACTGCATCTCGTGATCGAAGGTGTGGCCATAGGCCGCGTGGGGACCCCCGTGGATGTTGAGGATGAGCGGATACTTCTTGGTCGCATCGAAGTGCGGCGGCGTCTGCACCAGGGCGTGGATTTTCCTGCCGTCGAAGCTCGCGTACCAGACGTCGTCGGCGGGGGTGAGGTCGAGGGTGTTGAACAACTCATCGTTGAAGGAAGTCAGGCGCGTGGTCTTGCCGGTCGCGGCATCGACGGTGTTCAGGTCCCCCAGAACCACGGTGTTGGAAACGAGAGCCACCAGGGTCTTCGCATCACTCGACGCCGAGTACTGCATGACATCCTGATCGCCAGTAGTGAGCGGAGTGACCGCGCCGGTTCGGGAATCGACGCGCTTGAGATTCGCCCGGCCCTGTTCGCCGACCTTGACGATGATCGAGTTTCCGTCCGCGCTCCAGATAAGGCCGCCGGCGGAGCCGCCACGGGGAGGGGCCTGATCGCCCCCGACCCCACCGCCAATCTCGAAGTCGTAGCCCGCGGTCAGGTTCTTCGGCGTTCCCGCGACCCCGCCGGCGAAGTCCGCGATGAACAGATCCGACTGATCGTGCGAACGGACCAGCTTCTCGTTTTTCGCGCCGGTGAAGGCGAGGCGCTTTCCGTCGGGCGAGAAGTCGAAGTCGCCCATGCCGCCCGCGAAGTCGAAGGCAAGTTTGGAGTCGCCGCCCGCTGCCGCCACCGACCAGATCTGGCTGCGCGAATCCTCGTAGTAGGGCTCCTTCACGTGCAAGGAGCGGTAGTAAAGAGTCGAACCGTTCTTTGAAAACAGGGGCGACGACGCGCCGAACGGATCGTTCGAGATCCGGCGTGGCTCGGTCGAGGAGCCGTCGGAGAGGGTAACCGCGTAGATCTGGGCCTGGCGGGTGGGATCGTTGTACCCGCCTCCGTTCGCGCGATAAACCGCGCGGGTGATGACCTTCACGTCCGATTCTTTGGCCGGCTCCTTGGGCGGATTCCTCGCGAGTTTGATGTCCTCGTCGGTGGTGGTGCTGGTGAAGACGATGGTCTTCCCATCCGGCGAGAACGTGGCCGCGGAAGCGCCCTTGGGCAGCTCGGTGATGGCCTTCGGCTCGCCGCCCAACATCGAGATCAGGAAGATCTGCGGAGGCTGACGCTTGCTGTCCTTCTCGGCGAAGCGGACGAACGCCAGCAGCGACCCGTCGGGCGAGAAACGCGGCGCCTGATCCCGCGGTCCGGCGGTGAAGCGGCGCGGCGGGGTCTGGCCGGCGGTGGCGGCGATCCAGATCGACGTCTCGTACTCGTCCTTCTTCTCATTCGCGTCCACCCGCACGAAGGCGACGGTTCGTCCGTCGGGTGAAACCTGGGGGTCCGCGCTCCAAACGAATTTCATCACGTCGGTCTCGGCGATGAGCCGCTTCGGAGCGGCCGCGGTTTGTGCCTCCGAACCCCCGCTCAACACGGCGACGAGGAAGAGAGTCGAAGAGAGTTGCTTGATCATGGGGCTCCTGGCCAAAGAGGTGAGCGGGGAGCTTAGCCCGCCCCGGGAACCTGGTGACGGCAGGCACGCGACCGAACGCAGGTCGTGGGATATCGTCTCTGGGCTCGCATGGACTTGACCCGTTCTCGAATCACCGTCACCGGCGGCTCCGGCTTTCTCGGCGCCCACGTCTTGCAGGAACTGCGCGCGCGCGGTTGCACGAGCCTCTTCGTACCCCGCAAGAAGGACTTTGACCTCGTCCGTCGCGAAGGCTGCGAGAAAC
Source organism: Vicinamibacteria bacterium (assembly GCA_031362685.1). Taxonomy (GTDB): domain Bacteria; phylum Acidobacteriota; class Vicinamibacteria; order Fen-336; family JAGNNV01; genus JAGNNV01. The sequence continues at coordinate 6,588 of JANLSZ010000391.1, read as the reverse complement.
TCTTCAAGGAGGCCCGTCCCGAGATCCTGATCCACCTCGCGGCCAAGGTGGGCGGCATCGGAGCCAACCGTGAGAATCCGGGGACGTTCTTCTACGAGAACCTGATGATGGGCGCCCAGCTCCTCGAGGAAGCGCGCATCCACGGCATCGCCAAGTTCGTGACCATCGGAACGGTCTGCGCCTATCCGAAGTTCACCCGGGTGCCCTTCCGCGAAGATGACCTCTGGGAGGGGTATCCGGAGGAGACCAACGCGCCCTACGGGATTGCCAAGAAAGCGCTTCTGGTCCAGGGCCAGGCCTATCGCCAGCAGTTCGGGATGAATGCGATCTACGTTCTGCCCGTGAATCTCTATGGGCCCGGCGATCATTTTGATCCCGCCATCTCCCACGTCATCCCAGCTCTGATCAAGAAATTCGAGGATGCGATCGAGGCTCAGGCGGCCGAGGTGGAAGTCTGGGGAACCGGCAACGCCTCGCGCGAGTTTCTCTTCGTCGAGGACGCGGCCCGCGGCATCGCCCTGGCCACCGAGAAATACGATGGCAGCGATCCCGTGAACCTGGGCGCGGGTTTTGAGATTTCCATGCGCGATCTCGCCGAACTTCTGCGGCGGCTCAGCGGATTCAAGGGTGAGTTGCGTTTCGACCCCACCAAGCCGGACGGCCAGCCGCGGCGCTGCCTCGACACCTCACGGGCCGAGGCCATGTTCGGCTTCAAGGCGAGGGTGTCTTTCGAGGAAGGTCTCAAGAGGACAATCGAGTGGTATCGGAACAACAACAACTCTCGCCCCTGAGCCGGAGCGCCCGGGACGAGGTTCGGGCGTTCTACGAATCCCACCATGAGGAGCTCGCCCGGAAGCGCAAGGACCGCTCCTACTACTACGACTACCTCTCCCGTATTCTGAAGGCGCGCGTCGCTCCTGGACAAAGGGTTTTGGAAATTGGATGCGGTTCGGGCGACCTTCTCGCTTCGGTCAGTCCCTCCTTCGGCGTCGGTATCGATCTTTCCGGAAAGGCGGTGGCCGCGGCCCGGGCCCGCCATCCGGATCTTCACTTCTTCGAGGGAGACGCCTGCGAAGCCACGACTTTGACCCAGGCCCGCGGACCCTTCGACGTGATTCTGATCGTCAATGTCCTGACCTTCCTGGGCGACGTGCGTCGTCTCTTCGATGCGCTTCATCTCGTCTCCCACTCGAAGACCCGAATCATCATCTACAGCTACTCGCGGCTATGGCAGCCGGTGCTTCGCCTGGCCGAACTTCTGGGCCTCAAGCAAGCCCAGCCGGCTGACGCGTGGGTGCCTCAAGAAGAAGTCCGCACCATGCTTCACCTCTCCGATTGGGATGTCGTTCGTGAAGATAGTCAGATCGTCTTTCCCCTGTACGTCCCTCTGGTGTCGGAAATCCTGAACCGCTGGATCGGTCACCTCCCCATCGTCGACGACCTTTCCCTGATGTTTGGCATGGTGGCGAGACCGAGATTGACCCGACACGCCGGCTCCCAGAAGTCCGAGCCGTCGGTCAGCGTCGTCATCCCCTGCCGGAATGAGGAGGGTCACATCGCCCCCATGGTGGCCCGGCTCCCTCAACTTGCCCCGAACAGTGAGTACATCTTTGTCGAAGGTGGATCGAAGGACGGGACCGAGGCTGCCATCAAGCTCGCCATCGTGAACAATCCCGACAAGCCCCTGCGTTTGCTCAAGCAGACCGGCAAGGGCAAGGGTGACGCGGTGCGGCTGGGTTTCGGCGCGGCCCGCGGAGAGGTGCTGGCCATCCTCGATTCAGACATGGGAGTGGCCCCCGAAGACCTGCCTTCCTTTGTCAGTGCCCTGGCTCGCGGCCAGGCCGAGTTCGTGAATGGTTCGAGGCTGGTTTACCCGATGGCGGGCAAGGCCATGCGGTTCCTGAATCTCCTGGCCAACAAGTTCTTCGCCGCGCTGTTCAGCTGGATTCTGGGACAGAGTTGTCGTGACACGCTATGCGGGACCAAGGTTCTGTATCGCTCCGACTATGAACGCATCGCCGCCAATCGTTCCTACTTCGGCGACTTCGATCCATTCGGCGATTTCGATCTGCTCTTCGGCGCCTCCCGGCTGAATCTTCACATCGTCGACCTGGCCGTGCGCTACCACGAGCGCGAGTACGGCGAGACCAACATCAACCGCTTTTCTCACGGCCTGCTTCTGCTCCGAATGAGCGCCTTCGCGTCGCGCAAGCTGAAGTTCCTGTAGCCCGGACGCCCGCGGAGTTCATCTCCTTGAACCAAGGAAATCTGAGACTTTCGCCGGGGGTCCTTCGTCTAGAAAGGGAAGGAACACTTCAAGAAAGAGAAGGGTCAGTCTTATGAAGAACTCGCTCGCGCTGCCCCTCGCCGTGGCGGTGCAACTGATGGCTGGTCACGCCTTTGCGCAGGGCTCGGGCCGGGATGTAACGATTCTGAGGATGTCCGGACCGCAACTCGGTGTCCGGATTCTGGAGGTGGACAAGGACGTGGTCGCTCGCCTGAAACTCAAGGAAGAGCGGGGGGCGCTGGTGGAGGAGGTCCTGAGTGACTCCGCCGCAGAGAAGGCAGGCCTCCGGAAGGACGATGTCATCGTCAGGTTTCAGGGGGAGTCGGTCCTGACCGCCGCCCAGTTGACCCGTCTGGTGCGCGACGTGCCCTCGGGTCGCAAAGTCGAAATCGATCTCATCCGCGCGGGCGCCCCGCTCAAAGTGTCGGCCATGCTGGAACGAGCCGAACGGTCCGGGAAGGGGATGGAGATGCCCGGCCTGCCGCGCACCTTCGACTTCAAGTTCGACGAACGAGGCCCGGGCGCCATGGGGATGATGTTCGGCCCTCCCGGGAGAGGCCGGCTCGGAATCACGTACAGCGAGATCGAAGGGCAACTCGCGCACTACTTCAAGGCGCCGAAGGACAGCGCGATTCTGGTGAATTCGGTGCTGGAAGACTCCGCGGCGGAGAAGGCCGGCATCAAAGCGGGCGATCTGCTGATCAAACTCGGCGGCACAACCGTCGAGGAGGGTTCAGACCTTCAGGCGGCGGTGCGCGATCTCGAACCGGGCAAGGCGACGCCCCTGACCGTCTGGCGTGAGGGCAGAAACATCGAACTCTCGGTGACGGTCGACGACTCGAAGTCGAAGACGGAAGCACCCCACCGCCGCCGACCGGTGTCGTAGGCCTCGGCTACTTGAGGGCCAGTTTGATCGCATCCTCGAGCACGGTCTGCTCATGGCCGTTCACGAGATGCTTCACCACCACCCCGGCCTTGTCCACGAAGAAGAGAGTCGGAAACACCGAGACGCCGCCGTAGGCCATCTGAGCCTCGGCGTTCGCGTGAGCGAGAGCAAACTTGATTCCAACCTTGCTCGCGTAGGCGGCGCGATCGGCGTCGGTGTAGTCGAGCTCGAGCAGCTTGTCGGCATTGAGCCCGATGATGCTGAAGCCCTTGGGGCGATAAGCCTTGTCGAGCTCCACCAGCATGGGCGAGGTCTTCACACAGGGCGGGCAGTTTGTGAACCAGAAGTAGAGCAGAAAGGGCTTCCCGGCCAGATTGGCGAGAGCCAGGTCCGAGCCGTCATAGGCCTTGACCGCGAAGGCGAGGGTTGGATTCCCTTCCCAACCCGTGATGGTTCGCTCCAGGATCTTCCCGAAACGCGGATGGGCCATGATCTTGTCGACGTCCGCCTTCACAATTTCGCCGGACTTCGGATCGCGCTCGAGGAACTTCGGCATGCGCGGATCCGACTCCATCACCCGGAGGATGACATCCGCCGTTCCCGGCACGGTGAACGAGAACTGTTCAGAGATCTCCTTCAACGAAGGTGGCGTCCCCTTGGCCTTCTGCGCCTGGACCACGAACAGGGGAATCTTGAAGAACGTGTTGAAGAGTCGATTGAGAGCCTTCCGCTCGGGCTCTCCGGTGAAGACCTCGTTGAAGAGACGCGACACCACCACGGGTTCGCCGGGCTTCACGTTCGCCTTCAGATACTCGACGATGGTCGCCTCCGGACTCAGGGCGGCGGGCGGGGCGGAGACTGGTGCCTGAACGGTCAGGGCGAGGGCGAGGGCAAGGGTTGGGCTGATCATGGTTTCTGCTTGACATCTTCGCACGCCGAGGAGTACTTTCCGAGTTGCCCCTCCCGGGGAACGCCGCTCGGGACCCCATCCACCCACACCTCCTACTGGCGTGACAGGCTGGAGAGACAGCCTCTAAGCAGTTTCGGAAGCCCCGACCAAAGCGTCGGGGTTTTTTGTTCGATCCTCTTCTTTCCCGTAGTCTCGGGCCCACCGTGGAACCCGTGGACCCAGAACTCTTCCGAGAAGCGATGTCCCGGTTCGCCAGCGGCGTAACCGTGGTCACCGCCGCTCGAGGCGACCAGCGCTTCGGCATGACGGTCAGCTCCTTCGTGAGCGTCTCAATCGAGCCGCCTCTGGTCCTCGTCTGCATCGCCAAAAACCTTCAGACCCACGCCGCCATCGAGGAGACCCGAGCGTTCGCGGTCAACATCCTGGGCATCCATCAGCTCGACCTGGCTCTACGCTTCGCAGGCATGAAACCCGAACTGAGCCACCGCTTTGTCGGGCTCTCGTGCTCGACCGGCCTCACCGGAGCGCCTCTTATCGACGATTCGATCGCCTCGCTCGACTGCCGCCTGCAGGCCATCCACGACGGCGGCGATCACGCCATCTTCGTGGGGGAGGTGGTGGCCGCGCACATCTCCCGCGACGAACCGGCCCTGCTGTACCACAATCGACTCTGGCAGCGCGCGGTGACGATTGAACCGCCCACCGCCCCAAGAGAACTTCCCTGATGCGACTTCGCGTTCCCGCGGTTCTCGCGGCGCTGAACGCTCTGGCCCTCGGCTACATCTGGCTGGGCTCCGACCTGATGCGGCAGATTCAGGTGATGGCCTCGCTCCTTGTCCTGGCGCTGTCGTTCATCGTGCTCCTCATATGGTTCGTGTTCTTTTCTGGCGCCCCCAGAAAGGCCCGGTTCGGGGTGGGCGCGGTCGCGGCCCTGCTTGGCTTCGCGTCCGTGAACCTGTTCCGGCTTCGTGGGTTTACCGGGGACCTTGTTCCCATCGTCGAGTACCGGTTCGCCGCGCCGAGGGTGCTGCCCGAAGCTCAGCCTCGACCGATTGAGCCGCCGCCCGCGCCCGAGGCCGCCGCGGCCCCCGCGCCTTCGGCGAGCTTGGATCCTCGGCCTCCTCCGGGCGCAGCCGGGAGTCCCCCTCCGGAGTCTCAGCCCCCTCTTCTTCCTTCAACGATGGCAGCGCCGGTCCCGACCGCTCAGGGCCATCGGGACTGGCCTCAATTCCTCGGCCCAGGCCGCTCGGGCATGATTCCAGACGCCGGACTCGCGACCGACTGGGCCGCACAGCCTCCGAAGCTCCTATGGCGCCAGCCGGTGGGTGCCGGATGGGCGGGGTTTGCGGTGTCGTCGGAGATCGCGGTCACCCAGGAACAGCGGGGCGGCGAGGAGAGGGTTATCGCCTACGACCTCCGCACCGGGCGCCCGCTATGGAGTCACGCGGACCAGGCTAGTCACGATTCGCCTCTGGGCGGCGTGGGGCCCCGAGCCGTGCCCACGATCGACGGCGGCCAGGTCTTCGCCCAGGGCGCTACCGGCGTGTTGAACGCCCTGGACCTGGGCACCGGGCGCCTCTTGTGGAGCCGGAACATCCTGAAGGACAACCACGGGGTCGAACCCGAGTGGGGCGTCGCGATCTCCCCCCTGGTGCTTGGCGGCCGCGTGATCGTCAGTACGGGCGGAAAACCGGGTCGCGCCCTGGTCGCCTACGACCGAAGCACCGGCGAGCCGCTCTGGGCCTCGGGGAACAGCGGTCTCGCCTACTCCTCGCCGGTGCTCATGAATCTCGGAGGGCGCGAACAGATCGTGGTGATGAACAAGGAATCGGCGACCGGTCACGATCCCTCCAACGGCGCCGAGCTCTGGACCCAGCCACTGGCCGCCGAACAGCCGAGCGTGGCCCAGCCTCTGCCGCTTTCCACGAATCGCGTCCTCTTCTCGATCGGATATGGGATCGGTTCGAGGGTGTTCGAGATTTCGGCGGGCGTCGAGACCGGACTATCGTCGAAACTCGTCTGGTCGACTCCGCGGCTCAAGTCGAAGTTCGCCAACATGGTCCTGTACCAGGGATCGGTCTATGGCCTCGACGATGGCGTGCTCGTCTGCCTCGACCCCGAAACCGGCGAGCGGCGGTGGAAAACCGGTCGATTCGGGCACGGTCAGCTGATTCTGGCCGGCAAGAACTTACTGGTGCAGACCGAGGACGGCGAAGTGATCCTGATCGACCCGAATCCGGAGCGCCTGATCGAGCTCACGCGCTTCCGGCCGCTTTCCGGAAAGACCTGGAATCCGCCCGCCCTCGCCGCGCCCATTCTTCTCGTCCGGAACGACCTCGAAGCCGCGGCCTACGAACTGCCGGTGGTGCGCCGCTGAGGTCAGAGGGCTGCGGACAAACCACTGCGTAGCGGCCCCCGCACCAAGCGCAGGCGGGATTTACTCCCGCCGGCGCGACCGGGGGCGCGGGGGGCAGAGCAGGCGAACGAAGTGCATTCCTGCCCAGC
>JANLSZ010000384.1:0-9715 GCA_031362685.1 Vicinamibacteria bacterium | reverse complement strand
CCGGCGCGGTGAGGTAGATTCTCAAGATGCGCATTTCCCCTCGCCGTTCTCCCGCCCTTCTCGCTCTTGGCCTCGCCGCGGCGTGCGCGTCCCAGCCCGCCGGCCCCAAGACCCTGGCCGACTTTCCCAATGTCAGCACGGACGCGATCCTCGCCGACATCAAGAAGCTAGCGTCGGACGAGTTCGAAGGCCGCGCCCCCGGCTCGAAGGGCGAGACCCTGACCGTTCAGTACCTCTCCGATGAGTTCAAGAAGGCCGGCCTCGAGCCCGGTAACCCCGACGGTACCTGGGTCCAGAAGGTGCCGCTGGTCGCGATCCAGGGCACGCCCTCGCCTCTCGTGGTCCAGAAGGGCGGGACAAAGAAGACGTTCAAGGTCATCGACGACTTCATCGCCTTCAGCAAGCAGGTCGCCGATGAGGTCAAGATCGAAAACTCCGAACTCGTGTTCGTGGGTTACGGCGTCCAGGCCCCCGAGTACAACTGGGACGACTTCAAGGGTGTCGATGTCAAGGGCAAGACCATCATCGTTCTCGTCAACGATCCGCCGGTGCCGGATCCGAAGGACGCCAAGGAACTCGACGCGAAGACATTCGGCGGCAAGGCAATGACCTACTACGGCCGCTGGACCTACAAGTTCGAGAAGGCCGCGGAACTCGGCGCCGCCGGAGTTCTGATTGTCCACGAGACGTACCCGGCCGGCTACCCGTGGACCGTCGTTCAGGGCATGGCCGCCGAGCGTTTCAACCTTGCGGCGCCCGACAAGAACCTCGGCCGGTCGAAGGTCGAGGGCTGGATGACCATGGACGCGGCCGTAGCACTCCTCAAGATGGCCGGTCAGGATTACCAGAAGCTCAAGGCCCTGGCCGCCACCCCGGGGTTCAAGGCGGTCCCGCTGGGCGTGACCGCGACGCTCAGCGTGAAACAGACCATGCGAACCGTAGATTCGCAGAACGTGATCGGAAAGCTCGCGGGCGCGGACCCGGTGCTCAAGGACGATTACGTGATCTACACCGCGCACTGGGATCACTTCGGCCACTGCGCCGCGAAAGACGGCGACGACATCTGCAACGGGGCGCTCGACAATGCCAGCGGTGTCGCCACCATCACCGAGATCGCCCGCAAGATGAAGACGCTCCAGCCCGCGCCCAAACGGACCATGCTCTTCCTCTCCGTCACCGCGGAAGAACAGGGCCTGCTCGGCTCGGAGTACTACGGAAACTTCCCGCTCTACCCGCTCGAAAAGACTCTTGGCGTGATCAACATCGACGGCATCAACCAATGGGGCAAGACCTCGGACCTGGTGGTGGTGGGCCTCGGCGCTTCCGACCTCGACGACTATGCCGCTGCGGCCGCGAAGGAACAGAACCGCACGTTGAAGCCCGACGCGGAACCCGAGAAGGGCTTCTACTACCGCTCCGACCACTTCAACTTCGCCAAGAAGGGTGTGCCCGCGTTCGACCCCGACGCCGGCGTCGACTACGTCGGCAAGCCCGCCGACTACTCCCAGAAGAAGCGCGACGAGTACACCAACCACGACTACCACAAGCCTTCCGATCAGATAAAGGCTGACTGGGATCTCGCCGGGGCTGCCGACGATGCGAAGCTGTTCCTGGCCATGGGCTATCGGGTCGCCCAGGCCGCGAAGTATCCCGAATGGAAGAGCGGCAACGAGTTCCGTTCCATTCGCGAGGCGGCGTTGTCGAGGAAGAAGTAAACGCGGAGCCGGCGCTCCCCGGTGCGGGTTGCGGGGCCGAAGGGAATAGCATCCGCTTCTTCACATGATCATTGAGACCGGCCCCGAACTCATGTGCGCCGTGCTGCGAAGCCGGGTCTATGAGGTTGCGCGGCAGACCCCGCTGGAACACGCCGATCGCCTGTCGCGACGTCTCGGGAACGACGTCTTCCTCAAACGTGAGGACCTGCAGCCGGTCTTCAGCTTCAAGCTGCGAGGGGCCCACAACAAGATCGCGCACCTGAGCGACGCCGAACGCGCGCGCGGCGTGATCGCGGCGAGTGCGGGCAACCACGCTCAAGGGGTCGCCTACTCCGCGCGCCAGCTTGGCCTGAAGGCGCTCATCGTGATGCCCAAGACGACCCCCGAGATCAAGGTCCTCGCGGTGCGCGCCCTGGGGGCCGAGGTCGTGCTCGAGGGCGACTCGTACTCGGACGCCGAGGCGCGCTGCGCGGCCCTGGTCAAAGAGACCGGCATGTCGTTCGTGCATCCCTTCGACGATCCCCTCGTGATCGCCGGCCAGGGCACGGTCGGCGAGGAGATGATGCGCCAGAGCCATGGCCGTCTAGATGCGATGTTCGTGCCGGTCGGAGGTGGAGGCCTGGCCGCGGGGGTCGCCGGATACGTGAAGGCGCTCTATCCCGGCACCCGCGTGTTCGGGGTCGAGCCGTTCGAGTCGGACGCCATGTACCGCTCCCTCCAGGCCGGGAAACGAGTGACCCTCGACCGGGTCGGGATCTTCTCGGATGGGGTGGCGGTGAAAGAAGTGGGGGAGCGCACGTTCGCCCACTGCCAGCGCGCGCTCGACGGGGTGGTGCGCGTCGGCAACGACGCGATCTGCGCCGCGATCAAAGACGTCTTCGACGACACGCGCAGCGTGATGGAGCCGGCAGGCGCCTTATCGGTGGCCGGCCTCAAGGCCTGGGTTGAGACCGAAGGCGTCTCCGGTCTCCGGCTCGCCGCCGTGCTGTCGGGAGCGAATATGAACTTCGACCGTCTGCGTTTCGTGGCCGAGCGCGCGGAGCTGGGCGAGGCGCGCGAGGCTCTGCTGGCGGTGACCATTCCGGAACGGCCGGGCGCTTTTCGCCAGTTCTGCGCAGCCATCGGCGCGCGCGAGGTGACCGAATTCAACTACCGGCTCTCCCGGCGCAACGAGGCCCACATCTTCGTGGGGCTCAAGATCGCTTCCCGTGCCGACGTGGCCACGGTGTTGTCGAGCCTCGCCGGGCACGGGTATGCCTGCGTCGATCTCTCCGACGATGAGATGGCGAAGCTCCACATCCGTCACCTGGTCGGCGGCCGGGCCGGTGAGGCGAAGGACGAGCGCCTGTATCGCTTCGAGTTTCCCGAGCGCCCGGGCGCGCTGCTCGAATTCCTCGAAAAGCTCGGCGGGCGCTGGAACATCAGCCTGTTCCATTACCGGAATCACGGGGCGGACTTCGGCCGGGTGTTGGCCGCGTTCGAAGTGCCCGAGGCCGACCTTGACGCGTTCCAGAGGTTCCTCGAAGGGCTGGGCTACTCGTCGCTCGAGGAGTCGCGGAACACCGCGTATCACCTGTTCCTGTCGGCGTAGCCGCCGGCCCGCTCCTACCGTCTTTGGCTGGTCAGCTGCCAGCGAATCAGGGAAACGGGGATGACGCCCGCCCCGTTCAGTTCGTCGAAGAACCTTCGGAGGGTGAAGGCATCGCCCAACTGCCTGGCCCGATCCTTGACGAGTTCATCGATGAGGGACTTACCGGTGACGTAACTCGTGCCATAGCCCGGCTGGCGCAGGTAGAGCTGTTGTTCGAAACCGACCAGGTCCAGGTCCGGCCTCATCCACCCCCGAGGCGTCCATTCGACCTGAAACGCCTTGGCCTGTTTGATGTCGAATTCGTTCGCCTGCGCGTAGAGCGAGGCCAGGCCGCGGGCGCATCTTTGCGCCAGCATGATCCACACGATCTCTCTCGCCCGCCGATTGTCGTCGTAATACCCGGCGTGCAGGATGATTTCCTCCATCGCGGTGGCCAGGCCCTCCGAGCGGTTGTCCCAGACGTTGTAAAGCAGGGCGCTGCGCCTTATGGCACTCGGGTGCGGTGTCGCTTTCATCCAGGCATGGTCGAACCAGTGGTGAAAATGCGCGAACAGAGTCATCGGCTCGTAGTGGCTGGCGATGGCGAAGAAGTTCCGGGTCGCCTCGGGGACGAAGCCGCCGATGTGGGCGCGCATGGCGGGGTCGAGGTAGTCCTGAACGGACAGCACGTCCTTGTCCTTCAGGAACGCCATGTACTTCGTGACCGCGGTGTTGGCGCGCCGGGTGTATTCCTCCGGACCGGCCGCCGCGGTCAAGGCGGGCAGGCCGCGGTTCCGTTGCTCCTCGAGTTTCAGGGATGCATGCGCGCGCGCCAGTTCCCGCTTGAGCAGCACCTCCTCCTCTTCCCACGACATCGGGGCCAGATGCACGTTTTGGAGGTTCCAGGTGTATTGGCTCTTGCCCACGCCCGAGGGTCCGGTCTTTGACGGGGCTTGTGACTCCAGCCAGGAAACGAATCCCGCCGTGGCCACGCTGGCTTCGCGGATCGCGGCCTTGAGGTCGGCGCCCGCGGTGGCGGTCTTGCCGGCGAGGGTCTCAAGATCCTCCCCCTGTTCCTTCATCGTGCCGGCGCCCGTGATCCACAGGTCGCGCGCGTTTCCGGTGAGGTTTCGCTGCGCCTGCCGCAACAGGGGCGGGATGCCGCGCAACTCGCCGGTCAACCGCTTTTCGTCTTCGGAGGTGAGTGGGAACGAGTACGTCCAGAGTTCGACCACCGCATGGTGGGTCGGGCCCTCATGAGCGGGCGTGTCACTCTGTTCGGTCCAGATCGACTTGTAGAACGCCGGGTCGCGCGCCCACGGCTGCAAAACTCTGATGTTGAAATCGAGCCCGTTCATCTGCGCTCGAACCAACTCGTAATCCACGCGCTGGTCGACGGGCCACGCGACGGGATCGATAGCGGCAAGCCGGGTCTGATACGCCTTCAGGGCTTCGTGCCGGCGCGACATCGTTGTCGCGGTGTAATCAGGCGCGCCTTCGAGGAGGGGAGGCCGTTCGAAGGCCGACCACTCGGTGAATAGCGCCAGGAGATCCTGGTAGCGGCCCCCCGCTGAACGCTGGGCCTCGGCGGTCGCGCCCAGCGCCAGAGTGGCGGCCAAGGCCAGAATCAAGAAAGTTCGACGTGTCATCGCACCCCTTTTGCGTCCTCTACGGCGACGAAGCCGCGCTCTTGAGAAACATCCGCTCGAAGTACTCGCCCGTCGCCGTGACCACCCTGCGCCAGCTCCGGAAAAGCAGGAAGTCGTGAATGTCATCGGGGATCACGAGTTCCTCGACCGTTACCCCTTTTTCGGCCAGCCGTCGGGCCAGGTCGACGGTCTGATGGAACTCGACGTTGCGATCATCGTCGGCGTGGATCAGCAGCACCGGCGACTTCCAGGTCGGCACCGCCGAGACCGGTGACGAGAGGAAGACGGTGCGGGCGGCCTCCTTCAGGTCGGCATCCGTGATCCCGTCACCGGCGAGCGCGGCCTTGAAGTCGGGGGTCGCGCTCCCCTGGCGATCCCAGTTGTGCACGCCGTGGATGTCCACCCCGGCCGCGAAGACATCGGAGTTGCGCCCGAGGGCGAGCGCGGTCAGGTACCCGCCATACGATCCACCCCAGATCCCGATCCGCCGGGCATCCACATCGTCGCGGGCCTGCAAGTACCGGCCGGCGGCGATGACGTCGAGGTACTCGCTGGCCCCGCGCTGGCCCGCGTTTTCCGGGTTGTGGAAGTCGAACCCGTACCCGATTCCCAGACGGTAGTTCACCGACAGCACGATAAAGCCGCCGCTCGCCAGACTCTGGTTGGCCGCGTAGTCGTTCGCGTAGTAGCCCATGTAGTGCCAGCCGAGCAGCATCTGCCGCGGCGGGCCGCCGTGGACGTAGACGAGCGCCGGCCGCTTCGCCGCGCCGGCGGCCGTCTTGAATAACTGCGCGTGCACCTCCACACCGTCGCTCGACCGATACGTCACCGCTTGAGGGGTGACGAGCTGAGCCGCGGGGAACCCCGTGGGCACCCGGTCGGCCGCGATGGTGGAAGCGGCTCCGCCGCCCATCGGCCGGACGGAGGGCAAGGGTGGGCGCTGAGCATCGGAGGCGAGGCAGGCAACGGTTGCGTTGTCGGCGGTGACCACCGGCGCCCACTCGAGGCCGCGTCCGCTGGAGAGCGGCGTCGGCGTGGCCGCGTCCACCGGCACCTTGAACAGGTGCCGCCGATCGATGTCATTCGGCTCCGACCCAGTGTTCGCGTTGTAGACGACGAACCTGCGGTCGGGCGAGAGGGTCACATACTCGACCATGAAGCGGCCCGGCGTAAGGAGCAGGGCGGGTCCGCCCACAGCAGGCACGGAATACATGTGCGGCCAGCCATCCTCATACGACATGAACACCAGACGGTTGCCGCTGGCCCACGACAGGTTGACGCCGCCCATGGTTCGCGAGATCGAGTCCACGAGTCGATGGCCGCTCTTCCAGACCAGCCCCGCCGCCCCGGTGGCCGGATTGCCGATCCACAGCGCCCACGGCAGAGGCTGCCGGACGAGCGGCGAATGCGGCACGCCCCCGCTTCCGGGCTGGCGCACGAACGCAATCGACCTCCCGTCGGGGGACCAGGTCGGCCGGCTGTCGCGCGACGTCGATGGCGCGAGATACCGGATGGGCTGATCAAGGCTCGTGAAGAGCCCGACGAAACTGTGGTCGTCCCGCACCGATTCGAACGCCAGTGTCTCGCCGTCGGGCGACCAGGCCGGGGCCTGGCTCGTGCCCTTCGCAAAGAACGCCATCTCTGCGGGCTTCGATCCGTCGAGCGGGGCCATCCAGATGCGGCGCTCGCGCTCGAAGGCCACCCGCCCGTTGCGCGGAGCCACCGCCGGGTTATCACCCTCGCCCAGCAGGCGTGGTGCGCCGCCGCTCACCGGGACCGCCCAGATCTGCATCTTCGGCTGCACGGGGCTGCTCGCCGGGTTCGGCATAAGGTTCCCTTCGGCCGGCCAGTTTGCGCCGTGATCGCCGCCGCGCACATACACGAGAGTCTTACCGTCGTCCGAGAAGGTCAGGCCGGTCAATTGCTGGCCGTCGTCGTCCTGGTACGGGGTGAGGCGACGGGCCTTGAAGTCAGGGCCGTCTGCCGCATAGATGTTCCGCACGCCGCGCTCGCTGAAGGTCCACACGATAGTGGAGCCCTTGGGCGAGGCGACGAGGTTTTCGGGAAACGGATAATCGAGCACCTGCTCCACCGTGAAACCCGGCGGTCCGGTCTGCGCTTCGACCGGCCGCTTCACCCCCAGGGTCAAGGCCAACCCAACGAGGAGGGCAAGTACGGGCACACGCGAGCAGCGCTTCATGATGGCTCCCTTTTCGACGCGTGATCATAGTCCCTCGTGACCCCACCGAATCGCGCTGCATTCGAGGCCCGAGGCCGCGCCGTTAGCGTCCTGCACGCAGAAGCCCGGGGCCCTGGAAGATGCCGACTCGAATCCTCCCGCCAGGAATGCCGGCGGACCAACGCACTTCGAGCGTGATTCAGGTCACGACGGAGCCTTGCGCCAGACCGGAAAGGCTTTACTCTTGACGCCCAGATGGGTCAGAAACTTTGCTTTGGGTGTGCGGCTGCCCTGCTGGTGACCCTGGCCACCCCGGTGGGGGCCCAGGGCCCCACGTTCGCTGTCCGTTCCGAGCTCGTGGTGCTTTCGGCGACCGCGGTGGATGGAAACGGCCGGCCGGTCACCAACCTGAAGCGCGAGGAACTGAGAATTCTCGAGGAGGGCCGGCCCCAGGCCATCGTCCACTTCGCCCTGGGCGCCGAGGTCCCCGCGCGCATCCTGTTCCTCGTGGACATGTCGGGAAGCATGAACGGCCAGCTCAAGACCGCGTCGGCGCGCATGGCGGCCACCCAGGTTCTGGTAGCACTCGCGCCCGAGGATCAGGTGGCGCTCGCGGGTTTCGACAGGGAGTACTGGGGCATCGTGAGCTGGACGAAGGACAAGCGCAAAGTGGAGGAGGGGTTCTCCAATCTCAAGCCTTTCGGGTCGACCGCCCTTCACGACGCCCTGGACCACGCAGCGCGAGATCTAGCGAGCCATGGCGAAGGGCGCCGGGCGGTGGTAGTGATCACCGACGGCGTCGACACCGCGAGCAAGGAGGCTCCGAGCGCGGTGATCGCCCGCTCCCGGGCTCTCGACGTGCCGATCTACGCGGTGAGCGTCGTCTCTCCCATCGACGACCCTCGCTCCGAGGTCTACCTGGGTCGAAACGGGATGACCACCACCGCCGTGGGGAGCGCGCTCCTCGGGCGGTATGCCTCCTTGTCGGGAGGTGCCGCCTTCGTGGTGTCGGACTTCGCCGGGCTCAAGAAGGCGGCCGATCTGATTGCCCTCGAACTCAAGTACCAATACCGGCTGGGGTATGATCCCCCCGAAGGCCCCCCCCGCTTTCGCCGGGTGGAGGTGCGTACGACGCGCAAAGGGGTCTTGGTCCGCACCCGCAGCGGCTATTTCCCCTCATCATGAGCGGTGAGTCAATTCAAGTTGGTTTAGGAGTGTATTCCGTGAAACGAATCATGTTGTCGTTAGTCGTCCTGAGCGTGTCCGCGGGTGGTTGCGCCACGAAGAAGTACGTGTCGAAAGGCGTAGGCGATGTGAACGAGAAAGTGGATAACCTGTCGGGCGAGGTCGAAAAGACCCAACAGCGGGTGAAGGCCGGCGAGACGCGTCTCGACTCGGTCGACCAGCAGTCGAAGACGGGCATCGCCGAAGCCAAGGGCTCGGCGGTCGAGGCCAAAGGCTCGGCGGCCGCCGCCTTGACCAAGGCGCAGGATGCCGAAAGGGCAGCCAAGGGCAAGCTCCTCTACACTGTCACTCTGTCGAACGACAAGGTGACCTTCCCTTTGAACCGGGCGACGATCAGCAACGATGCCAAGAAGATGGTGGACGAGGCCATCGCCCCGATCGTGGCCGAGAACAAAGGCGTGTTCTTCGAGATCGAGGGGCACACCGACGCTACGGGCGAGGCCGTCCACAACCAAAAGCTGGGTGAGGAGCGGGCCATGGCGGTTCGGACCTACCTCCATGACCAGCACAACATCGCCCTCTCCCGCATGGAGATCATTTCCTACGGGGAGACCAAGCCAGTGGCTGACAACAAGACCAGAGACGGGCGGGCCCAGAACCGGCGCGTGGTGATCAGGGTCCTGGAGTAGGCCGTCGGATATCCTCGTTCTGCCGGTTACTTGATCGGGCCGCCTTTCAGCGTCTGATCGGCCAGAACGATGGTGATCACGATACGGTCGTCGGGGCCGAGATTCCTTGTGATGTGGCCCTTTCCGGTGGTGTCCTCGATCAGGTTGATCTGTCCCGGCCCCGCTTCGACCTTCTGGCCCCCGGATAGCTCGAGTTCAGCGCGGCCTCTCAAGGTGATCACGTACTGCCGCCGTGGCCCGGTGTGCCAATCCCCGTCGTTCGATGGCGGCCGCGAGCTGAACTGCGCGCCCGTGACGCTGAGCATTTCGTAGGAGCCGGCCGCCGTTCTTGGCATCTCGATCTCCTCCGCATAGGCCAGGCCGTCCGGACCGGTGTAAATCCGCGTGACCATGATGGGCTTGCGCGTCTGCGCGACGGCGACCTCCGGATGGGTCATTCCGCCGCCCATCAGGACAAGGCCTCCGACAAACGCCACCGCCGCCAACGACCTGGAAGTCAGTTCCAATAACGTCCTCCCGACGTGTTCGACCAGCCGAGTGCGGATCTTAGGGTTCGCGGCGATCGAATGGAAGATCCGGCTCGACGCCCTGTAGCGAGCACATGATCTGGCCGGTCATGAGAGCAAGTGAGTTGGCCGCTTTACAAGGTGTCGGGAGACGCTGGTCTGATGGAAGACCAAGCGATGTATCCGCGCACCGAACTGGAGCGGGTCATGAAGGTTCAAGAA
>JANLSZ010000185.1:0-2560 GCA_031362685.1 Vicinamibacteria bacterium | reverse complement strand
CGGAGGATGGTGGCGGCGTCGATCACCCAGATGGGCGAGCGGGCGATGCTCCACCTTTGTCCATGGACAAGAGTGTGAAGGAGTTGATCGCCCGCGCTCATCGCCGAAGTCAAGGCCCCGGAAACTTCAAGGGGGACGGAGTCTTCGAAGAACCGATCATCCGCCGCCGCGAAACGCGCCTCGTAAGTCGCGTGGCGATGCAGATCCACACTCAAGCCGGAGGGCGACATCAGATTGGCCGCGTGCGATTCCGCCTGAAGCCATCTGCGCGAGGGGTCGCCACGCCATCCGCCCGCCTCGAGGGCGTCCAGGGCCTCGGTCGCCCGGTCCGAGGGAACCAGTATGTCCACGTCCGCCATCGGTCGCGCCCCCAGATCGCGGTAGTGGGCAAGCAGGAGGGCGGCGCCCTTGAGGACCATGGTCCTGATCGAAGCCTGCTGAAGCGTCCGCAGAGCCCGAGCGGCATCGTCCATCATGCGGGCGTTGGCGCCTAACGATTGAGCGTACGCTCGGCTGAGGTAAGGATCCCTGGGGTGGCCCAGCCTGAGCAGATTCCGGCATACCAAAGGAAGAAGCCGTCTCACGGCTATGTTCTCGTCGCCCTCCTTCACCCTTTCCCGGAAGGCCCGCCACGCAGCCAGGGACGGTTCCGCCTCGAGACCTCCCGCGGCCCCAAGAAGGAGCGTTTCCGCGGCGTCCATGCGGTCGGCTCGCGATCCTCGCCTGCTCTCGCTCATTCGCCCAGAGGCTATCTCACGTAAGGGGAAGCCCCTTCCGCACCCGGTGTGAGGTATAAGATTCAGAATCATGCGTGGGCGAGACAAACGGATCGAAACAGATCCTCTGATTCAGGCGATTCACGATCCGCGCCTGATCATCGAGAGCCTCGGAGAAGAGATGGTGGTCTTCGACCGCAAGTCGAACAAGGCCCATCTTCTCGACGCCCGCGCCGCCGCAGTTTTTCGAAAAAGCGCGGACGGTGCGCGGCTGTCCGATCTGGAGCCCTTGATGGGGGAGTTCGCGGGCGCGGAAAGGACGGCTCTGGCCGCCCTCGCGGTTTCGGAGTTGGAGCGGGTGGGACTGGTCGTCACCTCAGGGGAAGTCGAGACCGGGATGTCCCGGCGAGCGATCTTGAAATCCCTGGGAAGCGCAGCCGCTCTCCCCTTCGTCGTTTCCATACTGGCTCCGACTCCGGCGGCCGCCGCCTCGATCGGCCAAAACTGCACCGGCTCCGGAGCCGGAGACTGCTGTTGCGGCCTTAATTGCGAGCAGGTAGGCTCGTTATCCAGCCAAAGGAAGTGCTGCGCTGTCGGGGGGGCCGGGCTCGGGGCCGCGTGTATGGGGGCCAACTCGTGCTGCTCACCGTGCCTCATCTGCAACATGTCGGTTTCTTGCATCCAGATTTTGCCCGCGCCGGTCGGCTGCCCCCCCTAGGTTTGGATTCGATTTCCCAATAATCCGGCCGCCCGTCGAGTGGGTTGCGCCTCCTTCATCCAAAGAGAAGCATGATCCCGATCGTTGTTGCGCGCTTGATAGTTATCGCGGTTCTCGGTTATTCGGGACTGTCGAAGCTGGGTTCCATGGATGTCGCCACGGTTGCTCGGGATTTCGGCCTGTGGCC
Organism: Vicinamibacteria bacterium; assembly: GCA_031362685.1. Classification (GTDB taxonomy): domain Bacteria; phylum Acidobacteriota; class Vicinamibacteria; order Fen-336; family JAGNNV01; genus JAGNNV01. The sequence continues at coordinate 939 of JANLSZ010000185.1, read as the reverse complement.
GGGAATCACGAAGTGGGTGGGCCGCTGGTTGGCGCCGACGGAACTCCTCGTCGCGGGCCTTCTCTTCTTTGGTCCGACGGCGTACCTGGGCGCTCTTACCGCGCTGGCGCTTTTCGTCATCTTCACGGCGCTCATTGCCTGGAACCTCTGGCAGGGCCGAAAGCCTGCTTGCGCGTGTTTCGGTGAAGCGAGCGGTCAGGCCATTTCGAATTGGACTCTCGCGCGGGACCTCGTCTTCGTGGCGCTCGCGGCCATCGTCGTAGCCGGCGGGCCCAGCGGAACGCAGAAAGGAATCGTTGAGCACATGGCTGCACTTGTTTCCGCCACCGGACCCGACACCGCCCTGGCCCTCATCGGTCTGGTTCAGGGCGCCATTCTCCTGGGCCTGTGGGCGAGGCGGGGGGCGCCCATCGCTTCTCCAACCACGGTGGCCCCGGCTCCTTCCGGGGACGCGACGGCCTCGACCGCCATCGGCTGGCCGCCCGGCACGCTTGCCCCCGGTTTCGATCTGCCCTCCCTGGACGGCAAACGCGTGACTCTTCAGGATCTGGTGGTCGAGGATCGGAACGTATTGCTCCTCTTTACGGATCCGAATTGCCGTCCCTGCTCGGCGCTGCTTCCGGAAACCGCGCAGTGGCAGGAGCGTCACGGCACGGCGCTGACCATCGCCCTGGTGAGCCGGCGCTCCGCGTTCGAAAATCGGGCCAAGGCGGAGGAGTTCGGCATACAAAACGTCTTGTTGCAGGGTGGCGCCGAGGTGGCCGAGGCCTACCAGGCGGAGGCGACACCGGTCGCGGTTATCGTGGATGGCAACCGGCGCATCGCAAGCCGCATCGCCACGGGCCCGGTCGAGATCCGCCAGTTGGTCGAGGCCTGGGTCGAGCGTTCGAGACGGGACGCGCCGGTAAGCGTGCTGAGCCCGCCGCCGCCGGCCGATCC
>JANLSZ010000285.1:0-3258 GCA_031362685.1 Vicinamibacteria bacterium | reverse complement strand
CATCCCGTCTTCGGCCGGGTGACCACGGGCATGGACGTGGTCAACAAGATCGGCTCGACGAAAACCGAGGCGGGCGATCGTCCGGCGACCCCGATTCAGATGATCAAGATCACCGTCACGGGCGCGTAGCGCTCAACAACGCGTCATTGCGAGTCGGTCCACGGACTACGTGCCCCGAGGGCAGGCTTCGCGCTGGCCCAAGGCCAGGCTGCGCGCTCCGTGACTCTTGGAAGAAACCCACCGTCATTGCGAGCCCGGGACGTCCGTTGGACGTGACTTCAGCGAGAAACCCCCATTCGTCGTCGCGAGGGACCCCTCGTTCTGACGTGGACCGAAGCGATCTCCCTCGAGATTGCTTCAGTCGATGTCAGAACTTCGGCTCCTTCGCAATGACGGTGGGTTTCTTCCAACCGTCACGGGCGTAGCCCGGGAGGCGACTCGCGATGACGCTCCGTTTTCGCTTCGCGTCAGTTGTTGTCTCCCCCGAGCAAACCGCCGACGGCGCCGAGGATGGAGCCTTCTTCGCGGCCGCCTCGGCCCGCGATCTTCGAGGCTCCGACGATCCGGTTGGCCATGCGCGAGAGGGGCAGGGACTGGAGCCAGATTTTCCCCGGGCCCTTCAGGGTGGCGAAGAAGAGCCCCTCGCCGCCGAAGAGCGCCGACTTGATCTTGCCGACATACTGAATGTCGTAGTCGACGCTCGATTGAAATGCCACGATGCATCCGGTATCGACGCGGAGGCTTTCCCCGGGGGACAGGGTTCGCTCGTGGAGGGTGCCGCCGGCGTGAACGAAGCAGAGGCCGTCACCCTGGAGGCGCTGCATGATGAAGCCCTCTCCTCCAAAGAAGCCCGCGCCGAGTCTCTTCTGGAAGGCGATGCCGACCGCGACGCCCTTGGCTGCGCACAGGAACGAGTCCTTCTGCGCGATCAGTTCGCCGCCCACCTGCGAGAGGTTCACGGGAACAATCGAACCCGGATACGGCGCGCCGAACGCGACCTTCTTCTTCCCGGAGCCCTTGTTGACGAACACGGTCATGAAGAGCGATTCGCCGGTGAGCAGACGCTTGCCCGCGCCCATCAGCGCGCCCATGAAACCGCCGGTTCCCGAATTGGACCCGTCGCCAAAGATCGTCTCCATCTCGATGCCGTCTTCCATGTACATCATGCCCCCGGCCTCCGCCACCGTGGCCTCGCCGGGGTCGAGTTCGATCTCGACGAACTGCATGTCCCCACCGTAGATCTTGTAGTCGACGACGTGCATCGGGCTCATTGGGCTTTTCTCCTGGTCGTGATGATCGAGACTGGCATGGGTGTTCCTCGGGGGCGCGCCTACCCCTTCTGAAGTAAAGAAACGATAACCGAACCGATTTGTTCAAACCCCGGAGGGCGCGACTGATTCTCTCCGAACCGGCTCGCGAGAGGCGGGCGGGCCTGGGTGGCACAGGTGCGGTGTCATAGGCTCGGGGGCGTGAACGAGGAAGCGGAGGGAACGGCGCCGAGGAACCCGCCCTTCCCCTCGAGCCTCTGCCACCAGTGCGCGGCTCCGCCTCGCTACATCGCCACGGACAAGGGATCGGTCTTTATCCAGTGCCCGATCCTTAGGCTTTATCCGCCGCAGCCGGTGCGGGTCTGCGACGCCTTCACACCCCGGCTCGCCTGACCGTCGAGGAGCCCCGGCCGGCGCCGCTGGCCCCACAAACCCTTGAAGCGGGCGATAATCACCGTCCAATGACGCTTGCTCCCCACACTTTCCGCAGCCTCGGGCTCTCCGAATCCACCCTCGAGGCCCTCATCCAGATGGGCTACGATCACCCGACCCCGTGCCAGACGGAGACGATTCCACCGGCCCTCAAGGGCCAGGATCTCGTGGTTCAGTCCCGCACCGGCACGGGGAAGACCGCGGCGTTTGGTATTCCCCTGGTCGAGCGCGTCGATCTGAACGTCAAGGGAGTTCAGGGCGTGGTTCTGGCCCCCACTCGTGAATTGGCGGTTCAAGTCGCCGAGGAAATGGGCGCCATCGGCAAGGGTCGCGGCGTGCGGGTCGCCGCCATCTACGGTGGCGATTCGATGGAACGCCAGACCGACCTGCTCGAAGGGGGAGTCCAACTCATCGCGGGAACGCCCGGCCGCGTGCTCGACCACCTGCGGCGCGGCACTCTCAACCTCCAGAATCTCAAGATATTCATCCTTGACGAAGCCGACCGCATGCTCGACATGGGTTTTGCCGAGGAGATGCAGAAGATCGTGGCCTTCGTGCCGGAAGAGCGCCAGACCCTTCTCTTCTCCGCCACCATCCCCGCCTCGATCAAGCACCTCATCTACAACTTCCTGAAAGAGCCGGTGTGGCTCCTGCTTTCCGAAGACAAGGTCTACGTCACCGACGTCGATCACGTCTACTGCATCGTCCCGCGGATGCGGAAAGAGCAGACCCTCTATGACCTCCTGCTCTGGGAAGAGCCCACCTCGGCCATGGTGTTCTGCAACACCCGCGAGGAGACCCGGCAGGTCCACGAGTTCCTGCACAAGCGGGGTCTGCCCTCCGAGATGCTGTCGTCGGACCTGACCCAGAGCAAGCGAGAACGCGTTCTGAAGGCGTATCGCGACGGCAAGGTCAAGGTTCTCGCCACCACCGATGTGGCCTCGCGCGGCATCGACGTGGATGATGTCTCCCACGTCTTCATCTTCTCGACTCCGGACTCGCCCGAGCAGTACATACACCGCGCCGGCCGCACCGGCCGCATCGGGAAATCCGGGCGGGCGATCAGTCTGCTTTCCGCCCACGACATCATGAACTACAACCGCCTGGTGAAGCGGTTCCACATCGAGGTGAAGGAACTCCGCCCTCCCTCGTCCGATGACGTGACGAGGCGTACCGCCGAGCGCGTTCTGGACTTGATTCTCAAGGAACGCGAGGGCTCGCCCGACGCGGTCGCCCTCGCCGATGTGCTGCTGGCGCGCGACGACCGCCGGCACCTCGTGGCCTCGCTTCTCGAGGTATGGCGTGACGAGAAGCGCAAGGTTGTCATCCCTCTCGAAGTGGATCCGGAAGAGGCCGCCGTGCTGGCGGCCGAGGCGGTGGCCGAGGCTGCGGACAAGGGCGCCCGCTCGCGCTCGTACTCAGGCGGACGAGGCCCAAGGCCCGGCGGTGGCGGTCGAGGTCGCAGCGGTCCTCCTCGACGGCACTGAGATGCGCAAACGACGGTGAGATGTGGCGGGCGGCCCACGGGCCGCCCCTACGGTTCAGGGCATGAAACCGC
>JANLSZ010000260.1:0-1877 GCA_031362685.1 Vicinamibacteria bacterium | reverse complement strand
TCGTACTCGGAGAGAAACACCGCCACATCCGCGGCCGCGTAGTGCCGTGCGACCTCTTCATCGGTAACGAACCCGGACATGTGAACCTCCTGCTCACAACCGAGGTTCTTCGACAGCGCGGCCAGATCCTCGAAGGGGTGGGACCGATTCTCGCCAATGACGCCGAGACGCAGGCGGGGTCGCGTCGCGCGAACTCGCGCCACGGCGCGCACCAGGGTGCTGACATTGCGACGCCGGAGCACCGTGCCCACGGTGATGATGTAGGCCGCGTCATCGGTGAGCCCCAAAGCCGAGCGAGCCGCGGTGCGATTCGGGCCTGGAGGCAGGTCGTCATCCGGGCCCAGCAGCACCACGTTGGTCTTTCTCGCCGCCGAGGGTCCGAGATGACGCTGAACTTCGCTCCTGGTGAACTCTGAACATGCGAGGATGGAACGCGACACTCGCGCAGAGCCACGGGCCATGAGCCGGCGACGGAGACCGTGCGCGAAACCAAACTCCTCCGGACGAGCGAAGAACGACAGATCGTGAATGGCGGTAACGCGAGGAACCGACGCCAGAAGCGGACACGAGTAGGCGGGCGACAACAGAACATCGATTCGATCCTCTCGAAGTGCTTCGGGAAGGATTCGCTGCTCCCAGAAGAACGGAGGGACGCCCGAGAGAATCTGCAACCCAATGCCCTTTGACTTCGCGGGCAGCGTGACCGGCGAGGTCGCATAGACCGTGAACTGGTGCCGGTCGTTCTCCGCGAAACGTCGGAGCAGGCTTTTCAGGTATCGGCCCACTCCGGTCGGCCGCCCTTCGAGTTCGCGGCCGTCGATGCCAATCCGCAACGGCCGGCCCGGCCCGGTTCGCTCGGTCCCGCTCACGAGCCCAGCACCTTGCGGTAGAAGGCCAGGGTCATCTGGGCGGTTCGATCCCAGTCGAACAACCGGCTTCGCTCCAGGCCCAAGGCACGAAGCTCATTCGCTCTCTCCGGATCCTCGATCACGCGAGAGAGTCCCTGCACGATCGCTTCCTGGTCGAGCGGGTCGTCGACCAGTTCGGCCGCGCTCCCGGCAATCTCCCCCAGCGACGAGCCCTGCGAACACACCACCGGCAGCCCCGCAGTCATGGCCTCGGCCACGGGCAGGCCGAAGCCTTCTTCGAGGCTCACCAGCACCAGGCATTTCGAGGCGGACATCAAACCCCTGATCTGCCGGGTTTCGAGGTACCCCGTGGACACCACTCTCGGCCCCGATCCCGGGTGGCCACTCTCGAACGAGTCTCCGGGACCCACCATGACGAGGGGGGGCGGATCCTGCATCCGCTCCGCGAGGGTCCGGTAGGCCGCCACCAGCACACCGAGGTTCTTCCGCTTCTCTTCGCTGCCCACGTAGAGGATGCCGCCGCGCGGCACGCCCAGGCGCTGAAGCAGGACCTCGACATCGCCGGGCGTGGGGGCCCGGCGGAATTCGGGATCGACCCCTTCCGGAGTCACGCAGATCTTTTCGCGGGGGATGCGCAGCAGATGCTCGACCTCGCGGGCGGTGTGCTCCGACGGGCAGATGACTCCATCCGCCTTCGCTGCGTGGGCCTGCACGAGCGGGGCATAGTCGCGCCTGATCTCGGCTTCGGTCATCTCGGGGTGCTTGAAAAAAAAGAGGTCGTGAATGGTGATGATTCGACGCGCGTGGCGGGCCGGGGTCAACAGCGCATGGGGCGAATGCACAACGTCGAACTCGCGCCCACATAGAGCCTCAATCGGTGGCCAGGAGAGGCGGTTCCAGGTGAAGTTCAGAAGGCGGACGGGAACACGGCGTTCGACTCTGTCGACATTCGGTCCGGACGGACGCGTCGACCACCGTTCGCGAAAAGACGACGTGAACAGAGTGAAT
>JANLSZ010000254.1:0-22627 GCA_031362685.1 Vicinamibacteria bacterium | reverse complement strand
AGCCTGCCCTCGGGGCAGCGCGAAGCCTGCCCTCGGGGCAGCGCGAAGCCTGCCCTCGGGGCAGCGCGAAGCCTGCCCTCGGGGCAGCGCGAAGCCTGCCCTCGGGGCACGAAGCCCGTGGACCGGCTCGCGATGAACTCGGACCGCTAGACAATCGGCCAGCGGGTCACGCGGCCGGTGAGAGTGTCGGCCCCGATCGAGACGAACAACTCGCGTTCGGAAACGGAGAGCGCAAAGGCCATCCGCCGATCGAGCCGCAACGCCAGTGCGGCGATGAGGGCTGGATCGATGGCATAAAGCTCGAGGGCGGCGGCGCGATGGATGCGCTCGCCGGACAGCCGACTGGCCAGGCGCTCAGCGCCCTTGTGCGTGTAGATGACCACGCGCGGCGCCGCCTTCGATGCCTTGTGCAGGCGGACCGCGTCCGGGCTGCCGACTTCGATCCATGAGCGAAGGGCTCCGGTGAGGTCGCGGACGCTCATCGCCGGCTCGTCCGGGTCGGAAAGACCGCCGGTCGAAAAGGCGATGCCACTCTCGAACTCGAGCGCGTAGGCCAGCACCCGGGTCACCAGATACTCCTCGGATTCCGACGGGTGCCGGGCGACCCGGAGCGCAAGCGACTCGTAGACCTGGCGATCGGCGTCGGCCAGATCGATTTCGAAGGTATAGACGGTTGCGCCGGTGGCCACGCGTCAGTAAACCACGAATCCTCGGGGGCGTCTGCGCCGCCGTCCACCCCTCCTGCTCAGCGCGCGTTCGCGTCCACAAAGGCCGCCACGTCGCTCTTGAACTTCTGCATCGACGGCGGGTGCACGTACATCATGTGACCGGCGTCGTAGTACGCGATGGTGACGTTGCTCCGCACCGAAGGCGCCACCGCAAGATGATCGATGGCGTACTCCACGGTGCGATAGGGGCACGCCAGGTCGAAGTACCCGGTCTGCACTAACACCTTCATCCTGGGATTCAGGGTCATGGCCTGGGCGAGGTCCACCACCGTGTTGGCGAAAGGCAACCGTCCGATCCCGGGCTGGGCGTGACGGTCGTCCCACTCCGTAACCCCACCCGAGAGCAGATACGGGCGATCGGACTCCACCTTGAGTTCCTGTCGGTAGTAGTCGTTGAACGTGGCCACGATCGCGGGCGCAATCGCACTCCCGTAGGGGTCGTAGGGCATCGCCTCCGACAGGGGGTTAAGCGTCCCGCCGGTGTAACGCGTGTCCACTCGCCCCACCACCACACCCTTGTTGCGCATCAGTTCCTGGAGAAAATGGCCTTCGTCGATGCGCAGGTTTGCCTTGTCCCAGTAGTCCGTGCTCAAGCCCGTGTAGCGATTGAGGCCAGAGAGAACCGTCTGCCGCTCCGCCGCCGTGGCTCTCCCACCCTTGAAGAGGACGGGCGCGTACACGTCCTGAGCGAAGGCCTCGACCTCGCGCAGGAAGGGCTGTAACTCGGCGGGCCGATTCGCAAGCGCATGGTGAAACCAGGCGGTGGCCGCGTACGTGGGCAGAAAGTTGACATCGCCGTCGCTGAGACTCAGCCCGGCGGAGCCGCTCCCGAAGTCGAGGTAGGGTGAAACCAGGACCACTCCGTTCAACGCGACGCTGTGTTTGGCGAGCAGTTCATGGGAAACCCCGGCGGTGCGCATGCCTCCGTAACTTTCGCCGAGAATGAATTTCGGCGCGGCCCAGCGTCCGTACTGGGTGAGGTAACGGACGATGAAGTCGGACACCGACTTGATGTCCTGGTCCACCCCCCAGAAATCCTTTCCCTCCCCCTTGCCGATGGGGCGAGAGAGGCCGGTGCCCACCGGATCGATCATCACGAGGTCGGTGCGATCGATGATCGTGAATTCGTTGTCGACCGTCCGGAACGGTCCGCTGGTGTTGGCCTCCAGGTCCTTCAGCACCGTGCGCTTCGGACCGAGGATGCCCATGTGCAGCCAGGCGGAAGCCGAACCCGGACCGCCGTTGTAGGCGAACATGATCGGGCGGGTGCGCGGGTCGCCTCCGTCCTTCACGTAGGCAGTGAAGCCGAAGAGCGCGATCGGCTCGTCTTTGTCGTTCTTGATGAGCATGGTGCCGGCAGTGGCGGTGTAGGCAAGCACCCCCCCGCCGATCTTGATCTCGTGTTTGGTGGTCCAGACCCTCGCCTCCGGCGTCGCCTTGGCCTCCGGCGCGGGCGATGCGTCGGCTTTCGGCTTGGCGTCCTGCGGCTGGGCCGAGGCGGGAAGAGCGGCGGGGGCCGCGAGCATGAGCACCGCCAGGGAAGCGGACAGGGTGAGGAACATCTTCAACCGGCGGATTCGTGGGGTCATCGGCAAAGTATAGGGGGGGGGCAGCGAAGGGGCCCGCTATACTCGGTGCGTGAAGAGTGTGGCCGATGATCTCCGCGTTGAGCAGCGGGGCCGCCAGCAGGAGCTTTCCGCCATGGACCGGGTCCGCCTGTCCCTGACTCTGGGAGAGAACGCCGCCCAGCAGTTCGCTGATGCGCACGGCGTCTCGATCGCGCTGGCGAAACGGTCCCTTCAGCGTCAGCGTCAGGTCGGCCGAAGGCGCTCGGCCTGTCACGACGCCCTTCTGGCCTGACTCTTCACCCTTGAGCCTGCTGAAAGACGTGCTCACGGCCCTGAGTCGTGAGTCCATCCCCCACGCGATCATCGGCGCGGCCGCCCTTTCCGCCCATGGGGTGTCGCGATCCACCGCCGACGTGGACCTGCTCACCAACGATCCGCGCTGCCTGACCCCCTCTACGTGGGCGCCGCTTTCGGGGCACTGCGAGATCGACATCAGGCGCGGGGATGGAGACGACCCACTCAAAGGCGTCGTTCGGTTCAGCCGCCCGGGGGAGATGGACGTCGACATCGTGGTGGGACGGCACGCGTGGCAGCAGGAGTGCGTGGAGCGGGCGGTGGCGATGGCCGCCTTGGAAGCGAAGGTAGTGGGCCTTCCGGACCTCGTCCTCCTGAAGCTGTATGCCGGCGGTCCTCAGGACGCCTGGGATGTGCATCAGGTCCTCGGTCTGGGCGCCGCGGCCGACGTTCCGGCGATGGTCGAGAGCCGACTGTCGGTGCTCCCGAAAGACGCGATCACGCTGTGGCGCAGAATCCTCGCCGAGCGGGCGCCATAGCTACAACGCCGGCCACGGCCTGGTAGCCCTCCGAGTCGGGCGGATTCGGAAGTCACGAGGCTAGACTGTATGAATTCATGACACTCGCCGCCGGCACACGCCTCGGAACCTATGAAATCACCGCCGCCATCGGCGCGGGCGGCATGGGCGAGGTGTTCCGCGCGCGAGACACGAAACTCGACCGCGACGTGGCCATCAAGGTCCTGCCATCCGAACTGGCGCAGGACCGCGAGCGCCTCGCCCGTTTCGAACGCGAGGCCAAGCTGCTCGCTTCTTTGAATCATTCCAACATAGCTCACGTCTACGGATTCGAGAGCTCGACGCTCCCCGACGGATCGACCGCTCACTTCCTTGCCATGGAGCTGGTCGAAGGCGAGGATCTGTCGGAGCGACTGAAACGCGGCGCCATTCCCGTGGATGAAGCCATCGCCATCGCGAAGCACATCGCCGAAGGCCTCGAGGAAGCGCATGAGCACGGCATCATCCATCGCGACCTCAAGCCCGCGAACGTCAAGGTCACGCCGGACGGCAAGGTGAAGGTCCTCGATTTCGGCCTCGCCAAGGCCCTTGAAGGCGACGCCGGATCGGCGAAGAACTCGCAGCTCTCTCACTCGCCCACCATGTCGCGCCAGGCGACCGAGGCGGGCATGATCATGGGCACCGCCGCGTACATGAGCCCGGAACAGGCCCGTGGCAAACCGGTCGACAAGCGCGCCGACATCTGGTCCTTCGGGGTCGTGCTCTTCGAGATGCTCAGCGGCACGCGTCTGTTCGCGGGAGAAACGGTGAGCGACACTCTCGCTTCGGTGCTGAAGGAGGAGGTCCCGTGGGGCCGGCTTCCAAACGACGTGCCACGGGCGGTGGTTCAGTTGCTTAAACGCTGCCTGACCCGCGACCCTAATAGTCGCCAGCGCGACATCGGGGACGCGCGGCTGGCCCTCTCGGAGAAAGACGACGCGCGCGTGGACCTGGACGCGACTCCCGCGATGGCCCCGCCAAAGACGTCACTCGGGAAACGCGCCGTGCCCTGGGCGGTCGGATTCGCGGTCGGCGCGATAGTGGTCGGAGGTCTCGACCGCACGCTCCTGTCTCGCCCTCCCACGGAGCCGCCGAGGCTCGTTTCTCTGACCTACAGCGGAACCGACTCGCAGCCCACCGCATCGTCCGACGGACGCATGGTCGCCTTCGCCTCCAACCGCGACGGCCATTCGAGAATCTGGCTGAAACAGATGGCCACCGGCGAGGAGGTGGCGCTGACCGCCGGCCCCTCGGATGCGGATCCTCACTTCTCCCCCGATGGCAGCACCCTGCTGTTCCTCCGCGGCGCCGCCCCACCCTTCAGCCTGTTCCAGGTGGCGGCGGTGGGCGGCACCGCGCGCCGGGTCACCGACGGCGTCGCCTCCTCCACGGCCTGGTCCCCCGACGGAAAGCGCGTGGCTCTGACCCGCGCCTCGGTCCCGGGGGGAGTGTCAAATACTCTGGTCACGCTCGGCCCGGACGGGGGCGACGAACGAGAGCTGGCCCGGGTGAAGGAGTTCGCACTGGGCAACCTTCAGTGGAGGCCCGACGGCGGAACCATCGGTGCGCTGACCACCTTGACCACGAACGCGGTGGCCCGCCAGACCATCGTCGATTTCGACGCCGGCAACGGGGCCCGCCGGACGTTGTACGAACCCGGGCCGGACTCGGTGGTGGGCGCCTGGGCGTGGACCGGCCCGAAGGCGTTGCTGGTCAGCGAGACGGCGAGCCAGTCCGGCCGCGGCGGAGAGGGCAAATTGCGCCGAATCGAGACAGGCGGGGGATCCGCCACTCTCATATCCCTTCAGGAGGCGTCGCTTGCCCTCTGTGTCGCCGGGCCAGGCCGGATTGTTCTCGATGCGCTGTCGCCGACCCAGAACCTGTTTCTCTCTCCCATCACGCCGGGCTCGAGCGCCGCGCCGCTGCCTCTGACCCGCGGCGAGACCGTCGATCGGCAACCGGTATTCTCGCCGGACGGCAAGCGCGTCGCGTTCAGCTCGGACCGGGAAGGGAACACCGATATCTGGGAACTCGACCTCGCGAGCGGCGGGTTGCGGCGCCTGACCACCGACAAGGCCGACGACTGGGATCCCGGCTACACCCCCGATGGCACGCAGATTCTCTGGAGCTCGAAGCGCTCGGGCAACTTTGAAATCTGGATCGCCGCGAGTGACGGCAGCGGCGCCCGCCAGGTGACGGCCGATGGCGTCGACGCCGAGAATCCCACCATGACCCCGGACGGTCGGTGGATCGTCTACGCGTCGGCGAACCCCGCCCACAACGGGATCTGGAAGATCCACCCGGACGGATCTTCAGCCACCATCCTCGTCAAGGGAGCGGTGAACAACCCCGAGGTCTCGCCCGACAGCGCCTGGGTCTCCTTCGCCGACAGCGCGGCCCGCCGTCTCCGTGTGGCCACCCTGAAAGACGGCGCCGAAGTCGCCAACCTGGACCTGCCGTCGATCGGCGCCGGCGGCGGGTTGAGCGGGTTGACCATCGGTCGGACGCGATGGATCGGCGGATCATCAACGCTCGCCTGGGTCGACTACGATATCGACAAGCGAGCGGCCCGCCTGGTGGCGCAGGAGATCGTCCCGGGCCGCGACACCCGCGCGAGCCGCCGCCTGCTGGTAGCGGGCACGTTCGATGACATGCCGGAGTCGTTCGGGATCTCGCCCGATGGCCGGCAGATCCTGGTCTCGTCGTTTCGCAACCGTTCGAACATCAGGCTCATCGAAGGATTGCCGGGAGTGACGCGGTAAGGGACGCGGTATAATCCTTACCCGAGGTAAGGATTATGCATAGCGCCACCATGACCAGCAAGGGCCAGATGACCGTCCCGAAACCGATCCGCGACCGGCTTCGCATCGGCGCCGGCGATCTGGTCGACTTCATCATCAACGATCGGGGAGAGATCGTGGTTCGGGCGGCGACCAGCGACGTCAAGGAACTGAAGGGACTCCTTCGGACCGGTCGCGCCCGGAAGCCTGCCCTCAGCATCGAGCAGATGAATGGGGCGATCCTGAAAGAGCACGCGAGGAACCGATGAGAGGCCTCGACACCAACGTGCTCGTCCGCTATCTGACCCAGGACAACGCGGGCCAGGCTCGGGCGGTGGACGCTCTGGTTGCGGAGGCGCTCGCGGAGGGCGAGCGCCTCCATGTCGACGATGTCGTCCTGTGCGAACTGGTGTGGGTCCTGCGCGGCGCGTATCGGACGGACAAGCCCGCGGTCGTTTCGGCCCTGGAGAGGATCATCAGCACCGCGCTGTTCTCTTTCGAAGACCGTGAAGTGCTCAGGCGGGCCGTCGAAGACTACCGACAGGGCGGCGGCGACTTCGCCGACTACTTGATCGGCCGCAGGAATCGTCGGGCCGGGTGCGAGGACACGGCGACCTTCGACCGTGCCCTCAAGGGCGCCGTCTCCTTCTCTCTTCTCTGAGGCGGGAACTCGTCGTCTGTGGCGTCAAGCAAGCGCCTGGTCGAACGCGCGAATCAGGTCCGCCGTCTTCAGCCGGTTCCACGTCTCGTTCACCCCGAACGTGATCGTGGCCGATCCCGGCGGCGCGGACATGCTGATGCCGCGGTCTGCCAATCGCTTCGCGACGTCCGCGGCGTTCACGTCCTTGAAGGTGACGCGGGTCAGGTTGGTGCCGTTCGGGATGCGCTCGATGGCGATGCGCGGGTGCTTCGCAATGGCCGCGTAGAAGGTTTCGGAGACCTGGACCGCGCTCTTGAGGCGTGCCTCGAAGCCCTCCATGTAGTGTCGCGCCACCAGCGCCGCATTCCAGCCCACCGCGAGGTTGCCCCCGAACATGCGGCGCACGTGGAACATCCCGTCGAGGACGCGCCTGGGTCCGGCCAGGATCGCGCCGATGCCGCAATTGAAGTACTTCCACAACGAGACGTAGACCGTATCGAAGTGCGCCGCGTACTCGGCCGGCGAGATGCCGGTGTACGCCGAGGCAATGAAGAGGCGGGCGCCGTCAAGGTGCATGCCGATGCCCTTGTCGCGGGCGAGTTCCGAAATACGCTTCGCCTCGTCCCAATCGAACATCTGGCCGGAGAGCCGCCTGATGGGACTCTCGACGACGATGGCGCCGACGTCGGTGGCTACGCGTCCGCCCGCGGTGCGGGTCAGGACCGCTTCAACCTCCGCCCGGGTGAAGGTCGCGCGACCGGGGCCGAGCGGCATCAAGGTCAGGGCGGACAACGTCTGACACGCGTCGCCAGTGTCGTTGTAGATGTGACTCACCTCCGGCACGATCACCCGCCTCTTTGATCCCGCCAGCGCGCGCAACCCCAGCTGATTCGCGAGCGTCCCCGAAGGCATGAAGACCGCGGTCTCTTTTCCGAGGAGCCTCGCCCAGTGCTGCTCGAAGGCCTCGACTTCCCCACCGAGCAGATAGTTGTCTTCGGCGACGTCCTTGTCCTGGCACAACCGGTTCAGCAGCGCCGCGTACTCGCGGGGCGTGATGCCGATGCCATCGCCGGAGGTGTGAACGATGCGTTCGGGTTCGGCCGCCGCGCTGGCGAGCGCCGACGTATACGGCAGGCACCCGAGTCCGGCGGTGGCGCCCAGGGTCCCAACAAACCCGCGACGTGAGGTGTGCTCCATGTGCTCTCTTCTCCTAACCAAAAAACAGGTAGCTGACCCCGACCGCGCCCAGGAAGCCCGCGAACTCGGCGGTGAGGCCGCAGGCGATGGCGTGGCGAGTGTTCTTGATGCCCACCGAACCGAAGTACACCGCGAGCACGTAGAAGGTGGTCTCGGTGCTGCCCTGGATGATGCAGGCGAGCCGGCCCGCGAATGAGTCGGGGCCGAGCGTCTTCATGGTCTCGATCACCAGGCCACGCGCGCCGCTACCGGAAAGCGGCCGCACCAGGGCCACCGGAAGCGCGTCGACCCAGCGCCCGTCGAGGCCGATTCCTCCGACCACCAGACGCACCGCGTCGAGCGCCTGATCGAGAACCCCGCTCGCCCGCAAGACGCCCACCGCGACCAGCATCCCCACCAGGTGCGGGATGATGCCGATCGCCACGGTGAAGCCTTCTTTGGCGCCCTCGATGAACGTCTCGTAGACCGCGACACCCTTCCTCACCGCGAGCCCCACGAAGCCCACGATCAGCGAGAAGATGAACAGGTTCGCGAAGAGCGAGGTCTGGCGCTCGAGCGTCGCCTTGTCGAGACGGCCGAAGTACGCGGCCATAAGCCCGATGCCCAGCGTCGCGCTGCCGAGGTAACCGAGGGTTACCGGGTTGAGAATCCGCAGTCCCTGCACCCTCGCGGTAACCAGGATGCCCGTCATCGTGGAGCAGAAGGTCGCGATCAGCAGGGGCAGGAACACGTCGGTCGGGTCGGCGGCGCCCATCTGCGCGCGGTAGGTCATGATGGCGGTGGGAATGACGGTGACCGCCGAGGCGTTGATCACGAGAAACATGATCTGATCGTCGCTCGCGGTATCGGGCTGAGGGTTGATCTGCTGCAGTTCCTTCATGGCCTTGAGGCCGAGCGGAGTCGCGGCGTTGTCGAGGCCCAGCACGTTGGCGGACAGGTTCATCACGATCGAGGCTCCGGCCGGATGAGCGGGCGGCACGCTGGGGAACAACCGGCGGAGGAGCGGATCGAAGAGGCGCGCCACCAGCGCCACCGCTCCGCCCTTCTCGCCGATCCGCATGATGCCGAGCCAGAGGCACATGACGCCGGTGAGCCCGATCGAGATCTCGAAGCCGGTCTTCGCCATGTCGAAGCTGGATCCCACCATGGCCGCCCACACCCCCGGCTCCCCGAGCACCAGCCAGCGGAACAGCCCGCCCAGAAAAGCAACGAAGAAGAAACCGGCCCAGATCCAGTTGAGCATCGTGCGCGCATCTTAGGTCGGGACGAACATGGAAACCCGGCGTATCGTCGAATGATGCAGGTCCCCGCCGAGCCGGAACTGACGAGCGAGCAGAGGCTCGCTCTGGCCAGGGGCGTGGCGCAGTTCAACCGCGGCCTCTACTTCGAGGGCCACGAGACTCTTGAGGCGGTGTGGTCGGGCCTCCGGGGACCCTCTCGCGATTTCTTCCAGGGATTGATCCAGGTGAGTGTCGGATTCCACCACCTCGGCCGGGGAAACCGCGCGGGCGCGCTCAAGACCTTCACGCGGGCCCTCGCTCGCTTCGAGCCCTATCCTCCGCGGTACCTCGGCTTCGACCTCGCGGCCGAGCGTGTCCGGCTTCAGGCTCTGCTGGCCGCGCTCGCGAGCGAGGGGGTCGCCGGGCCGGGACAGACCCCGGTCTGGCGCTTCGACGATTCACCGGCCGAGCCGCACGATCCGGTGCAGACGCGGTCTTGAAACCTAGACTGCTCGAAATGGCTCGGCTTCTTCGCCGGGGGAAGGTGAAGAAGGCTCCGGTGGAAGGCGGGGCGCCCGAAATCATCGCCAACGGCTCGGCCGGCCGGGGCGGCTCCTGCGGCGCCCACGGCGACATCATCTTCACGCCCGCGCAGGCGATCCGGTTGCGGTCCCCCACAGCCACACACATTATGTGCGCATGAAAAACGTCACCCTCTCCCTGGATGAAGCCACTCTTCGCGACGCCCGACGCATCGCCGCGGAGCGATCGACCTCGGTCAATGCGCTCATCCGCGAGTTCCTCGACCAGCTCACGGCGCGCGAATCGCGGGCGCACGCGGCGCGCCAGCGCATTGTGAAACTCAGCCGCAGCTCTCGGGCGGGGGGGGGAACTTCCACGTGGACGCGCGACGACCTTCATGCGCGTTGAGTGCTTCTTCGACACCAACGTTTTGGTGTACGCGGCTTCTTCGTCCCCGGCCGACCGGGCCAAGAGGACCCAGGCGCTCACGCTGATTCAGGAGTCCGACTTCGGCCTCTCCGCCCAGGTCCTGCAGGAGTTCTACGTCACGGTCACGCGGAAGTTCCGCAAACCCCTGGCCCCGGAAGCGGCGGTCGCCCTGATGGAAGCGTACCGCGTCTTCCCAACCGTTCCGACCGACTACCCCCTCATCGTCTCCGCGGTGGAGTTGTCGCTGAAGCACGGGATCTCCTACTGGGACGGGGCGATTGTCGCGGCCGCTGAGGTTCTCGAAGCGGACACGCTCTAAACCGAAGACCTGAATCATGGCCAGCTCTATGGAAGGGTGCGCGCCATGAATCCGTTTGCGGAGGGCCCGAACCCAATAAAGAAGGGAGTTTCATGACCCTCCCCTCAGGCACGCGGCTCGGAACCTACGAAGTATCGGACGCATAGGCGCCGGCGGGATGGGTGAGGTCTATCGCGGACGCGATGCCACGCTCAATCGCGACGTGGCCATCAAGGTGCTGCCAGCGGCCCTGGCCGGGACGGGTTGTTTTCGCTCCTGCGGCTTCACGACAGCTCGGCCGACGGAAAGACCTTCCTGAGCAGCCAGTCGACGACAGAGGGACCGCAGGCCCTGGCTAGAACGCCCGCAGCCGTCCTTCGCCCACAAGGACGCTCGTCCCCCCGACCCGCACGCGCGTGATTTCGTCGCCGCTCAGATCGATCTTGATGTGGATGCGGCTCGGTCGGCCCATCTTCACACCCTGCGCGCTCACGATCGCCGACGCCTTGCTGGGGGGCACCAGGCCGTGCCGGACCAGGTAGCAGCCGAGCGGTCCGCTGGCCGAGCCGGTCGCCGCGTCCTCGCTGGTCGCGCCGAGCATGCGGCTGTAACAGCTAGCACCGTCGGGCCCGGGTTCGAGCGAGAAGATGAACACGCCGCGCGCGGGGGTGAGGCCGGCGTTCCGAAACGCGGCCTCCAGGGCCCGGGCGTCCACCACGGCCTTGTCGACCTCGGCCCTCGACACGAGCGGCACGAAGAAGAAGGCCGACCCGCACGACACCTGCTGGACCGGCGAGCCGGGCCGAAGTGCTCTGGGCTCGAGCCCCAGGGCTCCCGCCAGCGGTCCAGGCGCATCGAGCACCGGACCGTACACGGGCCGCTGCTGCGTCATCCAGGCGAACTGCAGGCGGTCGCCCTGCCACTCGAGTTCGATCAGGGTCGGGCCAATGCCCAGTCCGAACGTGAACTCGCGGCGCCCCGCGGCGATGACACCCTCGTCGGCCAGTGCGAACGCGGAGCCGATCACCGGATGGCCGGCAAACATCATCTCGTTGGCGGGCCCGAAGATGCGCAGCCGGACGTCGGTGCCGGCGACTTCGGGCGGCTGGACGAAGGTGCATTCCGAAAACCGCGTCTCGCGCGTCATCGCCTGCATCTGGTCGGCGGTGAGTCCCGCGGTCTCCGGGAACACGGCCAGCTGATTACCGGTCAGCGGCCGATCAGTGAAGACGTCGTAATGCCGGTAGCGTCGGCCGTTTGGCACCTCCGGCCGTTTGGCCGGTTGAGCCTCGGCGGCGACGGCGGTGGCGACGAGTCCGGGGCCGGTCAGGGCGAGCAACGAGCGTCGTGTGAGCAGCATGGCGTCAGCCTACCAGAGCGTTCGAGGAGTCCTGACCATTCGATGGCGGCGTCCCGCGCGGCGGGCGCGGGGTCTGGCGATCGTCGATAGCCGAACCGATCGAGGGCGAGCGAAGGACTCTAATGGGGGCTTTGGATGTTGCGCACCATGCGCAACACGGTGGTGCGGGGCAGGGTACGCGCCAGCACAGACATCACCTTGTTCCGGGCGCCGGTCACCACCACCCGCTGATTGTCTCGCCAGGCTCGATAGCCTTCTTCCGCGACCGGTTTCGACGGCACCGCGGTTGCGGCGGTGGCCAGTCTGGTCTTGCCCGTTCCCGCGCGGGCGCGGAATCCGCTGACCGTCGGGCCCGGGCAGAGGCACGACACTCTCAGGCCAGTGCCACGCGCTTCCTCCCACATGGCTTCCGAGAACGACAGGACGAAGGCCTTCGAAGCGTAGTACACCGCCATCAAGGGACCCGGCTGAAAGGCCGCGGTGGAGGCGACGTTGAGAACCCCTCCGCGCTTGCGCGCCACCATGCCGTCCCAGAACAGATGGGTCAGTTCGACCAGCGCACGGTCGTTCAAATCGATCATCCCCAGTTGAGTCTGCAAGTCGCTTGCGGTCAGGGCGCCCGCGTGTCCGTAGCCGGCGTTGTTGACCAGCACATCGACGGTCAGCCCCCCGGCCTTGATGGCATCGGCTAATTTCTGCCCGCCGCCGGGCGTGCCCAGATCGCCGGTGATGGGGGTCGCGGTCACCCCGAACTCCGCGGAAAGGCGCGCCGCGACGGCCTTGAGCTCAGGTTCCGAGCGCGCGGTGACGATGACGTCGTAGCCGTCCCGGGCGAAGCATTCGGCCAGGTCGACGCCGATGCCGCCCGATGCGCCCGTGATCAGTGCGGTCTGTCCGTCGCCGGGGCGGGTATTGGCCATGGTGTGTGCTTTCTTGCCGTTTCGGTACGACATGGGGAATACGACTACGGGAACGCGGAGAAGCCGTCGCTGGTCCCGATTATGACTGAAGTGCTGGCGTCTGGCCCCGCGTGCGCTACCAGGTGAAGAAGGCCGCCCGATAGGCGTCCATTTGTGATCGGCAAGACGCTATCCCACTACGAAATCACCGGCGCGGGCGGGATGGGGCGAGGTGTATCTAAGAGTTGAAAGGCATCATCGCCAAGGGCGGGGCCAGGGGCCTCTCGGAAGCGAGCCTCGGGGAGTGAGGCGGCAGCAATAAGTCCCGTGCCATCCGCGTTCGCCTAGACTCCGCGCTTCATGACTCTGGCGGTTGGATCTCGACTTGGACCCTATGAGGTCACCGGCGCCATCGGCGTGGGTGGCATGGGCGAGGTCTACAGCGCGAGAGACAAGAAGCTCAACCGCGACGTGGCGGTCAAGGTCCTGCCCGCGGCGTTCGCGCAGAATGAAGAGCGGGTAGCGCGTTTTCGTCGCGAGGCTCAGGTGGTGGCCTCCCTCAACCATCCCAACATCGCCTCCATCTACGGGCTCGAGGAGTCGGACGACACCATTGCCCTCGTTCTCGAACTGGTCCCCGGCGAGGATCTCGGGCAAAGATTGAAGCGGGGCGCAATCCCGATGGGAGACGCCATCGCCATGGCCAGGCAGATCGTGGCCGGCATCGAGGCCGCCCACGAAAAGGGCATCGTTCATCGCGACCTCAAGCCCGCCAACATCAAGGTCACGAAAGAGGGCCTGGTCAAGATTCTCGATTTCGGCCTGGCCAAGGCGTTTGAAAGCGACCAGACCGCCGCCCGCGGATCGGCGCCGGTCCCTGAGCCTGCCGAAGCGCGCCGCGCTGAGCCTGCCGAAGCGTCGGACTCTCCCACCATGACCCAGCACACCGAAGCCGGCGTGGTCCTCGGCACCGCGGGTTACATGGCGCCCGAACAGGCGCGGGGCGCCCCGTTGGACAAGCGCACTGACATCTGGTCGTTCGGCGTGGTCCTGTTCGAGATGCTGACCGGTCGACGCGCTTTCCGCGGCGCCACTCCTGCGGAGACTCTGGCCGCGGTGTTGCGAGACACCCCGGCCTTCGATGCCCTGCCCACTAACACTCCCGTCTCCGTCCGCCGCCTGCTCTCGCGCTGCCTCGAACGCGATCCAAAACTCCGGCTCCGTGACATCGGGGACGCCCGCCTCGAACTCGAGAGCACGGAAGGCGCGGCCCAGCGCGCGGATTTCGCAACCGGGGTGAGGCGAAGCGTGCTGGTGATGGGCGCCCTGGGCTTGATGGCCGGAGCCGCTCTTTCGGCCGCCATTGCGACCTGGATGTTGAAACCGAAGCCCGCGGGCGGGGCGCAGCCGCTGACCCGGGCCAGTTACCCGATCGGCGCGGCGGTGCGACTCACCGCGCAAAGGCGGCAGATCGCCATCTCGCCCGACGGGCGCATCATCGCCACCGTGGTGGGCTCGGGGCTGAGCATCCGCAACGTGGACGAGCTCATGGCCACGCCGGTTCGAGGAGCTTCTCAGGTGGTCGGGCTCTTCTTCTCCCCCGACGGCCGCAGCCTCGGTTTCACCACCGACTCGACCGTCAGCGCCCTTCCCCTCGATACCCGCGAGGTTCGCGTCGTCCTCGGAGTGCGCGGCGGATTCCGCGCCATCGCCTCGGGAACCGTGGGGGCCTCATGGGGTGACGACGGAAGGATCTACTACGCCACCGCGGAAGGGATCCTTTCCGTCTCGGAGAGCGGCGGGGATTCCCGAATGGAGATCCGCGGCTCCAACCTCGGCCATCCGCAGATCCTCGCGGGCTCGCGCGATCTTCTGTACACCCGGGGCCATTCGCCTTCCGTGCCCGCGGTCAATGGCGAGATCCTGCTGCACTCCTCCGCGGGCGGCGAGGACATCGTGCTCACTACCGGCGTCAGTCCCCAATATCTGCCGAGCGGCCATTTGCTCCTGGTCCGTGGCAATTCGCTCATGGCCGCCCCCATGGATCTGCGCTCGCGCCGCCTGACCCGGGAACCGGTGACGGTGGCTCAGGACGTCGCGGTACTGGGCAGCTTCGCCCAATACGATGTCTCGAACAACGGAACCCTCATCTACATCCCGGAAAGCGTCGCCCGCAATCCCGCGTCGGTCCTGCGTCGCCTCGACGCCACCGGCAAGGATGGCCCCCTGCACTCGGCGCCGCGCGAGTACTCCGACCCGCGCGTATCTCCCGACGGCCGCTTCATCGCTCTTCACCTTCAGGACGAGCAGAACGATGTGTGGACCCTCGACATCGCCCGCGATCTGCTCACCCGCATCACCTTCGATCCGCGCGAGGACGAGACGCCCGCGTGGTCGCCGGATGGGCAGTGGCTCGCCTACTCCGCCTACGCCCGCACCGGGGCTGGCCGCGCGATCTTCCGGCGACGCGCCGATGGCGGCGGCGACGAAGAGGTTCTGATCAAGATTGAACAACACAGTCACGTTACCGACTGGTCGCCGGACGGAAAGACGCTGGTCATCGAGGTCCTCCATCCCCAGCGGCAAGGTGATCTCGAACTGCTGAACCTCGAACCGAAGCCCGCCCTGCGCCCCTATCTCGAGACCCCTTTCGATGAGTCGTCCGGCCGGGTGTCGCCTGACGGGAAGTGGATGGCCTACCGCTCCGATGAATCCGGCCGGAACGAGGTCTACGTTCAGTCTTTCCCGGAGCCGGGCCACAAAATGCAGGTCTCCACCAACGGAGGTGTCCAGCCCGTCTGGTCGCGCGATGGCCGCGCGCTCTACTACCGCGCGGAAGGCGCCCTGATGGCGGCCCGCGCGAAGGCCGGCCCGACCCTCGACTTGCAAGCACCCGTGCAAGCCTTCGAAGATCCGTACGCGCGGCCCCAGTCGGACGGACACACCACCTACGACGTGTTCCCGGACGGGAAGTTCGTTTTCATCAAGTCACAGATCTCGAAAGACGCGACCGCCGCGGACCCCGCTCTCATCGCCGCTTTCAACTGGGTCCAGGATCTTGCGACGAAGGTGCCCACCTCACCCTCTCGCTGAGAAGGTCGTGCCCTAGCTCTTGGGCCAGAATCCCAGATGCACCTGCCGGCCCTGGTCAGGAACGATGGGACCAACCACCTCGGTCTTCACACCGGCTCGGTCAAACAGTGGTTTGCGGGGTCCACAGAATCTGTCGCCGGTCATGGCTCCGAGATCAAGGGCGGGCAGAGAAAAGACCAACCGGCGTATCCCCGACCAGAAGATAGCCCCGGTACACATGGGGCAGGGCTCCGTGCTGGTGTAGAGCGCGACCTCCCGATCACCTCGGCGGCGAGCGTCCCCCACGCAGCCTGGACGAGGTTCATCTCCGCGTGGTGAGTGGGGTTGTTCCGGCTGACCACGGTGTTCTCCGCCTCCAGAACGATCTGCTCGTTGGCGACGAGCAGCGCTCCAAAGGGGTGATCCCCGCGTTCCCGCGCCTGTCGCGCCAGGTCGATGGCCCGCCGTATGTACCGGGCGTCATCCGTCATGCTCTCCTGCCCTCCCAGGGATCGCCGGTTCCAAGCCATGTTGGACGGCGCTCGCGATCAGGAGGCATACGCGGCGCCCGCCGCTGGCGCCACCGCCAGCGAAGGGCGATGTTCAGCGTCACGACGAGCGCGCCAATCACGACGGGCAGATTGGACCGAGTCACAAGGCGATCCTACGCCCGCATCTCCGTTGTTAAGCGGAAGTGTCTACACTACCGGGGGAGGTTCCACCCTCAGCTTCCTGCGGTTGCTCGGCGGCCTCCTCCACCGGTCCCCGCTCACGAAAGACGCGACTGCGGCGGACCCGGCGCTGCTCGCCACCTTCAACTGGGTCCAAGGATCGTCGACGAAGGTGCCGGTCTCCGCGCTGATTCGTCCTAGACTCCGAACTAGATGACTTCCGCGTTCGGATCACCCCGTCGGCCCGTTCCGAGTCCAGAGTTGGCATTGGCGCGCTGATGCGATTGACCGACGCCGACCGGGTGCTCCTGCGCGAGGCCGTGCGCGCGCTCGAGGCCAAGAGCCGCGCGGAGGTCGTCCTGGCGGTGCGCCCACGTTCCGATTCCTACAGTCGCGGACCTCTTCTCTTCGGCGTCGTCGTGGCCTGGACCGTTTTGGGGTTCGAGCTCTTCAGCCCCTACGAGTTCCCGCTCGACGCCATATTCCTGGAGCCGGCAATGATTGGGGCGTGCACCGCGTTCCTTGCCGCATCAATTCCCGCCTTCACACGAATCCTTGCCTCTCCAAAGAAGCGTCGTCAGTCGGTGGAGCGCGCCGCGCGTGCGACCTTCCAGGAACGCGGCGTGGGCCTGACTCGCGAGCGGACCGGTGTTCTCCTCTACGTCTCGTTGCTCGAGCGTGACGCGGTCATCGTCGCCGACAAGGGGATCACGGACATGGTTCCTCCGGAGGTGTGGACACCGGTGGTGAGCCGCGTGGTTGCGTCGGCTCGGAGCGCGCGCGACGCCGCGGGCCTGGCCCAGGCCATTCAACTTCTCACCGCACCTCTCGCCGCCGAACTGCCGGCCCGGGCCGACGACGTGGACGAACTATCCGACCTCGACGAGGCAGTCTCGTGAGGCCCGCCATCATCGTCCGCATCCTGCTGGGCCTAGCGCTCCTCGCCTTGCTGACCACGGCCGCTTCCGCGCGTCCGGGAGGCGGAAACTCCTATTCGGGCGGCTCGTCTTCAAGGAGCAGCGGGTCGGGTTCCTCATCCAGGTCATCCAGTTCCTCATCCAGGTCATCCGGTTCCTCGTCCGGGTCATCCAGTTCGTCTTCACGCGACCGTTCGGGCAGTTCCGGATCACGGTCGGACGAAGACAAAAACGTGTGGATCTCCGGTTTCGTCTTGCTGCTCATGGTTGGCTTGCCCTTTCTCTCCGGCCTGCAGGCGTCAGCCATCAAGCCGCTGGATCTGGCCAGCGGGCCGCAGGCTGACCGCCAGAAGCGCGCCCAGGCCTTGAGCCTGATCCGCAAGTACGATCCGGACTTTTCGCTCGTGCTCTTCGAGGACTTCGCCTACACCCTCTACGCGGAGAGCCAGCGTGCGCGCCACGACCCAGGGGCGCTCGCCGGGCTCGCGCCCTACTGGACCAAGGCTGCGATGGCCTCACTGGTGGCGCGTCCGCCCAAGGGCGGCCGTGTCCACGCCGTGGTCGTGGGCGCGCTCACACCAGGAAGCGCATTCGAGGCCCCGGGCCGGGTCTGGGTCGAGTGTTCATTCGAGACAAACCTGCACATGCAGATCGCGGCCCCGATGGTCAAGGCGGGCGCCGTCAGGCCGACGGAAGAGACGCGCACGATGACCCAGTATGTCCAGGAGACCTGGACCTTCAGTCGCGACCAGAGCGTCAAGACCCGCCCGTGGGCCGGCGTGCGAAAACTGGGTTGCCCGAGTTGTGGCGCGCCCCTCGCCGCTGGCGGAGATGCGCGGTGCGAAGCCTGCGGACAAGCCGGCGGCGATGGCCGATTCGACTGGCAGGTCGTTTCCATAACCGTGAATAACCTCGAAGAGAAGCCGCACTCTCTCACCGGCACCCCCGAAGAGGTCGGCACCGACGAGCCCACCCAATTCTCCCCAACCGCACGCCGCGATCTCGACGCCGTCTTGCGCGACGACCCCGCGCTTGGTCAGGGTTCGATCGAAGCGCGGTTGCGGCTGATCTTCAACAGCATGCAATCGGCGTGGGCCGCCCAGGATCTGCGGCCGTTGCGCCCCTTCGTCTCCGACCGGCAGTACGACTATCTCCAGTATTGGATCGAGGCCTATCAGGAACAGGGACTGCGCAACCTGATGGACGGACCTCGGCTGGAAAGGGTCGTCTGCGCGCGAGTCGCGCGCGACCCGCACTATGACGCTCTGACCTTCCGGGTCTGGGCCTCCGGGTGCGACTACACGGTCGAGGCTACGAACGGGCGCGTGGTGGGCGGCTCACGTACCACCCCGCGCCGCTACTCCGAGTACTGGACCTTGATCCGGAGCGCCAAGGCGCGAGGCACACCTCGCCTCGACCAGAACTGCCCCGGCTGCGGTGCATCGCTCCGCCTCAACATGGGGGGGGAGTGCGAGCACTGCGGCGCCCACATGACTTCCGGCGAGTTCGACTGGGTACTGAGCAAGATAGAGCAGGACGAGGCCTACCGAGGGTAGCGCCCTCCGCGCCAAAGCCGAGGCTCGACCAGCGGCATCGCTACCGAGGGGACGGCGAGCTGGCGGCAACGACGGTGTGCTTCTGAGTGCCGATCCCCTCGATGGTACAAACCGCCGTATCGCCCGCTCTCATCCAGCGCGGCTCGGCCCGCTCGATGTTGGTGCCCGCGGGCGAACCGCCCGAGATCATGTCCCCGGGACGCAGGGTCAGGATGTTCGACGCGAAATGCAGAAGTTCGTAGATGTTGTGGGTCATGCGGCTGGTGTTCGAGTCCTGCATGACCGTGCCGTTCAAAGTAAAAGTCTGCCGGGTGTTCAGGGGGTTGGCGAGGAATTCCTTGGGCACGATGAAGGGGCCGAGGGGCGCAAAGGTGTCATGGTTCTTTCCCACCAGCCAGTCGGATCCGCCCATCTTTCTATCGCCCCGGCCGCCGCGGTCGGAGACATCGATCTGGATGGTGTAGCCGAAGATGTAATCGGCGGCGCGATCGAGGGGAACGTAACTCGCGGTCTTTCCGATGACGATGTCGAACTCGCACTCGAAGTCGATGTTCTCCCGGCCCCGGGGCATCCGGATCGGGTCGAAGGGTCCGGTGACGGTGGTCGGCGACTTGAGGAAGAGGTAGGGATTCTCCCGCGTGTCGCCGGGCTGTCGCTCCCATATTCCCCGGGCGGAGACTACCGGGGGCGTCGGCGCGGGGGCGGCCGCCCCGGCGCGCTGCTGCTGCGCCTCGATTCCCTGGCTATGCTCGGTGTAGTTTCCGCCGCCGTTGAGGATGATAGAGGGCCGGACGGGCGGGAGCGTCTCGAGGCTGGTGACCGCGTAGACGTACGGAGGCGCGGTCGCGGCGCGCGCGACGTCGCCCGCAATCGCGGACAGCCGTGGCTTCAATTCCCCCTCGTAGCGATTGATGAGCTCGATCATTTCACCCGGCATGATCAGCTTCTTCGCGGAGGCATTGCGGCCCTCGTAGGCCGCGTTGGCCTTCGCCAGATCGATCACCCGAGTGTCCCCCAGCACGACGCCGAGGAACGTCCGCCCCTCCTGTTTGAAGGACCCGAGCTTGTAGGGTTCGGAGGCGCCGGTTTGTGCGGCCGCGTGGTGGGATGCGCCCGAGAGCCCGAAGGCCAGCGCCAGTGTCAGTGATGTTCTCCGCATGGTTCAGTCTCCCTGCTCGTTCTCCGGAAACTCGGGAACGAATGCTTCGAGAATTGTAGTTCAGCTGGACCTCCAGCTGCGGCCGCCTCGATCAAAGTCACCCGGGATACACTCTCGCGTTTATGGTTTCAAACCGTCCCCGGCTGGTGGCCCCCCTTCTGCTGGGGGCGCTCCTCGCTCGCCCGGCCGCGGCGGGACGCGCGCACTCTGGAGATGGGCAGACGGTCCGGAAGGAGCTCCCCGAGATCGACGGGCCGCAAGCGCCGGTCGCCCCGGCCATGATCAACCGCAACCCGGAAGGGAAGGCCACCATACGCGCGGTGCGCATCGCCAAACCGATCAACCTGGACGGCCATCTCGACGACGAGGCGTACTCGACCATCCCCGCAATTTCGGACTTCATCCAGCAGGTCCCGCGCGAGGGGCAGCCGGCCACCGAGCCGACCGACATCTGGGTCATGTTCGACGACGCCACGCTGTACGTCTCCGGGTACTGCCACGACAGCCAGCCCGAGCGCTCCGTGGCCACCGAGATGCGGCGCGATCACAACAACATCTTCCAGGGCGGCGACAACATCAGCGTGGTGTTCGACACCTACTACGACAAGAGGAACGGCTTCTTCTTCCAGACCAACAAGCTCAGCGCGCTTAGGGATCAGGCCATCAGCGAGGGCCAGCAACTCATCGCCTGGAATACGGTGTGGACGGTACGCTCCGCCGAGACCAGGGACGGCTGGACGTTCGAAATGGCGATCCCGTTCAAGTCGCTGCGCTACCGCCACCCCGGCCCCCAGGTCTGGGGAATCAACTTCCGTCGCATCGTGAAGTGGAAGAACGAGATATCGCTGCTCACCAGGATGCCGGCCTCCTACGGTAACGCCGGAGTGAGCCAGTTGCAGGAGGCGGCGACCCTGGTCGGCGTGGAGACGCCGGGACTCGCCAAGAACCTCGAGATCAAGCCGTACGGCCTCTCCTCTCTCACTACCAACCAGGCGGCGGCCGCGCCCTTCAGCAACGATGCCCACGCCACCGCCGGCGGCGACGTGAAATACGGCCTCACCTCGAGCCTCACCGCCGACCTCACGGTCAACACCGATTTCGCCCAGGTCGAAGAGGATCTTCAGCAGGTGAACCTCACCCGCTTCAGCCTGCAGTTTCCCGAGAAGCGCGACTTCTTTCTCGAAGGCCAGGGCATCTTCGCCTTCGGCGATCGCGCGCGCATCTCCGCCGGCTCGGACGTGCCCATCGTGTTCTTCAGCCGCCGCATCGGCCTCTCCGCCGGTCAGACCGTCCCGGTGCAGATCGGCGGGCGCGTGACCGGCAAGGCGGGCTCCTACGACATTGGCCTCCTGAATATTCAGACCGGCCGGAAGGACGCGGCGCGTGCAGTGCCCACGAATTTCTCGGTGTTGCGCATCAAGCGCGACATCCTCCGCCGGAGCAGCATCGGGGTGATCGCGACGGAGCGCGTGGAGACGTCGGGGGGCGACGGCACGAACTTCGCCGCGGGGGCGGACACGGTTCTGCGGTTCAACGACGAGACGACGCTGACCGGCTACTACGCGCTGACCAGAACGCCCGGAGTCGAAAAGGACGACGCGAGCTACCGTGGCCGTTTCGACTACCTGGCCGATCGCTACGGCATCGTCCTCGAGCACCTGCTGGTCGGGGGAGGGTTCAATCCGGAAATCGGCTTCCTGAGGCGCACCGACTTCCGGCGAAGCTTCGCGCAGGCGCGCTTCAGCCCGCGGTCCAAGACGAGCAAGGTGGTGCGCAAGCTGTCCGCGCAGGGCAGTTTCGACTACGTGACCGCCGCCACCTCGGGGGTGCTCGAGAACCGGACGGTCGCCGTCAATCTCGATGCGGAGTTCCACAGCAGCGATCTGGCCGGGTTCGACTACATCCACGACCACGAGTTCCTGCCCGCCAAACTCATTCTGGCCCCTGGGGTCACGGTGCCGGCGGGGAGTTACACGTCGGACAAGTTGGTAGCCTCATACACGCTCGGACAGCAACGGAAGGTGTCGGGCACGGCCACCGCGTCGTGGGGGACGTTCTACGACGGTACCCGCGTCGAGACGATCTACACCGGTCGGATCGGCTTCAGCCCGCGCTTTTCGGTCGAACCCTCCATCACCCTCAACTGGGTGGACCTGCCCTTCGGCCGCTTTACGTCGCAGCTTGCGAGCGCCCGGTTCATCCTCACGACGTCCCCGCGCCTGTCGATGACCGGGCTCGTGCAGGTGAACGCCGCCGCCCACACCGTCTCGTCCAGCCTGCGCCTGCGTTGGGAGTACACCCCGGGCAGCGAGATGTTCCTCGTGTATAGCGACGGCCGCGACACCACGTCCGCGACCCCCATCGGCCTGCTGAACCGTTCGCTCGTGTTCAAGCTCACGAAGCTGCTGCGCTTCTGAATACCGCCCGCGACCACATCGCTGCTGAGAGACCGGTGCGAGTTGGCCCATTTTCAGCCCCTTTTCGTCATCGCGAGCGGGACACGGACTACGTCCGTGACTTTGGGAAGGAACCCCATGACCGTCATTGCGAAGGCCACTGTCCGTCCGTCATGGCCTGAAGCAATCTCTCGAGGGATTGCTTCGGTCCACTCCAAAACGGCGGGTCCCTGCTGAGAAACCCGTGCGAGTTCGCCCCATTTCAGCCCCTTTCCGTCATTGCGAATGAGCCGAAGTTCCGGGATCGAGTGAAGCAATCTCTCGGGAGATTGCTTCAGGCCAACCAGACCGATCTGGCCTTCGC
>JANLSZ010000222.1:0-8822 GCA_031362685.1 Vicinamibacteria bacterium | reverse complement strand
TTAGTCCGGCGTCGAGTCGAAGCGGAGATCTTGAGGAAGACGACGCAGGAGCGCCCGCGCAACGCCACCCATTGGAGCACTCGCAGCCTGGCGAAGGAACTTGGAGTGGACCACCTCATGGTCCATCGGGTATGGAAAGCCAAGGCTGAGAGCGAAACGAAGCAGCGTAGCCCCGATCACGAATGGCGGCGGGCCTCCCGCGGGACGGCGCAGCCCGAGGGGCGGGCGGGATCGAGGCCACGAAGCACTCTTCCCGGTTCCGCGCTACAGGTTGAAGCACACGACGCGCGTCTCCGTCATGGCCTGACACGCAAAGCGAATCCCCTCGCGCCCGATGCCGCTCTGTTTGGTTCCACCGAACGGCATGATGTCGAGCCGGTAATCGGTCGAGTCGTTGACCATCACGCCGCCGACGGCCAGCCGATGCACGGCGGTGAACGCGTCGCGCAGGCTTTCGGTGAAGATCGCCGCGTGCAGCCCGTAGTTCACGGCGTTGGCACGGTCAATCGCTTCGTCGAGCGATGACACGCGGTAGAGCGAGACAACCGGACCGTAGACTTCGTCGCAGTCGAGCCGCACGCCAGGAGGAACCTGCTCCAGCACCGTCGGCCAGACGACCGTGCCCTCGCGGCGCCCGCCCACCAGCACGCGCGCGCCGCGTTCGACGGCCTCGCGGATCCATGCCTCGACGCGCACGGCCTGGCGCTCGTTGATCATCGCGCAGACGTCGACCGTCTCGTCCAGCGAGGACCCCGCCGTAAGTCCGGAGCTGTGGGCCACCAAGCGCTCCCGGAACGAGTCGTAGACCGTCTCGTGAACGAACACGCGCTGCACCCCGAGACAGTTCTGGCCGGCCTGGGCGAACGCCCCGGCGACGATGGCCGGCACAGCGCGGCCAAGTTGGGCGTCCGCAAGCACGATCACCGGCGAGTTCGAGCCGAGCTCCATTGACAGCTTCTTGACTCCCGCGGCGCGTGCAATCTGCTCGCCCGTGACCACGCCGCCGGTGAACGTCACCAGGCGGACGCGTGGGTCCGCGACGAGAGCCGACCCGAGTTCCTCGCCCGACCCCGTCACGATGTTGAGCCGGCCGGGCGGCAGGCCCGCCGCCATCAGGTCCTCAGCGAAACGGAGCGCCGACAAGGGTGTCGCGGTGGCTGGTTTCAGGACCACCGCATTTCCGGTGGCCAGCGCCGGTCCGACCTTGTGCGCCACCATCGCCAGCGGATCGTTGAACGGCGTGATGGCCGCGATCACGCCGACCGGGAAGCGGAAGTAGTAGCCGACGCGGTCCTCGGAACCGACGCGGCTGTCGAAGGGCAAGGTCTCGCCACCGAGGCGCCGGCATTCCTCGGCGGCCAAGCGCAGGATCGCCGCCGCGCGGGGCGGCTCGCGTCGCGCTTCGCGGATCGTCTTGCTGCCTTCGCGCGCGATGGCCCACGCGTACTCGTCCTGCCGAGCCTCGATGCGGGTGGCCGCCCGCATCAGCACGTCGTAGCGCGCGTGGGTCGGGAACGGAAGCGCAAGCGACGCCTCGGCGGCGGTCACCGCTGCGGACACGTCGGCCGCCGTGCCCGCAGCTACGGAGGCGACAAGACGACCGTCGAAGGGATTCCTGACCTCGATCGTGCGAGTCCGCTGCGCCCAGACTCCGCCGATGAACAACCCGAAGGGTTCGTCGACCGTGGACGGCGACCCGGCGCTTTCCACGTCGCTCGCTGAAGCCATTCGCCTGAAGGGTTCGCCGAGTTCCCGGCTAGCGCTGGTTCCACCCGTTGACGGGGCCGGGATGGAGGAACTTCTCGGGCAGCATCACGCCGTCCTTCTTGAAGACCTGGCCGTTCTTCAACACGAACTGGACGTTGCGCAACGCGTCGATGTCCTCGAGCGGGTTGCCGGGCACCGCGATCATGTCGGCGAACATCCCGGCCTTGATCGGGCCGCGATCCTTGTACACGTCGGCGGCCTTGTAACCGTTGATGGTGATTGCCTTCAGGGTGTCCTTGGCGGGGATGCCCGCGGCCTTCCAGCTCAGCAGGAAGTTGATCGTGAGGTCGCCGCGGCTCATCCACTCCCCGTTGTCCTTCTTCATCTTGTCGTTCCAGTAGTCCATGTCGGTCGAGAAGGTGACCTTGACCCCCTTCTCCCACGCATCGCGCAGGCGCGCGGCCGTCCGCTTGGCCGCTTCCTCGTTGCCGCGGTACGGGGCGAACGGCGTGTCCGTGCTCGCCAGGTACATCTCCTTGGTCGCCATCAGCGCGTGCTGCTCGGGCGTCATCCCGCTGCCGTGCGAGATCACGTGGATGCCCGCGGCGAGCGCGCGGTCAGCCCCGTCCTTGGTCGCCGTGTGCCCGTCCACCTTGGCCCCGCCCTTGGCCGCCTCCTGGATGAACAGTTTGAGCTCGTCCACCGAGTAGCCCCATGCCTTGCAGTCCACGCAGACCTTGATCGTCTTGGCGCCGAACAGCAGGTTTTCGCGGACCGCCTTGACGATCTCGTCGGGCGTGTTGGCCTCGAGGTACTCCGGATACACGATCTGGTGATACTTGTACATCTCCGGCGACGGCCAGAATTGCCCGCCCGTCCCGCCGATGATCAGCCCGGACGGAATGATCGTCGGGCCCGGGATCCACCCCTGCTCGATCGCCATCCGCAGCGCGACGTCGGCGTAGAGTGCGTTGTTGCCGACGTCACGGATGACGGTGAAGCCGGAGCTGAGCAACTGCATCGCGTTCGAAGCGGCCTGGATCGCTCGCAGCGCCGTCGGTTCCTGGACGTACGTGTAGTAATACAGGTTGTTTTCGGGGATCTGCTTGTACGTCAGCGCCTCGTGGGTGTGCGTATCGACGAGGCCTGGCAGTACCGTCATCCGCGACAAGTCGATGACCTCCGCGCCGGCCGGGATGGTCAGGTTCGTTCCGACTTCCTTGATCTTGTCGCCTTGGATGACGATGACCTGGTTGGTGGCCAGTGTGCCCGTCTCCGGGTCGATCAGGCGCCCGGCCTTGATCACGGTGGTCTTCTGGGGTGCCGCCGCCGGCCCCCCGGGCCCGCCCTGAGCCAGAAGGCTCGAACTCGCGGCGCCGAGTAGTGCGGTTGCGACGATGATGCGCTTCAATATCACAGTGTTTCTCCTTCGCAGCTCTGTCAGAAGTCCAAGCGGAGCCCGAGCTGCTGGCGCCGTTTCGCGGCCTCGGTGAGGGGCAGGCCGAAGGTCGACGATTGCAGGCTGCCCTGGAATCGCAGGTAGTTGTCCGCGTTGAAGACGTTGAACATCTCCCAGAAGGCGGTCGCCGCGTACTTGCCGCCGAACCGGAAGGCTCTGCTCACGCGGAAGTCGACGTTCTTCTCCTTGTCACCTCGCCGCGAGTTGCGCGGCTCCGGCCGATCTGGGAAAGGATCGGCGTCGAGCTGGAAGCTGGTGCTGACGCTAAAAGGCAGCGCGCTCCTGTAGCTGGCGATGCCCGCGAACTGGACGTTGATTCTCGGCACCAAGTACGACCCGTCGATGACCAGGTTGTGGCGCCGGTCGTTGTCGTCCGGGCCGAGATCCTCGTTGACGTCGAACGGATTCGTCTGCCCTCCCGTGCCGAGACCCGTCGAGGTGTTCGACGTGGCCTTCGCCA
This sequence comes from Vicinamibacteria bacterium, assembly GCA_031362685.1. Classification (GTDB taxonomy): domain Bacteria; phylum Acidobacteriota; class Vicinamibacteria; order Fen-336; family JAGNNV01; genus JAGNNV01. The sequence continues at coordinate 5,196 of JANLSZ010000222.1, read as the reverse complement.
GCGTGTAGGAGACGCCGACTCGCGCGGTGGCCGACGGCTTGAACTCGAAACGTGTCTCGAACGCGTCGTACTTGATGAACCCGGCGTTTTGCGCCAGCGAGATCTGCCCGTAGCGCAAATCCTTGCGCGCGTACGTGCCGTCCGGGTTCCGCACAAAGTTGACGTCGAGGCCGAGGGTGGCGTCGTGGGTATACGTGTGCACGTAGTCGGCGCGCACGCTCAACTTGCCGAACTCGCGCGTGGCCCCCACGGCGACGTTCAACGAGTAAGGGATCTTGTAGTTGGGGTCCACGCCGAGGATGGTCTCCTGCTGGAACGGCAGGCTGCTCAAGTCGGGATAGGCCGGGAACTTCTGAGCCAGGAACGTCCGCATCGCCGCGATGCCCACGGCCGTATTCGCCGGGGTCCAGAACGGGTTGCTGGCCTGGCTGTTGGCATTCAGCGAGATGCGGCGCTTGGCGAGCAGCGTCTCGTTCACGTAGATGTCGGTGAAGTTCCAGTGGTTCTGGTCGTAGGACAAACCGATGCTTCCACGCAGCGTCGTCTTGCGGTCGGCGGTCGGCACCCACACGATGCCCAGCCGCGGGGCGAAGTTGTTCTTGTCGGCCACCGACTTCTGTAGCGGCGCGGGCCCGCCCAACCGCGCAACGATGCGCTGGTTGTAAGGCTCGACGTACGGGTTGACGGAGGTCGGCGTGTTGTCCAGGTCATACCGGACGCCGAGGTTCAACGTCACTTTGTTCGTGACCGACCATGTGTCCTGCAGGTAGAAGGACGGGTTCCAGGTGACCGGGTAGGCCTCGCCCGACCCGATGTTGCCACTGAAGCTGGCCGGGTAGCTCGACGGATCGTTGATGTCGAAGATCTTGTCCGCCGTGAACGTCCAGCGGCCCTTGTGCGACGCCTCGACGTCCATGTACATCTTGGAGCGGGTGATCTGCGCGCCCACTTTGAACTGGTGCCGTCCCGCGATCACCGAGAAGTTGTCGATGATGAACAGGTTGCCTTCGCCCTCGAGGCCGGTGAACGACGTAGCGCCGAAGGTCGCGCCCGGGTAGCTGAGCGACGCGAACTTGCCGGTCGGGTTGCCCACTATATCGTTGTAGCCGGCGAGCTTGAGCAGTTCCGCGCCGCCCGTCTTGTCCGCCAGGTTGCTCAGGATCCACGGCTTGTTGATGCCGTAGCTCACGCGGAGCTCGTTGAAGGCGTTGCTACTGATCGTCGAGGTCCAGTTGCCGAGAATGTTCCACAGGGGGCCGCCGAACGTCTGGCGTGTCTCGAGCGGGTTCAGCGGGCCCGGCGCACCAGGCGACGTTCCCGCAACGTTCAGGTCGCGCTTGTGGGTATTCGTGTAGCGGAAGTAGGCCCGATTCTTGGCGTTGACGTTCATGTCGAGCTTGATCATGCCGACCGTGGCCCGCTGGCCCGTGGGGATGATCGTCTGGGTGACGGACTGGCGCCAGTAGTCGGAGATGCCGAGTACGTCTGACGAGTTGAGCTGGACCCGCTCGAGGCCCGCGAAGTAGAACAGCTTGTCCTTGACGAGCGGGCCGCCCAGGAAGGCGCCGTACCGCTGCTGGTCGAAGGGCGGCGTCTCCTCGAGGAAGATCGGGTTCTTATTGGCGTCGTACCGACCGGCGAACGGCGGCTGGTCAAACTTCGCATCGCGGAAAAAGCCGTAGGCCCTGCCATGCGTCTTGTTCGCCCCGCTCCGCGTGATGACGTTCAGCACGCCGCCCGCCGCCTGGCCGTACTCCGCGGTGAACGCGTTGGTCAGCACCTGGAACTCCTGGATCCAGTCCTGCGGGAAGTCGTTCGCCTGCCGCCCATAGAACTGCATCTGGTTGGAAGCGCCGTCGACGACGATGCCGTTGGTGAACGGCCGTTGGCCCGAGATCGACACGCCCGTGCCCTGGCCGGTTCCCGTGGCGTTCGAGCTGGTGACGCCGGGCGCCAGCGTCGCGAGCCCAGCGAAGCTGCGAGAGATGGTCGGCAGGTCATCGATCTGCTTGTTCGTGATAATGGTGGCGAGCGTGCCCTGGGTCTCGACCGGCACACTTATCCCGACCACGTCGACCGCCTCGGACAACGTCCCGACCACCAGCGTGAAGTTGACGGTCAGGTCCTGGCCGACGCGCAACTCGAGCTCCTGCTTGGTCGGCGAGAAGCCCGAGAGCTCCGAGGTCACTAGGTACTTGCCGGGCCGAAGGTTCGGCAGGAAGTACCGTCCCTCACGGCTGGTGACCGTGGTCTGCACCGTGTTCGTCTCGACCTGGCGGACCGTCACGGTCACCCCGGGCATCCCTGCGCCTTGCTGATCGAGGGCAATCCCGCGCAAGGTCCCAAGAGCGGTCTGGGCCATTGCCGGCACGGACAACATCAGTGCGCCCAGGATCAACCCGAGTGACACGCTTCGTTTTCGGATCATCATTTATTTCTCTCCCAAACACACACATGTCTCGTCGGGAACTCACCCCCGACACAGGACACAGGACAAATGGTGAGAGACAGCTTCTGTTTGGCGAAGACGAATGTCAAGCACGATTGTCGGGGGGGGCGTTCATCCTTCCTCAGCTCCGGCCCGAGCTACGTCACCGGCAAGGCCATGATCGACGAACTCAACGGGGCGGGCATGACCCCCGTCTCCCTGATTCACTGGCAGCTCACCGGTCAGAGGCGCTAGCCGGCTCTCCGTTCCCGCCGGCCGCCCAGGAGGAACGGTCAGAAGGAGAACATCCGCGTGTACTTCACGACCAGGCCGCGCCCCGCGGTCTGAGTGCTGTCGGTGAAACGCGACTCGTTGTAGACGACGAAAAAGTCGCTGAGCGGGCGGTGAATGAGGTTGAACCTCAGGTTGACGGAGAACTGCTTCAGGTCCGTTCGATACTGCACCAGTGCGTCGAGGAACATGTTCGTGCTGAATGAATACCCGGAGCGCAGGCTGGCCAGGGTGGTGGTGAAGGAGGCCTCGGGCCGGTGCAGGACGATGTCGCTCACCTGCAGGCCGAGGTCGAAGACCATCCGGTAGGTCGGCCGGTACAGCACGCTGACCTGCGCCGTGCGCTGGTTGCCGCTCCAGAAGTCGCCCAGGGTGGCCCGAATCGACCCCGACAGGGCGCGGCTGTGGTCGCCCTCGAACAGCAGCAGGTGCTGATACCAGTCGTACCGGCCGGCCGGAATGACGACCCCCGGGTAGATGTCGAAGGGTCTCGCGATCGCCTCGATGCGCGGCTCGAAGGCGTACTCCGCATAGGAGCCGTTGTTCCAGGTGAACTGGCTGCCCACGTGGCCCACCCGGGTGACGAGGTCGCCCCGGGGATCGTAGTAGTTGAAGACGCGTCCGTGCGGTTCCACCTGGCGGACCCCGTGCCGGCGCAAGGACTCGGATCGCAGGAACCAAGCGTTGTCCAAGAACCGCCGGGTCACGCCGGTCCGGCGCACGAAGCCGAGATCGTCCTTGAACCCCTCGCCCACGGTCATGATCGAGGCCTGCACTCGCTTGCCGCTGTCTTCCCAGCCCAGCGATGCCTTGGCCGCGTCCTGGTTCGTGGTCACGCCCGGGGTGTCGGAGCGCGACGCGAATCCGTTGATGCTGAGGCTTTTGAAGAAACGGAAGTTCGCGTCGAGGCCGGCCACGCGGTTGAAGTCGGTGCCGCCCCCGGACGGCTGGCGCGAGAGCAGGATGGCGCCGATATCGGAACTCCTGAAGATGTCGTGCCGCGCCCGCACCACCGTGTAGTTGTTGCCCGGCCGTCCCCCGTCCTTTTCGCTCTGCACCGTCATCACGCCCAGGCCGAACGCGCCGACGCGTCCGGTGACCCGCCCGCCGCCATACAGGGGAACCTGTTCGCCGAGGTCGGTGAGGCCGATCCGGCGGCTGAAGAGGAGGAGCAGGTCCTCCTCGGGCGGGCGGAACCGGCTGGCCGTTCGCTGGTTCCTGGGGATATCGCCGAAATAGAAGATGCCGGAGTTCTCGAGGAAGAACTCGCGCTTTTCCGGAAAGAACAGGCTGAACTGGGTGAGATTGACCTGCTGCTCGTCCGCCTCGGCCTGAGCGAAATCGGGGTTGACGGTCACGTCGAGGGTCAGCGAGGGTGTGAGACCGGCCTTGATATCCACACCGCCCGCGAGGTCCCGGCCGAAGCTGCCCGCGCCGACCGCCCGGACCGCGCCTCCCACGACAAACGGCTTGACCCGCAGGTTGCGTCCTGCACGCAGGGTCCCCAGGCCCTCGAGATCGCCGCCGGCCGAGGCGCGGTAGATCGTGTAGGCGCGCGAGACGGGCGACCAATAGCTGATTTCGCTCTTCCGGCGGACCCGGCGGGCGAAATTGATGCCCCAGGTGCGGCCAAGGCCGGCCTCGAACCGGAGGGTCTTGAAGGAAATCCGGAACTCGGCCGTCCATCCCTCAGGCCCTTTGCGGGACTGCACCCACCACACCGCGTCCCAGTTGGGATTGACGTCGCGGCCCTCGTTGGCGATCTGGGTATCGGCCTTAGCACCCTCGGCGTTGGTGGAAAAGACGAAACCGTTCCTTCGATCGGCAAAGGTATCGAGCAGCACCTCGAAGGTGTCCTGATCGTTCCCGGTGAAATCCTTGCGGATCTGGTTGACCACGATCCCGGCCGGGTCGGTGTCGTGACAGAACGCACCGATGTAGAGGTAGTCCGCGTCGAAGGCGATCCGCACCTCCGTGGCCTCGGTTGCGGGCTGACCCTCCAGAGGATCGGCCTGGATGAAACCGGTGGCGGGCTCGGCCCTGGTCCAGACGTCTTCATCCAGCACCCCATCGATGGTCATGACGCCCGTGACTTCCCGCGCGGTGGCCCGTTTGCGGGCATCGGGCGAGGAGACGGCGGTCTGAGCCCGAAGGGAAGGAGCGAAGGCAAGAACGAAGATGAAGCCGGGGACAAGACGGCGAAGAAACATCGACTCAGTGTACGAGAACCTCAACCCTCTCGGAAACCGCTGTCGGGGTTGCGGTCCCCCATGGCGAATTGAGAGTAAGCGAAACGAGCGCGATTTGCCAGTCCATTCGCGCGGCCGCGGGGCGGCGGTGGCGCCCGGCCGGCGCACTCCAGGAGCAGGCGGGCGCGCCTGACGCCGCCTCCGAGGGGCTGCGGACGGGCCAAACCCCCGCTGTGCGCGAGGCTCCGCCACCGCGACGGAATTCGGGGCTTCCCGTCCGCTTGCTAC
>JANLSZ010000220.1:0-58099 GCA_031362685.1 Vicinamibacteria bacterium | reverse complement strand
CTAGTCCTCGGCGGGGCCGGCCTACAGATCCAGTGCAGGCCGAGTTCCTGCGCGAGGTCCAGATCCAGGGTCCCGCGCGCGCGTTCGCCGAAATGGACGCCCCGTTCCCGACACCGCGCGCGCAGCCAGGCCAAGTCGGAGAATTCCAACACCAGCGCCCTTGGGAACACGGCGGGCAGGTTTTCGTCGAAGTCGACCCGTACAAGAGCGTTGGGCAGAGACAGCAGGGCACTCTCCCCCCGTTCGCTAGCGAGATTCGCACCGGCGGCCCGCAGCCTCGCGATCCACGCCTCCGCCTGGAGACGGGGGCCGCGGTAGTGAATCCCGGTCAGGGCCGCCGCCCCATTCTCGTGCCGGAGTAGCTGGGGCGATCGCATTAACCCCGGGGTGAGATGTTCCACCCAGCAGAGATAGGACGGGTCCAGAGCACTCCACTCAGCGCCGAAATAGGAAAACCGCGCCGTGCCCTGAAGACCGGCTTCGTTCACCGGTCTGGACCAGTGCATCACCGGCCCAGCCTTTAGACCAGTTCCCACACACGTGTCGCGACACTCCGCAGCGTCATCCGTGCCGAAGGCGACGATGTGGAGGCCGTGGCGCACGGATGGAGCGGCCGCGAGCTGATGGCCGGCCTGAGGGTCGGTGATCTGCATCAACTCGAGATAGCCGTTGCTCAGCATTATCGATCGCTGCGAGCTGCCCGCAGACACCAGGTCTCCCGCTTCGTCAGTCCGGGTGTGGTCCGCCCGTAAGGTCAGGGTGAAGCCCAATCGGGCCAGGAAATCGCAGGTGGCGTCCAGGTCGCGGACGATGAACCCGACGTGATCGAGACAGACGGAGGGTCCGGCGGACATCAGCGCCAGTACTCGGGGCGCGAGAAGCCCTGCGCCTTCGAATCGGTCTCGATGAACCTCCGGAAGTCGGCGGAGCGGTAGGCCTCGGCCAGTCGCCGGACCCGCACTCCGTTCGCCGCTTCACGGCGCGCCACCAGGATGATGCGGTACCGAGGTGCCGGGTCTTCGAGGGCCAGCGCGGACGACAGGAGCATGCCGGACGCGATCACATGGTTGCCCAGCACCGCGCCGAGATCGACCTCGTCCAGCGAACGTGGGATCTGCGGGGCGTCGAGTAACACCAGCTTGAGGTGGCGCGGGTTCGAAGTCACGTTCTTCTCGGTGGCCTTTCCCGACGGTATCGCGGGGTCCAGGTCCAGCAGCTTCTGGGCCTGGAGGAAGGTCAGGGAGCGGCCCAGCGACGTGGGATCGTTGGGGAGAGAGACGGATGCGCCCTCGGACAACCCTTTTAGATCGGTGATCTTCTTCGAGTAGAGCCCGAGCGGCGCGCTCGGGACCTGCAGCACCTCGACCAGGTCGCCCTGGTACTGCGCGTTGAAGCTGTCCAGGAACTCGCGGTTCTGGAACACGTTCGCATCGAGGCTGCCGTCCATCAGAGCCGAATTAAGCTGGATGATGTTGGAGAGCTCGGTTACCCCAACCCTGACTCCCGCGCGCTCGAGCGCTGGTTGCACGCCCCGCCGGAACTGGTCGGCGTAGGGGCCGGGGAAGAAGCCGAGGCGAAAGGCCGGGGGCTCCTGGGCGCAGCCGGATAGCACGACCGCGGCGAGAAGGAGAGTCGCGGCCCGCCCGGCCCACGTGGGCAGCATCTCCATCAACGCTTGTCCAATCGTCGGGCGAGCCAGGCGCCTGCTATCTGGGTCGACTGAACCAGCGCGAACATGATCACCACGCACCAGATCATGACCGGCGTCTCGAACCGGTAGTAACCGTAGCGGATGGCGAGGTCGCCCAGTCCCCCTGCTCCCACCGCCCCCGCCACCGCGGAATAGGCGATGAAACCGGTGGCAGTAACCGTGAAACTGCCCACCAGCGCGGGCATCGCTTCGGCGATGAGAACCTTCCAGATCATGGTCGTCGAGGGAGCGCCGCACGAGAGCGCCATGTCCACGATGCCGCGTGGCACGTCGCGCAGGTTCTGCTCCACCAGCCGGGCGAAGAACGGGATCACCGCGAACGACAACGCGACCGCGGCGGCCTTCGGTCCGATGCTGGTTCCGACCACGACGCGTGAGAATGGGATCAGCAGCACCAGCAAGATGATGAACGGAAACGAACGCAGGACGTTCACGATGTAACCGACCAGGCGGTTCAGGATCGGGCGGGGGTACAGTCCGTCGCTCGCCGACACCAGGAGAAGGACACCCAGAGGCAGGCCGAAAACAAGCGCGCTGATCATGGTCGCGCCTACCATCAACAGGGTATCGAGCGTCGCCTTCAAGAGATCGGGACCGAACTCCGACAGGGCCTTGAACAGATCGCTCACGATTCGTCCCCAGGCAGCACGGTCGCATCCGTCCAGCCCCTGGCCGTTTCGAGGAAGAAGCGGCCCAGGGGGCTTTGGGGTCGCGGGTTCTTCATGTCGATGGTATCGACGACCCGCCCGCGCTCGAGCACGACGCACTGCTCGCAGAGATAGTTCGCGACCTTGATGTCGTGGGTGACCATGACGATGGTCATCCCCCGCTCGCGGTTCAATTCTCGCAACAACCGCAGGATCGACAAGGCGGTGTGCGGGTCGAGGGCCGAGGTGGCTTCGTCGCAAAGCAGGATGGTGGGAGAGGTCGCGAGCGCGCGCGCGATGGCCACGCGCTGACGCTGGCCGCCCGACAGCTGAGCCGGATACGCGCCTTCGCGGTCCGACAATCCCACCGCCTGTAAGGCGTCGCGCGCCCGGGCGCGGCGAAGAGGAGAGGGCAGGCCCGCGACCTCGAGCGAGAACTCGACATTGCGCAGGGCGGTGCGGTGTGACAGCAGATTGAATTGCTGAAAGATCATGCCCATGCGCTGCCGGGCCTCGCGCAACGCCTGCCCGGACAGGCCGGTCATTTCCTGACCATCGACGCGCACCGAGCCGCCGGTCGGTTCCTCCAGACGGTTGATCAGGCGCAGGAGAGTGCTTTTCCCCGCCCCCGAGAAGCCGAGCAGGCCGAAGACCTGCCCGGACGCGATCTTCAGATCGGTGGGCAGCAAGGCGTCGATCGTCCGGCCATCGGCCTGGAAACGCTTGAAGACCTGCTGAAGCTCGATCATGCGAGGAGGCTCTTTTGACGCGGTCTCAGGCCGGGCGCCGACGCTCGGCCTTCCAGGCGTCCGCGACTTCGCCCGCGGTCGGGGTCCACACTCCGCCCAGCCCGACAACGTGGTCGAGCACTCGCTCGAACATGGCGATACGAAGCGACGCTCCCGAGACCCAGGGACGGACGCAATAGTGAAACAGCCGCGCGGTGGACTCGCCGTCGCGGTGCAACTGGGTCAGGGCCTTGAAAAAATGATCCTCGAACATGTCCGGGTTGCACAGACGGTTGATCAACACTGTCTGGTCATCGAAGTCGGCCCACAGAGGCACGGCCACCAGGTCCCCGGGCGTGGTCATGACGTACGGCTGCTCGTCGTTGGCCCAGTCGCAGACGTAAGACAGCCCGGCCTCCCCTAACAGTTGCGGGGTGCGCGTCGACTCGCCATATTCCGGACCGAACCAGCCGGCCGGCCTGATGCCGCAAGCGGCGAGACGCTCGAGGGTCTCGGCAATGTAGTCGCGCTCCTGCTCCAGACTCATGGCGCTGGTGATGGGGCGCGACACCGACAGGCCATGGGCCACGAACTCGCTGCCCGCATCACGCAGAAAGTCGACGAGATATGGATACGACTCGGCGGTGAGGACGTCGATGGCCACCGTGGGCCGCATGCCGCGCCGCTTGAGCGCTTCGACGAGGCGGAAGATTCCGACCCGGTGGCCATACTCCCGCGTCGACACCCGCGAGATATTCGGGAAATCGCGAATCAAACCTCCGCCCACGCTGTGAATCTGCGGCCAGCCTGCGGGAAGCGGATCCTCGACCATTTCGAGATTGATGAGAGGCACCACGGCCAGGCCGCGATTGCCGGGCCAGCGGAGCCGCGGCCGCGACGGCAGGGGATTCCAGGCCGCGTGCGGCTGATCCATTCCCGGCTTGCGCTGAGCCGGGGTCGGACCGCCGGGAACATCGCGGGTGGCGCGCGCGCGCGTCGCCACCGCCGGTCGCTTCGCCTTGGCTTCCGCGGCCCGGGCTTCAACTTCGGCGCCATGGCGGACATGCTCATCGTAGTGATGGGCCAGATAGTGCGCGGCGATCTCGTCGCCGGTGGCGTGCCACACCCCATCATGGGCGCAGATGTGGTCGAGGATCTCGCGCAGATGACCGATGTGGTGAGGCTGGCCGATCTGGTAGGGATGCAACGCGATGCAGAACACGCGGCCACCGTCGGCACTCTCCGCATACAGCCGGTCGAACGCGGCCTTGCAGGCCTCGACGAAATAGCGCCCGCCGTAAGGGCGTCCGTCCCACAGGGGCGCATCGTTGAGATCGTACGAATACGGCATCGAGATCAGGCGCCGCCCGGGAACCAGGATGGGCACGGGCACGTCGTCGTGGACCCAGTCCGCGTGGTAGCTGAGCCCCGCTTCGGCGATCAGCTCGGGGGTGCGCGCGGTGTTAGTGATGGCGGGAGTGAGAATCCCCAGCAATTGCTGCCCGGTGTGTCGCAGCAACGACGCGACGTTGTCGGCATAGAACTCCCGCTCCTGCGCCTCGTCCATGCCGTAGAGGAAACGCGTATTGTAAATGCCGTGGCTCATCACCGCCCATCCGCGGTCACGAATGACCTGGGCGATTTCGGGAAAGTGATCGAGCAGAGCGAGATTGAGGGAGACGGTGGGGCGCACCGGGTATTGGTCGAGCAGTTCGGTCATGCGCCAGATGCCGACCCGGTTGCCATAGTCGCGAAACCCGTACTCGCGGACGTCCGGGTGAGAGGGCACGCGGTCCCAGGTCTCACGCCCACGGGCCGGCGGGGGCGTGTATTCGTAGAACTCGATATTGGGCACGATCCAGAAGGCCAGGCGCTTGCCGCCGGGCCAGTGGACCCGAGGCCGCGTGGTCACCGGCGCGTAGCGAACGTAATCCTGAATCGACTTCATACGGCTCCCTCTTCAGTTGGAATCACGATCTCTTCGACGCTCCTCAACCGGTCGATGCGCTGCATGGCCTCGAACAGGCCGCGCGCCCTTGGCTCGGCCACTCCCGCGTGTCTCGCGCAGCCCAGGAACTTGGCCCACAGACTGTCCGGGCTCAGGGGCGTGTCCGCGTGGCCGGCGGCGCGGCGGATCTTCGGGGTTTGAACCTCGCGCCCATCGTCCAGGGTGAAGGTCACCACATCGAACGGCGCGGCGTCGCGCCAGTCGGGCTCGAACTCGGCCGTGGTCTCGATCGACACTCTGGCCATGAGTCGCTGGATCACCTCGCTGCGGACGACCGCCTCGGTGAGCTGAGCGAAACCAACCGCGTTGTGGACCAGGGCGCTCGCGATCGCGAATTCCAAACTGAACTTCGCCTGCAGGGTGTCCCGAGGGAGGTGGCAAGGCATCACGGCCAGATGCCGTTCGCTGACGCACGCCACGATCTTCTCCACCCTCGAGGGATCGACCCGCTCCTTCTGGTTGAGGGCCAGGACCGCATCGATCGCCCGTTGGGACGCGCCTACCGTCGGGTATTTCTTGATGTTGAGCCGCACGGTCGCGCTGCGCCAGTGGTCACTGAAGGCGGGCGGGGTCTCGAGGTCCACATCGCCTTTTGGCGAGAGAGCGCGCATGAGGCCGTGTCGGCCTTCGAGCGCGGTTGGGCTCGCGGCCAGCCCGTTCGCCGCGAGAGCGGCGGCGGTAAGGCCCGCCGCGGCGGCCCGACCCCCGTGATACGGCTTGGCCATGGTGCCGAAGTTTTCGAACACGCCGCCCGAATCCGACGCGGCCAGAGCCAGGGCATGTCGAGCGCGGGTTTCGTCCAGGCCCATTACCACCGCGGCGGCCGCGGCGGCGCCGATCGGCCCGAGCACCGCGGTGGGGTGCCAGCCGCGGTCGTAGAAGAGGTCCTTCTCGCGCAACATCAGGTCCGCCCAGATCTCGTACCCGATCAGGTAGGCCGCGGCCATGCGCGCGCCCGTGGCCCCATACGCATCCGCTGCCGCGAGCACCACCGGAACCAAAACCGCGCTCGGGTGATTCGAGAAAGCGAAGTCGTCGTAGTCGAGAGCGTGCGCGGCGGTGGCGTTGACCAGTCCGGCCTGGGCCATGCTCACCCGTGGGTCGGCGGTGATCAGTCGGGACCTGGGATAAGCACCTTGCTCGCGCACATACGTCGACAGGCGCATGACCGCTTCTTCCCCACGGCCGGCCAGCATCACGCCCGCGCAGTCGGTGAAGCCGAGCCGCGCGACTTCGAGAGCGCTCTCGGGAATCTTCAGATCGCGGGCGCCCGCCACGAACTGCGCGCAGGCCTGGGTCAGGGGCGCGGGCATCGAGGGGGAGGGCAGTTCGGGTATCAAGGTGGAGGAAGATGCGACTTCATGAGCCGCTTCGCGGTTCGCCATTATGCATGGAATCCCCGAGAAGACGAGGGCCGCCCCTCGAACTCTCCGGTCGGCGAGGCGGGCCGCATACGCTCATCGAAATGGAGCCTCCGGAGATGTTCTCTGGCTCGACTCCCGCTGATCACCCCCGGCTAGGACACAAATCGTCCCCCCGTCTAGAGTATCGGCATGTCCCAGCCGCTCGCCCCGGCCCATCCTGCCCGACGGAGAATGAGGCTGCTCGCCGCCTGGGTGGCCAGCGTCGTCGCCATCGCGGTCATCGGCTGGGTCGATTTTGCGAGCGGCACCGAACTTCGGATCTTCCCGCTCTACTACCTACCCATCAGTCTTCTGGCCTGGCACGCCGGTCGGACCGGGGCCGTGGTGGGCGCCGCCCTGTCCGCGCTGGCCTGGGAGGAGTCCAACGTTCTGGCCGGTCTGCAGTTCTCGTACGAGGGAATGTGGGTCGCCAACACGGTGTTCCTGGGCCTTTCCTTCGCCACCGTGGGATACCTCATTGCCAGCCTCCGGGCCGGCATGGTGCGGGAACGCGGCCTGAGCCGCACCGATCCGCTCACCGGCCTGCTCAACCGGCGGGCCTTCTACGAAGAAGCCGCGTTGGTGCTCCCCTTGTGCCGCCGCAAGGGACGTCCGGTCACCCTGGCCTACATGGATCTCGATAATTTCAAGGTCGTGAACGACACTCTCGGTCATCAGGCGGGCGACGATCTTCTCCGCAGGGTGGCCGGACTGATGCGGGCGTCCACTCGTCCGAGCGATCTGTGCTCTCGACTCGGAGGAGATGAGTTCGCGGTTCTCCTGCCCGATGCCGATTTGCGCGAGGCGGGAGTGGCTCTGGAGCGGATCCGTTCTCTGCTGGCGGAGACCACGGCAGGCGGCCGGCGCCCGGTCACGGGCAGCATCGGGGCGGTTACGTTCATCACCGTCCCTGAGAGTCTGCAGAGCATGCTCTTGGAAGCCGACGCGCGAATGTACGCGGCCAAGCGGGAAGGAAAGAACCGGCTTAGGCACGAAGTCCAGGGCGGAGCCGCAGGCTGATGCTCAAATCGAGTCCCGGGGGGCGGCGCGGTCCAAGCACCGCGGTGGGGCACGTGCCGCGTTCCTAGGAAGAGATCACCGAGGCGATCACGACATCGGGTGCGCCGCGAAAAAGTCCCAGATCGCGTCGGTAGCCGAAATGTCGCGGGAGACAATCCCTCCCCCGCAGGCCAGGATCCCGAAGCTGGTGAGGTCGCTGGTGCCGGGCCAGGCATGTCCGCCATCGCGGATCGTGCACAGGGAGGTCTCGGCGGCGCAGTCGGCCCACGAGCGGCACACCGCGGCGCCGCGCTCATAGGTCACCCGGGTCGAGGCGCCGCAGCGGTTCACGGAGGTCCAGCGCGCCATGGTTTCGGGGATGGAGATCTTGGTTTCGCTCGACAGACCGTTGCCCGCGCCGCCCTCATACGGGTAACAGCCGTCCAGCAACCCGTGAAGGTCCAGCACGGGGACGGCCCGCGAGGGCTTGCAGTCGAAAAGGGTCCGCGGGGGGCGGGCATCGAGGTCCACATCCCCGAGCCCCCCGCCCACCGGGGCAATCGCGGCGATCCGATCGGCGAGCTGACAGCCCAGGCGATGGCTCAGCATCGCGCCGTTCGAGAATCCGGTGGCATAGACGCGCTTGGCGTCGACGCACACCTCGCGTTGCACCGCGCCGATCAGCTCCCGGACGAAGGCCACATCGTCGACTCGGTTGGCCTCGGCATAGCCGCAGCAGTTCCCCGCGTTCCAGGTCTGGAGCATTCCAGGCGCCGGCCCCGTTCCTTCCGGGGTCACGAGAAGGAAACCCGCCAAGTCCGCCTTGGGCCGGAACTGCGCGGTGCGTTCATGGCCCGCGCCGGTGCCGGTGCCTCCGTGGAAGCTGAGGACCAGGGACATCGGAGTCTGTGGCTGATAGAGAGGAGGAACGTGGAGCGAATAGGAGCGGGTCCGGCCACCGCTGACCAGCGTCCGATCGTGATCGCCCGGCCCCAGAGTCAGGCCCGAACAAGCGGAGGGCGCCGGTGAGGACGTGGACAGTGGCGGCCCGGCCGATGGAGCCGCCGAGCCGCCACAGCCCGGGGCTGACCCAAAGAGGATGACGACGGCGAGCAGGTGCGCGCGTGCCCGGGAAGAGCGAGAGTCGATGGGGGGCGAGCCAGTCATCCCAGTGGCTCGATCTTATCCGCGAGAGCGGGCGAGCCACGCGCTGGCTATACTCGTTTCACCATGCGTTTTCTTTCGATCCGGTGAGGCGGGAAAGGCGGATCGGCGCGTGAGGGAACTCTGCCAGCTGTCGGCCTCCGCGGCGTCGGCGCTGATGGCGAAGGGCGAGCTCAGCAGCGAGCAGTATGTCCGCGCTCTGCTCGAGCGCATCGTTCAACGCGAACCGCTGATCCGTGCCTGGGCCTTTGTCGACCCCGAGCATGCGCTGGCTCAGGCTAGGGTGCGCGACCGCGAGCCGCGCCGCAGTGCTCTGCACGGCATTCCGGTGGGAGTCAAGGACGTCATCAACACACGCGACATCCCCACCCAGCACAATTCGCCCGTCTATGCGGGACACCAGCCGGGAGAAGATGCCAATTGCGTGGGGGTGCTGCGGGCGGCGGGTGCGGTGATTCTGGGCAAGACGGAAACCCTGGAATTCGCCTGCGGCGGTCGCGTGCCACCCACCCGCAATCCGCGCGATCCCGAGCGCACTCCGGGCGGTTCGTCCAGCGGATCCGGCGCGGCCGTGGCCGACGGCATGGTACCGCTTGCCCTGGCCACCCAGACCGGAGGTTCGACCATTCGCCCCGCCTCGTTCTGCGGGGTCTACGGCATGAAGCCCACGTTCGGGCGCATCGGCTTCGAAGGCGCGAAGCATTACTCCCCGCACCTCGACACCATCGGCCTCTACGGTCGCAGCGCGCAGGACCTCTCGATGATGGGCGAGATTTTCCACCTGGCCACCCCCGCCGAGTTGCAACCCTGCGGCGTGGCTGGCCTGCGCATCGCCCTGTGCGAAACACCCAACTGGCATCTGGCCGACGCCGACGCGAAAGAAGCGCTGCGCGAGGCCGGGCGCAGGCTAAAGGCGGCCGGAGCCTCCGTGGTTCCGCTCGTCCTCTCCGAGCCATTCTCGCAACTGACCGAGCAACACGACAACATCATGCAGGACGGTGGCCGCGGTGCCTTTCTGCCGGAGTACCTCGGATCGCCGGATCTGCTGAACGACGATTTCAAGAGAAAAGTGGAGAACCAGTTCGGCTTCACCGGCGAACACATGCGCCGGGTGCTCGACGCTGCCGCCCTGCGGCGAATCGATTTCGAGAGCGAGTTCGGGGATCTAGACGCCGTCCTCACCCTCAGCGCTCCGGGGGTGGCCACCGTGGGAATCGAGTCGCAGGGCATGGCCACCTTCAACCGCATCTGGACCGCTCTGCACGTACCCTGCATCAGCGTTCCCGGAATGCGCGGAACCAATGGGCTGCCCATCGGCATGCAGCTGGTGCAGCAGCGCTACGAGGACGCCCGACTGTTACAGGTAGCGGCGGCGGTGGCGGCGGTGCTGGACCCGGGAGCGTAACTTGGAACTCATCAGTCGGGGCCACGAACCAGCGCTGCCGATCATCCAGGCCGACGCCCTGAAGGCCTTCCGTATCATGAAAGCAGGGGCGTCGCCGTGCTGCCCCTGAGCGTTTCCTACGCCATCTTCGCGCACACCTCGCGGGGGGTCGAGCGCACTTTCGAACTCAAGCAGCGAGTGCAGACCAAGCCCAACGGCGTCATCGGCAACTGGGACATCTTCAGCGAGGTGATGGAGGTGGAACCGCGGGACCGCGACCTCGTTTCGTGCATCACGCAGGACCACAACCTTCCCCTGTCGGTCATCGCACCCTTTCGGCGGGAGCACGACTGGCTGCGCACGGTGGAGTTCGGGGCCTTGCGACGGTCGACCAAAGGCAACACGATGGACCTGCTGATCAATGCCGGCTCCCTCCACAATGAGTTGGCGCGCATGAGCTGGGAGTCGGCCACCCCCTTGATGGGCTCGTCGGCCAACGTCTCCCTCACCGGAAGCAAATTCACTCTCGAGGACGTGCAGGAATCGCTCCGAAATGGCTGCGACATCGTCCTCGACTACGGCAAGTCGCCCTATGCCAACGACCACGCGATCGGCAGCACCATCATCGAACTGCCGGGCTGGAGGGTCCTACGCTTTGGCGGCTGCTACGAGCAACAGGCCGAAATAGTCAGCAGGCAGTTCAAGGTGGATCTGCCCGCCCGCCCCGCGGACGGACGGTTCAGCCTTGTTTGACCCACGCCCGACCCGACCGGGAATTCGCGAGGAGGTGCGGCCCCTCGAGGTGGACGTGGAGCCGTTCCTTTCCCGCCTCCGGGAAGGGCTACCTGGTGATCAAGTCGGTATCCGCGAAACAGCGT
Organism: Vicinamibacteria bacterium; assembly: GCA_031362685.1. Lineage (GTDB taxonomy): Bacteria > Acidobacteriota > Vicinamibacteria > Fen-336 > JAGNNV01 > JAGNNV01. The sequence goes on along the minus strand of JANLSZ010000220.1, from coordinate 47,177 downwards.
CCACGTCGCTCGACTCGTTCACAGGCCTAGACCGGCGCCATGGGGTCGGCCGGGTAGTTCCACCCCGAAGTGTCGCTTGAGAATGTCGGCGATGTTTTCGAAGCACGAACCATGACGAACTACTTCGAGGGTCTCGGCATTCAAGAGAGTGGACGACGCCTTCCACACGTGATACTTCATGAGGCCGTAGTCGACGATCACGTCCGCGATTCCGGTGATTTCCGGCTCCATATCCTCGACCCGGAACTTGGTGCCGTGCATCGACAGGTTGGCGGACGACCCGAAGAGCAGGGTCTGTCGCTCCAGACTCAGGCGCGTGATTTCCCGGTGGAAGGTTCCGGCGTTCAACAGCATCAAGAGCGTATTGCCCTTGGTACTGCGCTCGAAGGTATCCGCGTCCAAGGCCCGCAACAAGGGGTGGTCGATCCGGCAGGGAGCGATCAGTCCCAGAGGCAGGTCGTAGTCCTGGGTGATCGCTTCCACCATGTCCTTGGCCCGCGCGCCGACCACGTGGAGCTCGCGGTGTAGTTCATGGTTGCCCAGCATGGCGTTGAGTTTGGCCGGCGCGCGCTTCTTGGTGTCAAAGATCTTTCTCAGGGCCGAGGGACGGGCGGCGATAAGCGAATAGCCCACGTCATTGGGCAGAATCGCGATACCGGCGTTCTGCATGATATCCATCGCCCGGGACGCGTCTCGGATCAGGTCGAATACGGACATTGCCATTCCTCCAAGATCCTTGAGGGGCGCATGGGGGGACTCTAGATCGGATCATGCCGGAAGGCTTCCGCGGCGATATTCTTCGCGGCGTCGTTCGGCGGATATTCAGGAGGGACGATCTTGCCAGACCCGAGAGCGCGTCGCTGCGTCTTTCTGGCGGTTCAGCGTTTCCGGATTCCAGCGATCTGGTCAGCCGGAGAAGGGGGAGGCCTACGGCAACCTCGATCTCTTCACGGAGGGGGCCGGCCTGGTCATGAATCAACTGCTGCGCGACCTGCCCCTATGGATCGACTATCCGGAAGGTCGGCCGCGCCCCGGATCGCGGTAACTGCTTCGACCCCGACCGTTCCTACGGTCCGTCGCGAAGAATTCGGGAGCAAGATTCGGATCGTTTGCCGTGCGGCCCGCTCGATATACTGCCTGCGTGATCAGCCGACGTGAACTGCCTCTTGCCTGCGGCGTCCTGCTCGCGCGGCGATCGCAGGCCGCCGCGCAGGGCCAGACGCCCGAGTCCCTGGTGTGGAGTGACGAAACGATTGCCTGGCAGCCCGTCGGCTGACCGCGTACCTTGAGGAGGGAACCCCGCGTGTCTTACCTACGCTCTCCCGGGGTCCACTGCGGTCAAGAAGCAGGTGATGGGTCATCGGCCTCGTCCTCGCTGTGGGGATCCCGGCGGTGAGGAAGCACGGGCAGATGCTAGAGGTGTGGGCCCCCGGGATCCGAGGTGACCGGCCTTCTGATCGCGCGGATGTATCGTCCTGCTGTACCCAGCGAAATGAGAGGTGATGGAACACCATTCTTTTCCCGACACCGGCATTCCTGCGGCCTACGGCCCCTATTCCCATGCCGTGGTCGCGGGCGACTTCGTCTTCGTGGCGGGTCAGACCGCCCGCGATTCGGCCACGAGCCTGGTCATCGAGGGTGACATCGCCGCCCAGACGACGCGAGCCCTGCACATCGTGCGGGGCATCCTGAGCGAGCTGGGGCTCACCCTCAAAGACGTGGTGCGAGTGACGGTCTTTCTGGCTGACATCGGCGACTTCGCCGCCATGAATCGCGCGTACACCGCGGAGTTTCAGCCACCCTATCCCGCCCGCAGCACTCCGCAAGCCACCTTGCCCTTTGGCGCGCTGGTTGGGATCGAAGTCACGGCGTATCGCGGGCGACGAGACAGCGCATGAAGCCGAAGGTCGCTCCGCCGGGCTCACCGGCGCAGCAGATTTCGCGTTTCGGCGACAGCGGGCCCGGCCCAAAGCACGCTGAAGAAGGTGTAGCGCGCGGGGCTGGGGCTTAGGTATTAACATCAAGGCCTATGCTCCTTCCCGCGTACCTGCTCTCGCTCGCCGTATTGAGGATGCTCCCCACCCAAGGCTCCACGCCCGTGCCCGGCGACAGCCGCCAGATGCTCTTGTCGGTCAGCGCGGGATGGGCAGAGACGAAGGCCACGGTCGAGCGCTACGAACGGGTCAGCGCCAATGACCCTTGGAAGCGCGTGGGGACGCCGCTCTCGGCCTCCCTCGGCCAAGCGGGTCTGGCTTGGGGGCGTGGCCTGCACCAGGGCGCGGTCGAAGGTCCCATCAAGAAGGAGGGCGACGAGACCTCGCCCGCCGGGGTCTTTCGTTTACGGGAGGCGACCGGGTACGCGGTCGCGGCGCCCTCCGGCACGCGCCTTCCCTACCGGCAGGCCACCGCTATCCTACGGTGCGTCGACGACCCTCGCTCGGCCCACTACAACCACCTCGTGGAGGAAGGGACCGTGGCGAAGGACTGGACATCGGCCGAGGATATGCGTCGGGCCGACGACCTCTACCGTTTGCTGGTGTGGGTGGGGCTCAATGACGATCCCGTGCAGGCGGGCGGCGGGAGCTGCATCTTTCTCCACTTCCGCGACACCCCGCAGGATGTAACCGCGGGCTGCACTGCCTTCGATGAGGGCCGCATGGAAGAACTGCTCGTCTGGCTCGATCCCGCGGCTCTGCCGGTGCTCGTTCAGCTTCCCGACGCGGTGCGGCGCAAGCTCGGCCCTCTCTGGGGCCTGCCCGACCTGCGCCGGTGAGGCGGTTCGGTCGCTTGACCCGGCAGGTGGCGAGAAGGGTATCCCTCATGAACCTTATCCAGATGCGCTTCGCTGCGTTGCTCGGGCAACCTCGACCCCGGGGAGCGGCAGTCGATTCCCGAACTCGACGCCGCGCTCGCCACCAGGCTTCTGGCGCGACTGGATTCGATGCGGTTGTTCGCGCACGCCTGCACGCACCTGATGAATTTCACGCACGGCAGGTTCCGAGAGGTCGACACCGTCCGAACAAGTTTTCGCTCTGGGTCCGGACGCATTGAGGCGGTCCCGGCCGTCTCCTCATCGCAAACCAAGCGAAGCTCTAATGCGTGAGGCGGAGACGCTGGCAGCAGGGAAGTGTGAACAACCGCGCGACTAGCTATGCACTAGTTGGTGACTCTTTCCCCAATGAATGTGATTTCGGCGTTGATCCGATACCAACGTTCATCCAAGCCTTACCATAGTGGTGACCCGCGGAGGACTCGAACCTCCAACCAAAAGATTAAGAGTCTTCTGCTCTACCATTGAGCTAGCGGGCCGGATACGGCTTCAGGAAGGACGGGAAGCGCGAAGGCGGATTATCTCCGATCTGGATCGTTCAATCAAGAAAAATGGGCCGTGGTTAGACTTGGTCGCCGAATAGTTGAACGAGGGCATCGGCAAGGCGCGGCATTCGCGACAGCACCGCGGCGGCGGAGTCGGCGAGGGCCCGACGCGAAACCAGGCCGTAGAGCACCAGGGCGGCCATTCTCTTGACCCGTCGAAGCGCGCGGATCTCTTGTTCGTAGTCGCCGAATGATTCAGCGCCTTCCATTAGAGAGCTTCGGATGGCCTCGGCGCTCAGGACTCCAGTGGCGACCGCGTGGGCGATGCCCTCTCCGGTAAAAGGATCGAGGAAGCCCGTGGTGTCACCACAGGCGATGAAGGGGCCGCGCGTCTGCCTTTTTGAGGTTATCCGCAGGGGGCCGATCACCCGTATCTCACCTTGCACCCGCGCCGACTCAAGTCGGCGCCCGATCTCCGGGAAGGCGCTGATGTGCCGTCGGAAGTCGGCGTCCATCGTTCTTGGTGTCATGTCGAGACAATTGGTGAAGAGGACGTAACAAATGTTGGCGTCGGTCGGCGAGAGCGGGGCGATGCCGCAATAGCCGCGCTCACCCACGTGCATCTCCGCCAGGTCGGACAGATCGGAGACGCCCTCGCAGTGCGCGCGGACTGCATACCGGCGCAGGCCGCGGGTTGCAGGCTCTTTTTCGATGAACCCAAGCTGTCGACCGAGGAAGCTCTGTCGCCCATCCGCAACCACCACTCTCTTCGCTTCAATACGCAGCTGGGCGCGACCGCCGGTGGCGCGTGCCTGCACGAGCGCTTTGCCCGTGGAGGTCCGTTCTCCTCCGACTGCCTCGATGCCTTCCATCACTCGGACCCCCCGCGCGCGCGCGCTGGCCAGGAGTTCGTGGTCGAGAAGTATTCGCCGGATTACGAGACCGAGGCCGTTTGGACCGCTCTTGTAGCGTCCGAGAAAGGTGGTTCCCCGGGGTGAGCGGATGCGCATGCCGCGAACCGGCATCGACCGGAGGAGGTTCTTGTCAGGGGCAATGCTGGCCTTGGCTTGCGGAGGCCACATTCCGATGGCCCGGAGTCGAGCGAGGGCGCCGGGCGAGAGGCTCTCGCCGCATACTTTCTCTCGCGGGAAGGCGGCCCGGTCTACGAGCAGCACGCCGATGCCGGCGTTCGCGAGTTGAAAGGCGGCCGTGGCCCCGGCCGGACCGCCGCCGATCACGAGAACGTCGGTCCTCTCGGTGGTCATCGGAGTTCGGCGGGGCGCATCAGGATTGGGATGGATCGCAGGACGATCAGGCGGCGCGTGGACCAACGCCGCGCCAGAGACTCAGTTCTATGGCGAATCCCGGGCCAAAACCGATACCGAGGGCGATCTCCCCCGGCGCCAGTTTCGCTAGAGCGATGTCGAGGACGAACAGGATGGTGGCGGAGCTCATGTTGCCGTGGTCGCGGAGGACGAATCGTGAAGGCTCAAGCTGGGTGGGGGAGAGAGCCAACTCCTCCCCGGCGACGTCAAGGACCTTACGCCCGCCGGGATGAATGGCGAACGCGGAGAGGTCTTCGAAACGAACGTCGTTCTCGGCCAGGAACTCGATGACCATGGGTCGAAGCCTCCCGCGCAGGAAGTCGGGCAGCCGTTTGTCGAGAACGAGCTTCAAGCCGCTGTCGACGACGTCATAACCCATGGCGGCCAGGCTGTCCATCATGAAGTAGCTTGCGGCGCCTACGAATTCGATGGAGGCCCGGCCCGCGGCGGGGTGATCGGCTCCCAGGAGGACAGCGGCGGCACCTCCATCGGCAAAAAGGGCGGCCGCCACCAGATTGGTGGCGGAGGCGTCGCGAGCCTGGAAGGTGAGTGAGGAGAATTCAACGGCGATCACCAGGGCGGCGGCGCGGGGATTGGCTTTCACGTAGTCGGCAGCCCGGGCAAGAGCCACCGCACCTCCAGCGCATCCCGCTTCCGTGATGGGGAGCCGGACCAGGCGCGGGCCGAGACGCAGAGCGTTTGCGATGTGCGCGTCCACGGCCGGAATCATGAAGCCGGTGCAGGAGCTTGAAACGAGGATATCAATGTCGCGGAGAGCGGCCCGCGCGAGCGTCGACCGGGCAAGGGTGATGCCGGTTTGGATCATCGCCTCTTGATAGATGGCGTTCCGCTGGGCGAACGTGGCATCCACAAACGCCTCGTCGAGCGGCCGGAGAGACGACCGAGTAGCCACTCCCGCTCGCGAGTACAGCCGCTCGACCGCGCGGGGATCCACACTCGCTCCGATCTTCTTCAGCCAGGCCAAAACTCCGGCCGTCACCTCGCTCTGGTGGTGCTTGAACGGGGCGGGGAGCGTCTCAATCGCGGCGAGGAATGACAATGAGGCCGATAGTCAGCGGATGAGTGTGGGGGTTATCGAAAGGAGGACGAGCGGGACAGATCCCGCCCGGCAGGCGGCGAGGAGCGTGCGCTCGCGCCGACCGCCTAGAAGGGAACATCCTCGTCGGAGGCCTGGAAATCATCGGACGGGCCGGGAGCGGGTCCGGGCCCGGACTCACCGGGGCCACTGGACCTTGGAGCGCCATCTCCACGCGAACCCAGGAGGAGGATCCTCGAGTTGAACCCGCTCACCCGGATCTTCGTGACGTTCCGCTTGATCCCGTCTTTGTCGGTGTACTCGTCGTATTTGATGGAACCCTCGACGTAGAGCGGCTTGCCCTTGGTGACGTAGTCGCGCACGATCTGGGCGGTCTTCCCGAAGACTTCCACGCGGTGCCATTCGGTCTTTTCCTGCTTCTGCCCAGCCTTGTCGGTCCAGCTTTCGCTGGTGGCCAGTGAGAAGTTGGCGATGGGTTCGCCCGACTGGGTGTATCGGATCTCGGGGTCTTTCCCGACGTTGCCAATGAGAGTGACTTTATTAAGTGAGGCCATTTGAGTTTCCTTGTTTTCTTTGGTGTCGTAGCTTGAGAGAGATCCTGAAATGCTTCGGTCTTAGGGCTGTCCGAGTTTCTCGCGCGCGAGGCGGGCGGCGGGCGAACCGGGGAAGCGTTCGACCACGAAGCGGTACTCGAGAATTGCCTGGGACTTTCGTCCCAGGGCTTCCAGAGCGACGCCTTTCTTGTAGCGCGCATCGGGGATCTTGTCGCTCGCTGGAAAGTCGCGGAGCAGCGCGTTGAATGCGGTGACGGCGTCTTCGTACTTCGACTGGGCCTGAAGGCATTCGCCCACCCAGTACTGCGCATTGTCCGCGAGGTCGGTATCACGGTAGAGGCGCAGGTACTCCTGAAAGCCCTGGATGGAGAGATCGTAATTTTTGCGGGCGAAATCGCTGTAGGCCTGTTGATAGAGGTCACGCGGAGCAATCGACGGCGGCTGCGCGGACGATGGGTTTGGGATGGCGTCGGATCCGCCCGGCGTACCGGCTCCGGGAGGAAGCCCCTGAGTTCCCGAGACCGCCGCAACCGGCGGCGCCGTGCGGAGACGATCGGAGATCGCAGACAGCCGTTCCTGCTGGTCCTTGATGCCGACCATGGCACGCTCGTCCTGAATCTTCAAATCCTGCTGGAGTTTCTTGAGGACCGCCGACTGCTCAACCAGAAGGTCCGTGATCCTCCGCAACTCTTTCTGAGTGTCGAGACGGGCCTGCTCAGCCTCGGCGACCTGTCCCTGGAGGGTGGCGATCTGCTGGGTCAGGGCCAGAAATTCCTTCTTGTCCGCGCGCGCGATGGTGGGGAAGGCCAGCGCCGCCAGGGCGAGGATCAGGAGGCTTCGGAAGGGACGACGCGTTAACACGGTCATGGCATTTGGGGACCTTTGGTGGGTGGAGAAGAGGATCATAGTGGCGGCGGCGGTCAGACCGGGTCCGTTCGATTCCTGGATCATCGGACGGGCTGGCTCCAATCGGCTTGCACGCTGTTGCCGGGTCCGACGGCAATGGTCCGCAGCTTGGAACCCATTCGGTCGATCTGGGTCAGCTGCCACGTCCCGCCCCGGTTGCACGAGAAGACCAGGTGAAGTCCGTTGGGCGCCCACGACGGATACTCGCAACTGCCCCGGCCGGTAGTGAGCTGGCGAACCTGTCCGGTGGAAAGATCAGCGACCGCTATCTCGAACCCTCCATCCTCCAGCCGCGAGGAGTACGCCACCTCGGCGAACTCCCGGGATGGATTCCAGGCACATCCGTCGTTGTAGTTTCCAACGCTGGAAAGACGGCGTAGATTCAAGCCTTCCTGATCCATCACCCAGAGCTGGGCCGATCCGCTTCGGCCTGAGGTGAAAGCGATCTCCAGCCCCGAAGGGCTCCAACAAGGAGCCGTGTCCTGGGCCGGTGTGCCGGTGAGATTGTGGGCCTGCGTCCCATCAATGTTCGCCACCCAGATGTCGAAGTTCCCTCCGCGGTTCGCGCTGTAAGCGATCCTCTTCCCGTCCGGAGAGACCACGGCGGCGAAGGCCTGGGTCCCTGAGCGTTCGCCGGTTACGTTCGGGATGCTTCGGCCTTCGAAGATCCACGAGAGGAAGAGTTGCGGATCGCCGTTTCGATAGGACGTATAGATAAGCCCTCGGCCGCCTGGCGTCCATGCGGGCAGGATCGATAGAGCCTTGTTCACGGTCACCTGACGAACGTTGAAGCCGTCGTAATCGGCGATGTAGAGCTCTTTGCGGCGCCGGTCCGGATAGTCACGATCGGACACGAAGGCCAGACGGGTTCGGGTCACGGCCTGGATCGAGGCCAGGCTGAGCACGTCCTCGGCGGCCTGATGTGCGAAGGCGCGAAAGGTGTTGGGATTGGCGGGTTCCATCCTGCCCGCATAGCGCTTGCTCATTATGGACGAGCTTCCGTCGACGCTGAACGTCCGGGCCTCCACCGCGAAGTCGGTCCCACTCTGCACGACTTCCAGAGTGACGAGGATATTCGCGCCCACCGACTTCCAGTCGAGATAGTTCGGAGCTTTGGCATTCACCGGAGGCAGGGACCGCATAAGGGACTCCGGCGTTAATTGAAAGCTCTCGAAGTCAAGGTCGGCCTTCAAAACCTCGCGAACAATTCCGCACGACGTGCGCAGCGGTTCGATGGTCGCTGAGCAAGGTGCGACGGCCACTCGGGTTGCGCCCGCACCACCGATGACGAACTTGTAGATGTCCTGGGTCTGGGTGGAGGGGGCGGCGCCGCTCAGGCCGGCCAGTACCGCGAAGAATCCGGCGCTAAGAAACAGGCTTGAAGGTCGCATGGATGACGATGATTTCCTTTTCGTATGCGTTCGGGATTGGACCAAGCTGGGTGCTGAGGACGGCACGTTCGGCCAGCCGGTCGAGGGCGGCCGATCCCGAGGACTCGATCACTTCGACCTGATCGACAGAGCCGTCACGGTGGATGGTGAAGGCGACGGTCACGCTGCCCGAGAAGTCGGCCCGGATCTGACGCGCCCAGGTCGCCCAGATCTTGTTCTGAGCGGCGGCCAGGTAGAAGCCGAGGGGTCCGATAGGGCCGCTGGTGCCGTTGAGAACCCCCGGTGTTTGAGCGGTGAAATCCAGGCCCGTCGCGGCGCTGGCCGCACCGGGGGCCGAGGGTGCGGAGGCCTTCGGCGGTTCTGCCTTGGCCACCTTCTCCGTCGCGATCTCACGAGATGTCGATTTTTTCGGGTCCCTGACGCTTCGCTTGAGATCGACCGGGGCCAGACCCTTCTTGGGCGCGACGGTTTCGGGCTTGATGAGCTTGACCGGTACGGGGGCTTTGGTAACGACCTGGGGAGCCTCAACCGGTGCGGGGGGGGCTGCCTCGGTAGGAACCTCGGCCGTCTCGGTCGCTTTCGGCATCCCGCCGCCGCGGGGGAGCGGGACGGCAAAACCGTCGATGACGTTGATGATCTTCGGATGCGGGGTCAGAAGCGCCAGGATCAGGATGGCGAAGAAGGTGGTGGCGTGGGCCGCGCCGGAGAGAAGCAAGCTCCTGGAGTACCCCTCGTCGGCGAGGATTTGCCGGGCCATGAGGACGCGCAGCACCGGATCGTTCACGAGGCCTCCTTGGGTATCTCATAGGCGAACCCGATACGTTCGACGCCGCAGCGCTTCAAAAGGTCGACCACCTCGATGACTTTTCCGTAGCGCACGTTCTCATCCGCGCGGAGATAGACGACCTGAGTTGGCCGCCCGGCCATGATGCCGCGGATCTGATCTTCGAGGAGAGGAAGGGCCAGCGGTTGCCGGCCCAGAAAGGCCCGGCCCTCCGCGTTGATGGTTACGGTCAGGCGGTCCTCGGGCTGGTTGTCGACCTGGTTCGCGGTCGGGAGGGTGATGTCGATGCCTTGACTCATCATCGGCGCGGTCACCATGAAGACGAGCAGCAGGACCAGAACCACGTCGACCAGGGGGGTCACGTTGATATCGCCCATGCTCTTCCGGGGACGTTTGCGGCGAAAAGCCAGATAGCCCGAGGCCGCGGTGCGCCCGCCTGAGTCGTCCGCCGAAGAGTTGAGGCCCGCCATCGCCTTCCGCAGCCTAGGTGAAGTTCCGTTCGACCATGCTGATGAACTCCATCGCGAAATCATCCATGGTGGCCGAAAGGGCCTTCACCCGATCCGAGAAATAGTTGAAGAAGAGGGCGGCCGGGATGGCGGCAAACAGACCGGCCGCGGTGGTGATGAGCGCTTCCGAGATTCCGGGGGCCACGATGGCGAGGTTCGCCGAGCCCTGGCGTCCGATTTCGCCGAACGCATTCATGATTCCCCACACCGTTCCGAACAGGCCGATGAACGGCGACACGCTGGCCGTGCTGGCCAGGAAACTCAGTCGCTTCTCAAGCCGTGTTTCTTCTATGGACGCCGCTCGGGCCAGGGCTCGAGAAACCGCATCGAGGCTTCTTATGGAGGGGCGCTGGGCGGGCGCGCCCGGCACCGGGCGGACCTGCTGATTGATTTCCTGGTATCCCGCCTGGAACATCCCAACCAGGGGAGAGTGGGTGAGCTGATTCGCCACCGCGTTCACTTCGGAGAACTTCTGGCTCTTCCGGAAGACGTCCAGGAAACGCCTGGACTCCCTGGTCGCTCGGGCCAGGGTGGTCCATTTGCTGAGGATGATCCCGAAAGAAACGAACGAAAACATCACCAGCACCACGATGACCGCGATGGCGGTGGGTCCGGAGTGTTTCAGAAAGCCAAGGGTCCCTCCATCGAAGGCGTTGGAGGGGCCGCTTTGGGCCAGCATGAAGTGGATCAGCATCTGTATGGTGTTGTCGACCTCTCAGAATCGCACAATATGTGGTGTACGTCAATGAAGGGACCTCATTGGCGCCTGCTTCCATGCTACCCTCACCCGCCCTCTTATGCTCCGTGTCCTGCGCATCGAAAACCTGGCCATCGTGGCCTCAGCCGAGATCGAATTCGGTCCGGGTCTGAACCTCCTGACCGGGGAGACCGGGGCAGGCAAGTCGATCGTGGTTGACGCCCTGGGGCTCGTCTGCGGCGAACGCGCTGACGGCGATCTGGTGCGAACGGGCGAAGAGAAGGGCACCATCGAGGCGATCTTCGACGTGCCGCGTGATTTCACTTTCGCGGCCCTCGGGCTGGGGATTGAGGATGCCGACGGCGAAGTCGCCATCCGGCGCGAGATTCTGGCCTCCGGTCGCAGCCGGGCCATGATCAACGGCGTCACCGTCTCCCTGGCCGGGCTCAAGAGCGTCGGCCAGGAGCTGGTCCAGATTCACGGCCAGCATCAGCATCACGCTCTTCTGAACGCAGACTTTCACCTCTCTTTCCTCGATAGGTTTGCCGGAATCGAGTCCAAAGCCCAGAAGGTTCGCCTCCTGTTCGCCGACGCCCAGGCCTCGGATGCGGCCTTGAGGAACTTCCGCGAGAAATCCCGCCAGTTTGGCCGCGAGCGGGAGGCTTTGATGTTTCAGGTGGAGGAGATCAGGCGCGCCGCTCTCCGAGCGGGAGAGGAGGAGGACCTGCGGGAAGAGCGCTCTCGTCTCCGCAACTCGGAGCGACTCGGGGAACTGACCGCCGAGGCTTCACAGTTGCTTGATGGGAGCGAGGACGACACCGACAATTCCCTGATTTCGCGGATGCGGTCGATGGGAAAGCGGCTGGATGAGATTTCAAGGCTCGACCCAAAAGCCGTGCGCGACTCCTCTGCTCGGCACTGCGATGTGCTTGCGCTCCTGAACGATTGGTCGGCGGAGCTGGCCGAATACGTGTCGTCTCTCGACGCGCAGCCGGGTCGGATCGACGAAGTGGAGTCTCGCCTCGCCACCATCGAGCGTCTTAAGAAGAAATACGGTTCAAGTATCGATGAAATAACACTTTTTTTGTTAGAGTCAGAGAACCGTCTGGCCGCGATCGATGATCCGGAATCCGAGGAGAAGCGTCTTTCCACTATTTCCGCCACGGGCTGGGCAGCCTACGGAACTCTGGCGGCGGGCCTTTCCAAGGAGCGCCGCGCCGTGGCGACGAAGCTTCAAAAAGCCGTAGCCAGAGAGCTCGGCGATCTCGCAATGGCTCAGTGCCGGTTTGAGGTTCGCTTCGAACCAGGTTTGCTGCCCCCGGATTTCGACTGGAGATCGCACGGACTTGAGACCGGAGAGTTCTTTCTCTCGGCGAATCCGGGCGAGGAGCTGAAGCCCCTCAAATCAGTTGCTTCCGGCGGTGAACTGTCCCGGGCGCTCCTGGCGTTGCAGTCCCTTCTGAACGCGCACCCGTCCGGAGCCGTGGTCTTCGACGAAGTCGATGCTGGAATCGGAGGGGCGGTGGCCGAAGCCGTGGGCCGTCGACTGGCCAGGGTCGCGTTGGAAAGACAGGTCCTGTGTGTGACCCATCTCGCTCAGGTGTCGGCGTTCGCCGACCGGCATTATGTGGTCGAAAAAAGAGTGGTCCGCGGACGGACCATCACCGAAGTTCGCGAAGTCCAGGGTCGCGACCGGGTTCGGGAGGTGGCGAGAATGCTGGCCGGGGAAGTGGTGACCGGCTCGGCCGAAAAGAACGCTGAGGATCTCATCGGACGGGTGAAACGACTCGACCCCGAAACCAGGGCCTAGGCAGCAGGGGAACCAGGTGGCGAGCGGAAAATACTTCATCGAGACGTTCGGCTGTCAGATGAACGTGAATGACTCCGAGAAGGCGGCCGGGCTGCTCGAAGCGGACGGAATGGCGCGTGTCGACTCAGTCGAGGGTGCCGATGTCATCTTCGTCAACACGTGCGCGGTACGGGAGCGGGCCGCGGAGAAGCTGTTTCACGCGGTCGGACGGTACAAGGCCCTGAAGAAGCAGAATCCTGCTCTCAAGATTGCGGTGGGCGGTTGTGTGGCCCAACTCCAAGGCGACGATATTCTCCGGCGCGCCCCCTCGGTGGACGTCCTCATTGGGACCCACAACTTGCGCGATCTTCCGCGCCTGCTGACCGAGTCGGTTGAATCCGGGGAGCGCCGCTTTGCGCTCGACGCGAAGGCCGACGCTTTCGCGGTTCCATCCGATCTCGTGGCTCATTCCAGTCGAACTCGTGCGTACGTCACCGTGGTCGAGGGCTGCAACCACGTCTGCAGCTTCTGTGTGGTGCCGCGGACGCGCGGGAAGGAAGTCTGCCGTTCGCCGGAAAGCATTCTGCACGAGGTCCGGAGTCTTATGGATCGGGGCTACCACGAGGTCATGCTTCTCGGTCAGACCGTGAACGCCTACCGTTTCGGCCGCGTGGATTTCCCGGATCTCCTGCAGCTCGTCCACGACTCGGACGAACGTCTATGGCGGCTTCGATTCACAACCTCGCACCCCGAGCACGTTGACCTCAAGTTCGCCAGGTGTTTCGCGGAACTGCCGCGATTGGCCCCTTACCTCCACTTGCCCGTTCAGTCGGGTGCGGATACCGTTCTGACGGACATGCGACGTGGCTACACCGCGCAGGAGTACCTGGACCGACTGGCACTGCTTCGAGCTCATCGTCACGACCTGGCCCTGACCGCCGATGTCATCGTGGGCTATCCGGGTGAAACCGAAGAGGACTTCGAGGCGACCTGTCGCCTCGTGCGCGCCGCCGAATACGATGGCCTGTTTGTATTTCTGTACTCGCCCCGGCCCGGGACCACGGCGGTGCGAAAGGCGGATGATGTTCCAGAGGCAGAGAAGAGGCGCCGATTCAAAGTCCTTAACGAACAGCAGCAACGTCAGCAGCGCCTGCGGAATCAGGCTTTCATCGATCGGGTCGAGGAAGTGGTAATTGAAGAAGTCGTTGACCGGGCCGTGAAAGGACGGACTCCACACTTTCGTCTTGTACACTTCCATTCGCCGCCGGCTGGCGGGTTGTCTCCAGGAATGCGTGTCGATGTCCGGATCACCGAGGCATTCCCGAATTCTCTTCGCGGTGAGATCACCACGGCCGCAAACTGACGTACGCCCCGTCGATAGCGGGCCACATGGTGATCGGACCTGGCCGAAGGGGCATCAGGGTCGCGAGATCCATCACCAGCATTGGTTTCTTTCATTGACCGCACGCGGAATCGTTCCTAAGATCCGCCAACAACCATGATCGTTCTTGCGATTACGAATCAGAAGGGCGGCGTTGGCAAGACCACTACCGCAATAAATTTGGCGGCGGCCCTGGCCATGCGTGGGAAGCGAACCCTGCTCATCGACCTTGATCCCCAGGCCAATTCATCGATGAGCTACCTCGATCTCAGTACGATCGACAAGTCCACCTACGACGTCTTGATGGACGAAAAGAAGCTGACCGAGATTGTCCGGCCCACCTCGGTTCGTAATCTCGACATCGCGCCCGCGCGAATTTCATTGGCGAAAGCCGAGAACAAACTGATCGGAGAGCTCGAGGGGCACTTCAAGTTGCGTGATGCACTCGATGCGTGCAAGAAGAAGTACGACTTCATCGTGATCGACACGCCCCCGACGCTGGGGATCATCACCGCGAACGCCCTGGTGGCATCGAGCCACGTTCTGGTTCCGGTCCAGTCTAGCTATTTCGCCCTCGAAGGCACCGAAGATCTTCTGGAGACCGTCGAGAAGATTCGTGCGCGTCCGAATCCCGAACTGAAACTTTTGGGCGCGGTGATCACCATGCACGACAAGCGAACAACCCTGGCTCGCGACGTCCAGAAAGCGATCGTTGAACTGTTCGGCAACAAGGTCTTCAAGACAACTATCACGAAAAGCATCCGGCTCGAAGAGAGTCCGGCTCATCGTGAATCGATCTTTACGTTCGCACCCCAGTCCAGCGGTGCGCTCGAATATTACAAACTTTGCGAAGAGGTGATCGAACGTGTCTAACGTCAAAAGAGTCGGCCTGCCATCCTCGCTTCGTATGCGTCACGATAGTCACTTCGTCGACCAGCTTGGGCGTGCCGCTGGGTCGCCCATCGGCCAATCCATTCCGATCGAAGACATCGACCCAAATCCCAACCAACCCCGACAGAACGTCGGAGATCTGTCCGAGCTCATCGCCTCCGTACGGGAAAAGGGTGTTCTGGAACCGATTCTGGTGCGTCGCAAAGAGTCCCGATTCCAGATCGTGGCTGGCGAGAGGCGATACCGGGCGGCAATCGAGGCCGGATTGCCCGAGATACCTTGCGTGGTCAAGGACCTCTCTGACTCCGAGACCATGGAAATTGCTCTCATTGAGAATCTCCAGCGAAAAGACCTGACCGCGTTCGAAGAGGCCGACGGCTTGAAGGTTCTTGCCGAGGCACACGGCTACACCCACGAGATGATGGCGGAGAAACTGGGACGAAGCCGGACGACCGTGACTGAGACCCTGACCCTCTCGTCGATGCCGGATCGGGTTCGCGAGCTCTGTCGGCTGGCCGACATTTCCTCTAAGTCTGTTCTAATTCAAGTAGTTCGGCAGCAGACTCCGGAGAAAATGGTCGCATTCATCGACACGCTTCAGAAAACTGGCCTCAGTCCGACCAGAGCCGCAGCGCGGCGGCTGATCAAGGCGGTCCCGGATCGCAAAGGGAGGCCGAAGAACTTCGTCTTCACCTACAGAACCGGCCGGGACAAAGGGCTTTCGCTGTCTTTGAAGTTCGGTCGGGCCGATGTGTCCAAAGGCGACGTGATCGCAGCGTTGGAAGAGCTCACCGGCGAGATCCGTTCAAAGGATCCCAAGACGATCGGAACTCGTTCCTAGGGCTACTGACTTTCAAGAAATCGGCACCGGAGCGCGGGAAGCTAGAAACCGGTCAGCGTCATCAGGCGATCCGTGAACTCGATCGCGAAGGCTCTTGCCGCGAAAATCGCCCACGCGCCGGCCAGCGTCACGCTCATGAGCGGATGCCGATCCCAGAGGCGCTTGAGGAGGACCCCTAACGCCAGGGCCATCAAGGGAGCGGCGAACTCCAGGTCCTTCAGGTGCTGGAAACCGTTCGGAGCCGGAAGTCCGGCCGCCAGAAGGCTGATCCATACTGGAACGGCGGCCCAGGCAACGACCAGGTTCTGAGTCGCCCGTCCGGATCCCCGCCAGAGCAGCCACCCGCCGACCATTATCGCGATGGAAAAGGGACCATTGAATCTCCACAGTCTCGAGCCCAGGCGACCGAGACCCCGAACAGGATCTACCGTAGAGCCCGCGTAAGGGTCGTCAAGGCCGTCGGCCACCGGAACCCCCGTATCGGTTGCGGTGCCAAGGCGGACTTGCTCCAGCCGGTCGAGCACCAAGGACTCCGGCTGAGGCCGATGGTTCGCGATGTTGTCCATGACCGGTAGATAGCGCCAATAGAAAACCCCAACCGACGCCGAAAGAGCCAACGCGGCGGCCAAAGCGACGCGAACGGTCGCGACCCCGCTGGGGCTTCGCCGAACCGACTCGAGAATCAAAAGGCCAAGGACCAGGAGGCCGAAGTTCGCGATTGACTGTGTGTAGACGAGGAACGCCGAGAGGAGGGCGAGTGTGAACAAACCGCCGCGGCGCAAAGGGGAGTCGAGGTTTCGCAGGACGCGGAGCATGAGCAAAACTGCTACTGCGTCAACGAACTGCCCCGCCAGACCAGGAAAGTAACCGAGGGCCATTCGTCGCACCAGAAGAGGCTGCAAGGCAACGAAGAAGGCCCCCGCAAGACACGCGGACTCGCCAAGACCCATCGCAAGGCCCACCGCCACGGTCAGAACGGGAATCAGCGCGGCCGCAGTGATGGCGGTGACCATGGCCGCGTCCAGAGCGTCGAGGCCAAAGATCCGAAGGACGCCACCCGCGAGCACGTAAGAGCCGGGCGGATAGGGAAAAGGGTACCAGTTCCCTTCGATCTGTTGGAGCCCGAGGCTGCGGGCATACTGTATTTCAAAGAGGTGATCGAGGAATCCCGCAAGGCCGGTGCGATTCAATGTCTCCTGGACCAGGGCATGAACTCGATAGTCGGGATAGAAGGCCTCTGAATGAAGGAAGAGCGAACGCGAGATGATTGCCGCGACGGTTATGGCAACCAGAGCGACCCGTGTTCGGCCAGAAAGCCTAAGTACCCCGGAGAGTTTTGCAATCAATAGTCCCAGTACTAGGCTCAGGGCCAAAGCGGCCGCGCTACCGCTTAAGATGCGCTCTGCGGCTAGGGGAGCGGCCGCGAGGCCATATCCGACCAGTAAGACCAGAAAGCCGTTGGTACCCAGAACAATCGAGAAACTGCCCCCGGCCAACCACATGGCGAGGGAGATCATGCCGAGAACGGCCGCGCCCCTAAACACCGTTTCCGGAGCGACACGAAACCCGCGGACCGCGCGAATCTCCACCCAGTCAACCGCGACCCCCAGGGGCCGGCCATTCTGTACCCTTGCTTCAAGTAATACAATAGCATTCGTTCCGCAAGTTACTTCAGGGACTTGAAATTCTAATATTTCGTAAGGATGATCGCTCCTGGCCTGAATTGACCTTTGGCCGAGCACCCTCCCGCCGATCGATAAAGTTAGAACTGCCGGGTCCAGGAAGTGTCGGCGCGCCCGAAGACGTACCGAGCCCGGCCCACAGAATCGAATCGGGAGCGACAGGTATGAGGACGGCACGGAAGTCCAGCGGAAATAGGTCGATCCGTCCCGTTCGATGTCGTGAAAGCCGTGAACGTAGCGGGCGTCGGTCGGGCCGATGTCCACGACCGCCGATGTCGCGAATTGGTGGCCGACCAGAACAGACAGGGCGCCCGCCACGGCGAAAAGACTGAACGCGAGAACCGGACCCGCAAATCCGCCGCGGCCAGGCGCGGTCGAGGCCGCTCGGTGCGTACTCGATTCGATCGCGTCGGGGTTCACTCTCCCGACGTTATGCTCCGGGTGGACCAAGGGTCAAGAACCGACCGCAATGACTGAAAAGCTGGCGATGGTAACTGGGGCCTCTTCGGGAATCGGAGAGGCGTTCGCCCGAGACCTGGCGCAGCGAGGGTTCTCCCTTATTCTGGTCGCACGACGGATCGAACGGCTGACCGCCTTGCAGTCTGAGCTTGGCCCCGGCCATGTCGATGTCCTTACCGCTGACCTCGGAACTGACGAAGGTATCGCGATGGTGGCGAGGCGACTCCAGATGGGAGGCATCTCGCTCTTGGTGAACAACGCCGGCCTCGGATATCGGGGAGCAGTGGCCGGGCAGCCGGACTCCAGCATCGCCCGACTGGTGCGCGTGAATCTCGAGGCTCCCATGCGGCTGAGCCGCGCCGCCCTTGGTCCCATGCTCGCGAGCAGGCGGGGAATAGTCATCAACGTGGTCTCCATGGGCGCGTTTCAGCCGGTTCCCTATCTCAACGTCTATGCGGCTACGAAGGCCGGGCTCCTCTCTTTCACCGAGGCACTGGCCGACGAGGTCGAGGGTGCGGGCGTACGCGTCCAGGCTTTGTGCCCGGGCAACATTCCAACCGGGTTTCAGGAGGTCGCCGGAACGAAGGGGAGTCGCTTCGATCACACTCCGTCGATAAGCGCGGCTGAAGTGGCCCGAAGCTCACTGGACGCGGCGCTTGCGGGCAAGGCCGTACTGCATCTGCCCGGCGTTCTCGATCGTGTTTCGGTGTTCGTCCAGAGGTTCCTCCCCAGATTCGTGGCCAGGCGGGTAGCCGGAAACTTGATCAAGCCGGACTGAAGAGAGAGGCGGCGGCCGCGGGTTCCTCCAACCCCGGCGGCAAGGTCAGTGCTGATATTATTGAGTTCCACCGCCGAACCTATTCGACGAGGACTACCCCATGGCCCCAGAATCCAACCCCGGCTCCAACTTCGCGGAATACGACTACTCCAACTTCTACTACGGAGCTGGCGACGATCCCATGAACCTGCTCGGACCGTTTTCCGAGTGGTATCGAGAGGCTTTGCCCAATGGGTATTACCTTTATTCCGAGCCGCTTCAGGGTGCGCCGGAGACCAGGGTACATGTCCGAAACCGGAAGACCGGTCGGATCCACGACCTCATCAACATGGCGTCGTACAACTACCTGGGCATCTCGTACCGCCCGGAAGTCAAGGAAGCAGCGATCAAGGCGGTCGAGAAATATGGCCTTGGGGCCTCCGGTTCGCCCATCCTGTCGGGAACCTTCGACATCCACGAGGAGTTCAACGCGGAACTCGCCCGGTTCAAGGGCAAAGAGGCGGTGGTGGTCTTCCCGACTGGCTACAGCGCGAACGTCGGATTCATCTCCGGCCTGATGCGCGCCGGCGATTCGATCATCCTCGACCAGTACTCCCATGCCTCCGTGGTCGACGGCGCCATTCTGGCGAAGGCGAACACGGTCTTCTTCCGGCACAACAACCCGCTCGACCTGGAGCGCAAGCTCGGAAAGACCAAGGGCAAGAAGCTGGTCGTGGTGGAAGGCGTTTATTCGATGGACGGCGACATCTGCACCCTTCCCGAACTGTTCGAAGTGGCGAAACGTCACGGGGCGCGGATTCTGATCGACGAGGCACACTCGACCTTCCTCTTCGGCCAGAACGGCAAGGGAGTGGCCGAGCACTTCGGCCTCGACGACGAGGTCGACTTTCACCTGGGAACATTCTCCAAGAGCCTCGGCGGGCAGGGCGGATTCGTGGCCGGCAGCCGCAAACTGGTTGATTACATCAACGCTTTCGGGCGGTCACGCTTCTTCTCGTGCAACTTGTCCCCGGTCCTGGTCGCGGGTTTGCTTGCGGGGCTCAGAATCGTGCAAAAGGAGCCGGAGCTTCGCCAGAAGTTGTGGTCGAACGTGGCTTTCCTGCGCCGGCGGTTCGCCGAAGAGGGTGTGGATATCGGGAAGTCCAACTCTCAGGTCATGCCCGTGATGGTGAACAACGACGCACGGGTGTTCGCGGTGGCCGAGAAGATTCAGGATCGGGGCCTGTTCCTGCAACCCGTCACCTACCCGGCGGTGCCGAAGCACAAGTCCCGCCTGCGCATCTCCGTCTCGGCCGCGCACACCGAAGCGGACCTTGAAACGGCGGTGCGGGTAATCGCGTCCGTCCTGCGCGAAGAGGGTGTATGCCCCTAACCATCTATGGCTACCGCGATGCCATGAGCGCTTTTTTCGAGTTTCCGACCGAGAACGCACGAGAAATCCTGCCCGACCATCTGGAGCCGGTGGAAGTTCACCACGGCACCAGCATCTTCGCGATGACGGCGTTCGACTTTGACGAAAGTTCGGTGGGCGAATACGGCGAGATCGTGATGGCGGTAATCATCTCGCCTCTGGTGAAACCGGGCGAGCGCCTGCCGAAGTCGGCGATGTACCCCTACCTGGTGGCGACCACTACGAAAGCGGCGCGCGACCACGCGATCGAGCGCTGGCATCTGCCGCACTTCATGGAGGACATCAAGATCGAGTTCGATCGTTCGACTCCCAAGGTGGGCGTGGCCAGGGTCAAAGACCAGGCGGGCGCCCCGATCGCGGAGTTGACGGTCTTCGCGCATACCTTCGCACCGGTGAACCATCTCTACCAGTCCTTTATGAGCGACGACTCCGGCAAGTACCTCGCGAGCATCGTCATGGAAGGGGAGCAGAGCGAACATGAAGATGAGAAGGGTTCGATCGTGCTCCACGATCACGAGTTCAACAAGGCCCTGAGCCTCGAAGACGTCTATCCGACTCCCTTCCGCGAGTTGTGGATGCGAAGCGGACGGCAGACGTTCGATCCCCTGAAAACGTTGTAAGCCTCTCGGCCCTTCGCGATCGGGCCGCGGAAATCAAGGCAGGCGGTTTTCGATGTCTCGAACTTTCGTCATTCTCAATCCGAACTCTGGCAAGGGTCGCGGTCGTCGCCTGGAGCCTCAGGTCCGCGAGGCTTTCCGCGATCAAGGCGCCGAGTTCGGACTCACTACCGGACCGGGAGACGAAGAGCGGTTGGCCGCGGCGGCCATCGCGAAGGGGTTCGACCGCATCGTGGCCGTCGGTGGGGACGGAACGACCTCGAATATCGGCCACGCGATCATGGAGTCCGGTCAGAGCGTCGCCTTGGGCCTCGTCCCCGGCGGGACGGGCTGTGATCTTGCTCGCAGTCTGGATATCCCCCAGAACGACATTCACAAATGTGCGGAGATCGTCGCGGCGGGCCATACCCGGTCGATTGATGTGGGGAAGGTTGAGGACCGGCATTTCCTGAACGTGGCGGGATTTGGTTTCGACATCGCGGTCCTGGAACGCTCATTCCGAGTCAAATGGCTTCGGGGTGAACTCCTTTATCTGTACTGCGCCCTCCTCGAGATGAAAGCCTACCCGGGCTTTGCGCTCAAGAGCGTCCTCGATGATCGCCCTGGTCCATCGGGCACGCACATGATGGTCATCGTGGCAAACGCGAGGAAGTTCGGCGGGGGATTCGCGGTCGCGCCCGAGGCTTCGCTCGACGACGGCGAAGTCGACATAGTGACGTTTGGCGATCTGGGTTTCTTCGCCCGGCTCAAGGCGATGGGCGCTCTGATGAAGGGCCGTCACAACGATCTGCCCGGTGTCGGCACCATTCGCGCCCGGCGCGCCGCCTTCGAGTTTTCCGCCGCCCCTTCGTTCGAGACGGATGGCGAGTGGCGTCAGGCTAAGACCGCGTCCCTCGCCATCGAAACGCTTCCCCGTGCCCTGAGCGTTCTGATTCCGTGATGGGTTTCGCCCGCGCTATCCGCAGCCTGGCTGCGATCCTGGCCTGTCTGGGCCTGCTGGGCGTCATCGCTCCCCTTTTACGGTACCTGATCGTCGTGCCCTGGACTTTCCTCCAACCTCAGCGGGGCCAGGAATTGGGCCTCGGCTGGGTCAGTTGGATCGCACGCACTCTGGTCTTCTTTCTTCGGCTGGGCGGAGCCACCATTGAAATCGACGGCGAAATCGACTGCGGGCAACCAGGCGTTGTGATCATGAATCATCAGTCGGTGCTCGAGGTGGCGCCCCTGATTCACATCCTGAAGCCACGGCTCCCGAGGTTTGCGGCCCGCGCCCGTTACGCGAGATGGATCCCGACGGTCTCGCCGGCCGTTCGGTACCTCGAGTGCATCGTGATTGATCCGAGGCGCGATCGCACGGGAGCGGTAATTGCCCTCCAGCAAGCGGCGCAACAGGGCCTCCGACATGCGGTCATGCTGTTTCCCGAGGGACACCGCACGAAGGATGGCGAAATCGCGCCCTTCCGGCCGGCGGGAATGACGGCGCTTCTCCAGGGCCGGCCGATGCCGGTGTGGACCATCGTGAGCGACGGCTTCTGGCATTTCAGGAAAGTGATGGACACGTTCCTCGGCCTGGGCACGGTAAGGGGTCGTCTCAAGGTGGTTGAGCGGGTGATGTCACCGGAGAACCCCGATGACCTGCCGGCCTTCATCGAGGAGCGCCGGCAGAACATGATTCGAGAGCTCGCGAAGATGCGAGCCGAGGCCGCGAACTGAAGCCGCGGGAACGCGCCGAACTGGTTCTGGACCGGCCAGGGCTTGATCTGCTCGATGCGATAGCCGCGGCCTCTGAGGGCGCCCTCGGAGCCGCGATCTTCTTTGGCTCGCGGAGCTCTGGAGTGGCCACGACCACGGGGAGCGCCTACGACCTGATGATCGTTTGCAACGAGCCGAGGGCTTTCTACCAGGCGGTCCACCGGGCCGGGCTGCTGAGAAGAAGCCCGTCGATGCTCGTAATCCTCGACCGCTTTCTTCCCCCCACCCAGGTGCGGCTCGCTCGCGGCCCCTGGCTGGTCAAGGCTTCGGTGGTTTCACTGGCAGAACTCGGTCGCGCTACCTCAGCGCGGCGACGAGACCAGTTTCTCGCGGGACGTTTGTTCCAGGATGTCCACGTCGTTTGGGCCGACGACCCCGCCTTCGCGCAGGAGGTGGAGAAGGCCATCGAGTCCGCTCGCCGAACCACCCTCGACTGGGTGGCGCCCGATCTTCCGGACCGCTTTGATTCTGCAGGCTACGTCCGCCAACTGTTTCGGACCTCGTTCCGGTTCGAGGTGCGACCGGAGAGTCGCGGGAGAGCCGACGCCCTTTCCTCCGCCCAGGCCCATCGTCTGGTCCCGATTTTCAAAGGAGTCCTGGACTCGCTGGCGTCCTTAGGTCATCTCACGAAGCATGACGGAGGAGCCTTCTCGCTCGCCGAACCCGTCTTGGCCCGGAGAGTTCTGCGCTGGCGGCTCTTTCTGGAGTGGTCGCGGGTCCGGGCCACCGCGCGCTGGCCGAAACACGCGATAAGTTTCGACGGCTGGCTCGACTACATCGTTAAGAAGGCCGAACGGCATTCGGGTGAAGCCATCGTCCTCACTCCCCTCGAACGCCGGTTTCCCTTCATCTTCCTCTGGCCTCGGGCTTTTCGATTTCTCGCGCGGCAACGCCGCAAGGGGCGATCGGTGTAAGTTCTCGCGAACAACTCGTGCACTCTTCACTCCGCAACGCCCTTATCGTCCTCGCCATCGCGATCGCTTCGATGTTCGTCTATGCCGCCATCGGTCGGAAGCAGGACAAAGACGCCACGGACAAGGGAACGCAGTTCCTGATGGGACTGGGTAACTTCGTCGTCCACTGGTCCATGTGGGCGATCGGGCCGATTGAGCGATTGAGCCTGACCCTTCGATTGACTCCCGATTTCTTCAACTGGCTGGGTCTCTTCCTGGGAGGCGTCGCCGGGATTCTGTTCGCCTTTGGAAGGCTGGGCTGGGGAGGGGTGGTCATGCTTGTGGGAGGGATATGCGACGTTATGGACGGACGGATCGCCCGGGCGATGAAAGTCACCTCCACCTACGGTGCCTTCATCGACTCGACGTTCGATCGGTTTGTGGAAGTGTTCGCCTTCCTGGGCCTCGTCTTCTTCTTTCGCGACACCGCCTGGGGGCCGCTGCTCGCGGCGGCCGCGATCACGGGATCGCTCTTGGTCAGCTACGCCCGGGCCCGCGGCGAGTCCCAAGGAGTCCTGTGCAAGGAGGGCCTGATGCAGAGGGCGGAGAGAATCGCACTGCTGGTGTTGGCGGTCTTCTTCGATGGCCCCATCACCCTTTCGTTTAACTGGGCTCAAGGCTTGATAGTGCAGGTCGTCCTCGCGGTGATCGCCGTCGGAACCTTCGCGACCGCTTTCCAGCGCACCCTCTGGATCGGGACCCGCTTGCGAGAGCGCGACCGCGCAACCCCGCCCGTGAAATGAAGGTCCTCTCCATCGCAGTCCGGGAGGACGCGGTGGTCCCGCTTGATCGATGGCTCGCGACCGAGTTGACCCAGGTTCTAAGCCGCCCGGTACCGCGGAGTCTTGCGCGAAAGGCGATCGTGGCCGGCTTCGTAACTTTCTCCGGTCGCATCGTGCGAGAGCCCGGCTTGATCCTCCGTCGCGGTCCTTCGGTATTCGTGCGCAGCTTCGCCTGGCTTCCGAAGCGGCCGGCCGGCAACCTCCGGATTCTCTACGAAGACACCTGGCTCATTGCGCTCGACAAACCGGCGAGCCTGCCCACCCATGAAACAAAGGACGCCGCCCGGCCCAGTCTTACCCAGCTTGTGGAAGGCCACGTCGGGCGACGGGTGTTTGTTCATCATCGCCTCGACGCCGGCACCTCCGGGGTGGTGGTGTTCGCGAAGGCTCCCGAGGCGAATGCTGCGCTGGCGCGGAGCTTCGCCGGGCACGAAATCGAGAAGACCTACGTGGCCCTGGTCGCGCGGCCGCCGATCGAATGGCCTCCCATGATGTCGATCGACAGTCCGATCTCCGTCGCCGCCAACGGCTCCGTCCGCGTTGACCATGGGGGAGTCCCGGCCAGGACCAGAGTCCGAGTTCTGGAGCGGCGCTCGGACACTCTGCTGATCGAAGCGAAGCCCGTGACCGGACGCAAGCATCAGATCCGGGTCCACCTCGCCTCAGTGGGCGCCCCCGTCGTGGGCGACGCGCGTTACGGCGGTCCGGGATCGGAGACGGGCCGGCTGATGCTTCACGCGGAACGGATCGAACTCGATCATCCCGTGACCGGGAAGCGACTGGTGGTCTCGAGCCCGCGGCCGGACGAGTTTCGGTCCGCGTCCCTTCGCATCGTCGAGGCAGTTCAAGGGAAAGCGCCTAGTCGATCCAGTCGACCACTCCGGCCTGGAGCAGATCCGCGACCAGCGAAACCAGATCCGCGCTCGCGGACAAGCGCCGACCAGCCGAGGGAGAAGTCCTCCCACACAAGACCGAAGCGGCGAAAGACTGCCCGCGGGCCAACACGCGGCTTTCGCCGTTAACGAAGAGAGCCGCGCGTCCGCCGGTCAGGCTGGCCCACGCCATGCGCGTTCCCGGAACCGGGGAAACCGTGGCGCCGCCCACGAGTCTGGCCGCGGCAGCCTTGCGAAGGACGCGGGCCGGGCCCAAACGCCCGCGGCCGCCGGAGGTCACCGCTTCGCCGATGGCCAGGCCAAACTCGTCCGGGGTCATGGACTCGAGGTCAGCGATCAGAAATCGCCGAAGGCGTGCCAGGTCGAGGGCGGACACTTCTCCGGAGTCAGAAACCCGGGTCCGCGCCGCGTCCGAAAAGAGCCTAGGAGCCTCGTTGGTCAGCATCCGCGAGAGCAGGCTTGAAAGAAGGTCGGCGGCCGACGGGGCCCGGAAACCAACCGAATAAGTGAGTGCGATCTCCGCCTCGCTGGGCACGGTGACCCCGCGGTGTCCAACGCCCGGAGGCACGTAGAGCACGTCGCCTGGTTCCAGGACCCAGGAATCCTCAACCCGGAAACGCCTGAGGATTCGCAGATCGAGGCCGGGTCGGTACTCGGCGGTGGCCCGACGATCAACCTCCCATCTCCTCCGGCCCGCGCCCTGGATCAGGAAGACGTCATAGCTGTCGATGTGAGCATCCACCGTGCCGTGGCTCGGAGCGAGACTTACCATCACATCGTCCATTCGCCATTTCGGCAGGAACGAGAAAGCCGCAGCCAAGGCCGCGATCTTCGGCGAGTGTCGGTCCATCGACTCGATCAGCAGCGTCCAGTGAGATCGCGGAAGCCTGCGCAGGACGGCGGGCCGCTGTGGACCGCGCGTGACCTGCCAGGGCTTCTTGCCTCCGCGCTGCATCACCAGCCGTGAGTCAATGTCTTTCTCGCAGGCCAGTCCCGCAAGTTCGTCGGGGCTGAGCGGATCCTCGAGACCGGGAAAGGCACCCCGAACCACCAAGGGCTCCTTTTGCCAGTATTCTTTCAGGAAGCGGTCAACCGGGAGCTTCCCAAGAACCGACGAGGCCGGGTGAGTCATGCGCGAACCCTACCGCAGGTTTCGGGCCAGCAGATCAGGATCGCAATAGTGGACGACCCAAAGATCGGCGCTTCGAATCGCCTCTTTCCATCGATCCGCGTCGCGTTCCTGCCGGCCGCGACCCGACTCGAACAAGAGCACGGTGTTCAAACATAGGCGAAGGTACTTCACGACGGTGCGAAGATCGTCGGCCTGAAACATGATCCAGCCGGCGATCAACCTCGCGGCAAGGTACCTTCTGAGCACCAGATCCATTTCCGCAGAGAGATGAGGCGTCTCCGGCGTGAAGTCTGGAAACCCAGGGTTCTTTGGGGCTTGCTCGATCAAGGACGAGAGGAGAACGGGACGGGGGTCAACCGACTTGGAACCGGCCGGGAAAATCTTTTCCGCCTCCGCGAACGAACTGCGGATCAGGTCGCTCAGAGGACCCCTCTCGGGACTCCATCCTCGGATGCTCTCGACCGCGGCCTCGATGCGGGCCATTGCGAGGCAGACATCGCCCCCTCTGAGGGCCTTTACCGCCGACTCCTCGAACGCCCGCAATCCATCGAAGCCCAGGAGCACCCCCTCCCTCAGGAACGGGGGATAGGCCTCCCGTGCGTCTAGGCCCTCGAACGGCCAGGTTTCCGAAAAGGCAGGCGCCTCGACCACGATCTCGAAGTCGGCCGACTCCCGGAAAAGCATGGCCGCAGCGGTTGGGCAGTAGTGGGACAAACTGACCGAAACCAGGCCGGGTTCGAGGATGCAGACCCTCGGGAACTGGCGGCACGCGGAGGGAAGGAGCTCCTCGCCGAACGCTCGATGGACGGCGCATCGACGGGCTTCGGCGTCGTGAAACCAGCACGAGCCCGAGGGTTCGTGCTTGCGCAGGCGGGATTTGCACCCGTTCGGCGGATCCACCATCGGTCGGAACCCGTCGGACCCGTGCGGAAGACGGGCGGAGGGGCTCGCCAGTCTTGGTATCAGGTCCAGCTCAACTCGTTCTTCGACAGCGATTTCCCAGGCAGTAGAGCAACACACCCCGGAGTTCTGACAGGCATAGTCGGCGTGGAAGGACAAACAGCGAACCTCGGACGGCACTCCGGACCCCGCGTCACCCCTATGCGCCATAATAGTTTACATAATATATCTTATCGGACACATCCAAAACCTTCCTGACGACGATGTGACCGATAAGATAGTCGCTCAAGCGGCCTTGATAAGGCTCATCGAGTTCGCTGCTTAGAGGGAACAACTTCAATCGCAAGGCCCGTGCTGTCAGGTTCGTTCTCTGAGGTCAGGGCTGAGCCTTCTTGCTTGGCGTCCCCGTCCGGCTCGTAGGAGTCTATTCCTCGTCCTCGCGCAGTTTGGCCAGGACTGAGAAGTCCTCCAGGGTCGTGGTGTCGCCCACGGTCTGGGACCCGGCTGCGATGTCCCTGAGCAGGCGGCGCATGATCTTGCCGCTCCGGGTCTTTGGCAAGGCGTCCGTGAAACGGATGTCGTCCGGTTTGGCGATCGCGCCGATTTCCCTGGCGACGTGAGCCTTCAGTTCCTCCTTCATGGCTTCGATGGCGAACTGGTCCGCGCCGCCGGCACCCGACTTCAAGGTAACGAAGGCGCACAGAGCCTGGCCCTTCAACTCGTCCGGTCGCGCGACCACGGCCGCCTCTGCGACCTTGTGGTGCGAAACCAGGGCGCTCTCAACTTC
Organism: Vicinamibacteria bacterium; assembly: GCA_031362685.1. GTDB lineage: Bacteria > Acidobacteriota > Vicinamibacteria > Fen-336 > JAGNNV01 > JAGNNV01. The sequence goes on along the minus strand of JANLSZ010000220.1, from coordinate 19,591 downwards.
CATGGTTCCCAGTCGATGGCCGGCCACGTTGACCACATCGTCGACCCGTCCCATTATCCAGAAGTAGCCGTCCACGTCCTCGCGGGCGCCGTCTCCGGTGAAATACGACCCTGGGAAACGCTTCCAGTATTGCTCGACATACCGGTCAGGATCGCGAAATACGGTGCGGAGCATTGATGGCCATGGCTTACGGATGACCAGGAAGCCTCCCTCGCCGGCCGGGACCTTATGGCCCTCTTTGTCGACGACTTCCGGCAGGATGCCGAAAAACGGCAGAGTTCCCGAACCCGGCTTGGTGGGCGTGGCGCCCGGCAGAGGCGTGATCATGATCGCGCCCGTCTCGGTCTGCCACCAGGTGTCCACGATCGGACATCGCTCGCCGCCGATGACCTTGTGATACCACATCCAGGCCTCGGGATTGATGGGTTCACCGACCGTCCCAAGCACTCGCAGTGAACTCATGTCATGCGCATTCGGCCAGTCGTCGCCTTGCCGGACAAAGGAACGAATTGCGGTGGGCGCGGTGTAGAAGATGCTGACGCGGTGCCGCTCGATGATGTCCCAGAGCCGGTCGGGTTTCGGAAAGTTCGGCGCCCCCTCGTACATGAGCGAGGTCGCGCCATTCGCAAGCGGACCGTAGACCACATAGCTGTGGCCGGTCACCCATCCCACGTCGGCGGTGCAGAAATAGGTGTCCTCTTCCTTCAGGTCGAACACGTACTTCATAGTGAGGCTCGCCTGAAGCAAGTAGCCCGCGGTGGAATGCTGAACGCCCTTGGGCTTTCCGGTCGTGCCGGAGGTGTAGAGGATGAATAGAGGATGCTCCGAATCCAGCGGCTCGGGCGGGCAGGTTGCGGAAGCGGCGGCCATGGCCTCGTGATACCAGACATCGCGACCGCCCTTCATCTCGATGGTCTCACCGGTGCGGCGAACCACCACCACCCTGGTGACACTCGGAATCGAGGGGCAGGCCGCGTCGACGTTCTGCTTGAGATGAACGACGCTTCCCCGCCGGCACGCTCCGTCCGCGGTGATGATCAGTTTGGCCTCGGCGTCGTTCATCCGATCGCTGACCGCTTCGGCCGAAAAGCCGCCGAAGACCACACTGTGGACCGCGCCGATGCGGGCGCACGCGAGCATGGCGACGGCGGCCTCTGGAATCATCGGAAGGTAGATACCGACGCGGTCGCCTTTCGCGACCCCCATCGCTTTCAAAACGTTCGAGAATTTGCAGACCTCCCGAAGAAGCTCACCGTAGGTCAGCACTCGGGTTTCCCCGGGTTCGCCCTCCCAGATGATCGCGGCCTTGTTCTTGCGCCAGGTGGAAGCGTGGCGATCGAGGCAGTTCTCGGAAAGATTGATCTTGCCGCCGACGAACCACTGGGCGAAGGGCGCTTTCCAATCGAGGACGGTGTGCCACTTCTCCTGCCAGGTCAGAGTCTCAGCTTGCTCGGCCCAGAATCCTTCAGGGTCTTCGATGCTTCGGGAATAGAGAACTCGATACTCCTCCAGGTTCTTGATGTGGGCCTGATCCGAGAAAGCGGGCGGTGGTGGGAAGAGCCGCGCTTCCTTGAGGAAGGTATGGATTTCTGACATGGCGGTGATTGTACTTAACGAATTCCCAAGTTTTGTGCGGTTGCACCGGCGGCGCCCACTCGGGACTCAGCGGACGACCCGAAGCGCTCACTAGAAGGTGATTCTAATGGGGGCGAGTCGCAGCCGCCTGCTACGCTTCCACGTTCGATGAAGCCGAAGCTGATCCTCCGACCGACGATCCTCGATCGCTACGTCCTGCGTGAGATTGCGTCCCCGTTTCTGATCGGCCTGGTGCTCTTCACTTTCGTCCTCCTCATCCCCCACCTCGCTGACATCTCCGACCTCCTGGTGGGTAAGAGCGCCACCTGGACGATCATCGGCAAGCTCATCTTCAACATCCTCCCGAGCTTTCTGGCTCTCACCATCCCCATGGCCTCCCTGCTCGCGGTTCTCCTCGGCCTGGGCCGCCTCGCGAGCGAAAGCGAGCTCATCGCCATGCAGGCGGTTGGCGTGTCCCCGCTGTTTCTTCTGCGGGCGCTCATGCTTCTGGGCCTTGTGGCCACCGGGGCGACCTACTACGTTCACGCCTTCTGGGTACCGGACGCAAATCAGGCGTACCGCGAGACCGCGTTCTCCCTCGCCATATCGCGCGCCCATGCGGTCAAGCCGAGAGTTTTCATCGATGACCTGCTGCCCAGCCGATCTCTCTATCTGACCGATGTAGAGACCGGAACCGGAGTCTGGAAGGACGCCCTGATCATCGACCGACAGGACGCCGGCCGCCCACGGGTGTGGCTGGCGCGGCGCGGCGAACTGTCGATCAATCGCGCGGAGAAACGTGTGGAGCTTGAGCTCGAGTCGGGCAGTGCCTATTCCTTCGACTTGATCGAGCGCAAGACTTACGACTTTCAACGGTTCGCGAAGGGCCGGTTTCCGATCGACTTCGGCCAGATCTTTCCCGACCTACCCTTGTCCCGGGGCGATCGGGAGATGACGCCCCAGATGCTTCTGACCGAGATCGCGCGGTTCGAGCGCGACGGAAATGCCGCCGAAGCCGCCCGGTACTCGGTGGAGTATCACAAGAAGTACGCGCTCTCCGTGGTGCCGCTGGTGTTCGCAGTCCTGGGTCTGGCCCTGATGCTCGGCGGGCGACGGGACTCGAAATCGTCGGCCTTTGGGTTGGCCGTTGCCGTCATTTTCGTTTACTACATACTGGCCCGCTTGGGCGAGCAGGCGGGTGACACTAGAACTCTGCCCGCGGGGATCGCGGTTTGGGGCGCCAACCTTATCCTCGGGACGCTCGCCGTCTTCCTTCTCTTCCGCGCGCGAAAAGAAGGGACCGTGGATCCGTTCAGTTTTGGCGGCCTCTCGTATTCGGTCGCAAACTGGTTTAACTCGAACCGGAGAGCGGGGGCGCGACGGGGACCGTCAATTGGCGCGCATCTGGTCGGCGTTCTGGATCGATACATTGGTCGCGAGTTCCTCCGAATGCTCCTGCTCGCCACCGTGGCCCTCCTGACCCTCCCGGTTCTTCTCGAGTTCATGGATCTACTCGATGACGTTCAGCAGAATCACGTGAAAGGCATGACGGTAGTGAGTTATTTCGCCTACAACCTGCCCTTCTACCTATTCAGCCAGATTCTGCCCATGGCGGTGCTTATCGCGACGCTGGCGACCTACGGAATCCTGGCGCGACAGAACGAAATCACGGCCATGAAGGCGACCGGAATCAGCGTCTATCGAGCGGCGGTGCCTGGGCTCGTCCTTGCCGCGATCGCTGCCATTCTGATGTTCGTGGGAAACGACTGGCTGGTCCCGTCCTATCGGCGGCTCGCCCAGAGAGATCATGACGTGATCAAGGGCCGACCCCCGCGCTCGAACTCCGCACTCGACCGTCGCATGGCGCTCAGCTCTGACGGACGGTTCTACTCGTACAACCAGATTGCTCCGTCCACGGATCCGGGAAGCATCATCTTCCGCGGCCTGTCCGTTCTCGACATCGATCCGAAGACGTGGACGCTTCGCGAACATCTGATGGCCGACGAGGTTCGGTGGGACGGGCGCGTGTATGAACTGTCCAGAGGCTTCCGGCGGACCTTTACCGGGGGCAGCGCCGCGGATCGCGTCATCGACACCGTACGGTCGGCCGAGATCGATCCACCCACGTACTTCAAGAAGGAGGAACGAACCGCCGAAGAGCTGTCGTTCGCCGATCTCGAGGCGCACATCGAGTCCATTGAGGGCCTTGGCTTGGACGGAACTCCCCTTCGGGTGGGCCTGCATCGCAAGCTGTCTTATCCAGTCATGTGTCTGGTGATGGCTTTCGTGGGCCTTCCCTTCTCGATGCTCGTAGGAAGACACGGGGCTCTGTTCGGCGTGGGTATCGCCCTCTTCCTGGCTGCGTCCTATCAGGTCGGCTTCGTTTTCTCCGAAGCGCTGGGGCGCTACGGATATCTGCCCCCGATGCTCGCGGCGTGGGCGCCAAACCTGGTGTTTGTCGGTTTTGGGGCGCTGCTCATCCTGAACCTCGACACGTAGTCTCTGCCACGGATTCACGATGCCCGCGCTTGATTCGGCTTTCGAGTTCCTCTTCAAGTATCGCCGATCCGTTTTCGAGGCCGGAGAGGTCGCGATCGGAACCAGAGCGCTGGCACCCCTGGCCCTGGCGGGCCTCGCCCTCGCCTTGGGCCTGTCTCTTTGGAGCTATCGACGACTCGCCGAGCGAAAGCCCCTCGGGCGAGGCGACCTGACTCTGCTGGCCGGACTCCGAGTGCTGGCGGTGTCTCTCCTGGGCTTCTCTCTTCTCGAGCCAACTCTCCGGGTCTTGACCGTAGCGCCGCAGCAGAGTTTTGTCGGCGTACTGCTCGACGACTCTCTGAGCCTGACCATCAAGGATGACCGTGGCCACGCGCGCAGCGACTTCGTGCGAGACCGCCTCATGAATCCGGCCGGAGATCTCCGACGGACGCTCGAGGAGAAGTTCAAGCTTCGCTTCTTTCGTTTCTCGAACTCCGCCGAGCGCGTTCAGGGCGGAAGTCTCGAATTCGCCGGCACCCGAACCGACCTGGCAGCGGCATTGCGACGCGCGAAGGAAGAACTCGCGGACGTTCCGGTGTCGGGCCTCGTCCTGGTCAGCGATGGCGCGGACAATGTCTCCGGCCCGCTGAGCGAGACGCTGCTGGACCTCAGAACCCAAAGGCTCCCGGTGTTCGTGGTCGGACTCGGGCGAGAGACTTTCGACAAGGACATCGAGATCACTCGCGTCGAAGTCCCGGCTTCGGTCCTCCAGGGCAGTTCGGTCGTGGCCAGCGTCGAGCTCAAGGCGCGCGGCGCGGGTCGCGAGCCCTTGCACCTCACCGTCGAGGACTCGGGCCGGATCCTTTCGGCGCAGGATGTTCAGATCACCGCCTTCGATTCCTCCACGGTACGGGTGTCCGTCCGAGCCGACGAACCCGGTCCCCGCCTGCTCCGGTTCAAGGTCGCGCCCGTCGCGGGCGAGCAGGTGACCGAGAACAACCAGTTCGATGTCGCCCTCGATGTCCTCGGTCGCCGCGAGAAATTATTGTATTTGGAAGGCGCCGCGCGCTTCGAGGCGAAGTTCCTCCGGCGAGCGGTTCAGGATGACAAGAACCTTCAGGTCGTCACTCTGGAACGAACTTCCGACAATAAATTTCTGCGCCTCGACGTAGACGATGCCGAGGAACTGGCGGCAGGCTTTCCCCGCGCACGCGAAGACCTGTTCCGATACCGCGGTCTCATTGTCGGGGGCGTGGAGGCGAGCTTCTTCAGCGTCGACCAGATACGCATGCTTTCGGAGTTCGTGTCCGAGCGCGGTGGCGGCCTTCTGATGCTGGGCAGCAACAAGACCTTCGCGGAGGGTGGGTATGCTGGCACGGCGGTGGCCGAGGTTCTGCCGGTGGCCCTGGATTCCGGAGACGCGGTCGGGAACGCGTCCCCGTCAAGGGCATTCCGCTCCCCTGGAGAAGCGGACACTTCATTCCAGTGGCTCAGGGTCAACGTCACACCTCTCGGCGCGGCCCAGCCCGTCACTCAACTTGCGGCCGGTGAGGCGGACAATGAGACTCGTTTTCGAGCCCTGCCGCCCCTGTCCTCCGTGAACAACGTGACCCGGGTAAAACCGGGCGCATCAACACTCCTTCAAGGCGAGCCGGCCGGCAATGCTCCGGGTCACGGGCGCGTCGTTCTCGCGTTCCAGCGCTATGGCCGCGGCCGGGCTTTCGCGTTTCCCGTCCAGGATTCCTGGCGGTGGCAGATGCACGCGGACGTGGCGGCCGAGGACACGTCTCATGAAACTTTCTGGCGGCAGTTGCTGCGACAGCTCGTGAATGGCGTCGGCGGACCGGTCTCCGTGACTTTGTCGTCGGGTCTGGTCTCCCCTGGAACGACGGTCATGATTCGCGCCGATGTTGCGGACGAGACCTTCATCCGGGTCAATGACGCCCTGGTGAGCGCCCAGGTCCGGAAACCGAATGGGGAGTCGCAGGAAGTGGCCCTTCGTTGGACGGTCGACAAGGACGGCGAATACTCCGGCGAGCTTCGACCCGACCAGCGCGGGGCGTACGAGGTCCGCGTCACGGCGCGCCGTGCGGGAAAGACCGTGGGCGACGATGTGGCCCATGTGCGGGTCGACGACCTTCCCGTCGAGTTCCGCGGCGCCGAAATGAAGGCGGATTTGTTGCGCCGAGTCGCGAAGGAAACCGGGGGGCGCTTCTACACTCCCGCGACCGCGGGATCGTTGTCCGACGACTTGACCTACTCTCCGAAAACCGCATCGGTGGTGGAGGAGAAGGAACTGTGGGACATGCCCGCAATCTTCCTGGGAATCCTGATGTCCCTCTCGATTGAATGGATGTATCGCAAGTATCGAGGCCTCGCGTGACCTCCCGAAAGAGACGCCCTCTCGTCGCCGACCTAGCGGCCATCGCGTTACTGGCATGCGCCAGGTCGGGCGGCGCACAGGACACTCACTTGCTCATCGTGGCCGGCCTGGGCGGAGAACCGGGGTACGCCGAGTCATTCCAGGCCTGGTCGTCATCGCTCCACTCCGCGGCGGAGAAGCGCCTGGGCATACCGCGCGCCGACATCACGTACCTGGCCGAGAGTCCCGAGAAGGACCCGACCCGGGTCGATGGTCGTGCCACCAAAGAAGAACTGGCGAAGGCGTTCACCAGAATCGCGGGCCGTTGCCACCCTGGCGATACGTTGGCGGTCATTCTGTTCGGCCACGGGAGCGGATTCGGCGAGGAGGCTCGCTTCAATCTTCTCGGACCCGACGCGAGCGCCTCGGACTTCGCCACCTGGCTCGTCCCCTTCGCCCTTCAGCGCGTTGTCTTTGTGAACACGGCTTCGGCGAGCGGCGACTTCCAGAAGGTTCTGGCCGGCAAGAATCGTCTGATCCTCACCTCCACCAAGAGTTCTCAGGAACGCAACGAGGCGATCTTCGGCCGGTACTTCTCGGAAGCGCTGTCGGGTGAAGTCGCCGACGTCGACAAGAACGGACGGGTGTCCATCCTCGAGGCATTCGAGGCGGCGAAGACGCAGGTGGCTAGGGAATATCAGCGGGAGCGCAGGCTTCTCACCGAACACGCGGTCCTCGAGGATGGCGCATCCGGGGCTCTCGCCCGATCTACCTTTCTTGGGGGCCGGGGGCCCGAGGCGGCGGAGCGAGCCAAGGACTCGGCTGATCCGGTTTTCGCCGCACTCGAACAGGAGGCCCGCGCGATCGAGGACAAGATCGAAGTGCTCAAGGCCTCCAAGAGTGCGTTGCCCGCCGACCGCTACGACCAGGAACTTGAGGGTTTGTTGCTGGACCTCGCAATGAAGAACGAGGAAATCCGGAAGAAGCGGGGGGCCGGGAAGCCATGACCCGCTCGCGCGCTCTCTTGGTGGGTGGAGTGTGGGCGGCGGCCGCTCTCAGCCTTTCGGTCGTGGGATCGTGGGCGCCCGGTTCCGCCGCCCTTGCGCAAGGGCGGCGCGTTCCGCCTCCGCCGGTCCGCCCGGCCGGGGACCTCTCCGCGATCGAAGCCCTGCGCCTGGGTCAGTATGCGCGCGCGGTTGAGGCCGGAAAGAGCGATCTGGCGGTTGCGCCTCACAGCGTCCCCGCCCTCTCGGTTCTCGTTCGCACACTTCTCGAAACCGGAGCGCACGCCGAGGCCGAAGACACCGTTCGCAGTTTTCTCTCGAAGAACCCCAAATCCGACGACGCTTGGAATCTCATGGGAGAGGTCCTGGTGATGAGGGGCCGACGCGCCGAGGCCGAAACCGCGTTCAGCAAAGCCATGGCGGGAAAGGCGCTCAGCGCGAGCAGGCTTGCCGCCGAGGCCTCGCTGGGTATTCTGCTGTACGAGCGCGGCCTTCGCGCCGAAGCGACCGTGCGTTTCGAGAGGCTGATAGCCGCGTACAACGCCGGTCGCGCCAAAACCGCCTCGGATCTGATCGCCGTAGGTCGCGCCTGCCGGTACCTTGGGGCATCGAATCCGGCCGCGTTCAAAGATGCGCTCAAGGCTTTCGACGAGGCCGCCGCCCTCGACGAGACCCATGAGGCGCGCCTCCGCACCGGCGAGCTCTTCCTCGAGAAGTTCAACGGCACCGATGCGAGGTCCGCCTTCGAGACCGTTCTGCAGACCAACCGCGATCAACCTCAGGCCCTCCTCGGTCTCGCCAAGGCCAGGGATTTCGACGGCGAGCGCGGTGTTCCCGATCTCCTCGACGCGGCTCTCAAGGTCAATCCCAACTTCGTGGAGGCTCGCGCCTACCGGTCTGGCCTGCTCCTCGCTCTGGAGGACTTCCCCGCCGCCCGGGCCGAGGCAGAGAAGGCTCTCGCGGAGAATCCGTCGTCGGCCGGGGCTCTCTCCGCCCTCGCAGCCGCACAATACGTGGCCGGAGACCTGACTGCCTTCGGCGAGACGCGCAAGAAAGCGGACTCTTTGTTCGCGAAGAGCGGCGATCTCCTCGTCACCGTGGCAGAGGCGGCGGTTCGCAACCGGCTCTACCGTGAAGGGGCTCGCCTGGCGACCGAGGCGCTGGCCCTGGAGCCTCAATCATGGTCAGCGCTTGCCAGCCTCGGTCAAAATCAACTCCGCCTGGGCGATATCGAGGCCGCTCGCAAGAATCTGGAGCGGTCGTTCGAAGGGGACCCGTACAACGTCTGGGTCAAGAACACCCTCGATCTCCTGGACACGTTCGCGAACTACACCCTCATCGAAACCGAGAACGGACGCTTTCGTCTCTTTCTGGACAAGAAGGAAGCGGGAGTCCTTGGGCCAGCGATGGCCTCGCTCGCCGCCGAGGCGATTGAAAAACTCTCCGCCCGCTACGGCTTTACGCCGACCGATCCGATTCGGGTGGAGGCGTATCCCTCACACGCCGATTTCTCGGTAAGGACGGTGGGGCTTGCCGGGCTGGGCGCACTCGGTGTGTCGTTCGGTCCCGTCGTGGCCATCGACTCACCCCAGGCTCGCGACCGCGGGGCGTTCAACTGGGGCTCCACGTTGTGGCATGAGCTGGCGCACGTGGTGACCTTGGGAGCGTCTCAGAACCGGGTGCCCCGCTGGCTCACCGAGGGAATCTCGGTTTACGAAGAGCGGCGCGCCCGACCCGGCTGGGGAGATGACCTGTCGATCGAGTTCCTCCTCGCCTACCAGTCCGGGGGCTTGTTGCCGCTGCGCGATCTGAACAACGGCTTCGTCCGGCCCAAGCGGCCGGAGCAGGTCGGCCTCTCGTACTATCAGGCTTCGCTCGTGGTGGAGCACATTGAAGCACGGCATGGAATCGTCGGCCTTCGCAACCTTCTGAAAGCGTATGCGAACGGGGCGACTACGGCGGCGGCTTTTCAGACCGCCCTTGGTCGCTCGGTCGATCAGGTGGATGAGGAATTCCAGGCGGTACTCCTGGTAAGCCTGTCCAGGCCCCTGGTCGGATTCCGGGGCGTGGGCGCGGCCCCGACATCAACCGATCGCCCGGCCCCCGAGGAGACCCGCGTCACCCTTGAAGCCCGCATCGCAAGGGATGACAACGACTTCATCGCCCAGGTCGGTTTAGGACGCCTCAACCACCGGGAGAGGCGTGACGACGACGCTTTGCTGCACCTTGAGCGTGCCGCACAAATCTGGCCGGAGTCCGCTGGAGACGAAAGCCCCTACTTCCCCATCGCCGAGATCAAGCAGGCGCGCGGGGACCAGGACGGCGCCATCACCGCTCTGAAGTCTCTGGTGGCCAGGAACGAGAGCCACGATGCCGCTCGCTCCCAGCTGGCAGCGCTTCTCGAAGCGAAAGGCAAGACGGAAGAGGCGCTGTCCGTGCTCGATTCATCTGTCTTCATCTATCCGTTCGACCCGACGCTCCACGAGCGACGAGCCGTGCTTGCGTTACGCCTGCAGAAGCCTTCCACGGTGAGAGATGCCCGCCGCGCCATCGTGGAACTGGATCCCGTCGACAAGGCGGAGGCGTATTTCCAACTCGCCCTCGCCGAGATCGACGCTGGAGATCGCCCGGCCGCCCGGCGAAGTGTTCTGCGCTCGCTGGAGATCGCGCCTCGGTTTGGCCGCGCGCAGGACCTCCTGCTAAAGATCCATCGGGAAGAGAAGATGCCATGAAACGCGATTCGAGGATCATGGCTCTTACCCTCCTGGTTGGAGCGGCGCTTGGGTTTACCGCGGATGTGCCCGCGCCGCCCGACATGCCCTACGTGAACGCGCCGTACAACGGGAAGTTCACGTTCGCGCGGGTGAAGTTCCGACCGTCCCAGTGGGGGCCGGGACCTTATGAGTGGGGCCTCGACCTCAAGTGGAACCATGACTATCCCCGCGCCGATAAGCATTTCCTGAGCATCCTGCGGGAAACCACCTCAATCGCTCCCAACATGGAGCCGGTGGTCGTGGGCTTTGACGAGCCTGCTCTGTTCGACTACCCCATTGCCTACATCTGCGAACCGGGCTACTGGACCCTGAACGAAAAGGAAACCAGCAACCTGCGCGCCTACCTCCAAAAGGGCGGCTTCGTGATCTTCGATGACTTCTTTGGACGAGCGGTCTTGAATCTCGAGGAGCGAATGCGCGAAGTTCTGCCGGAGTCGCGCTTCATCGAGATTCCGATGGACCATCCGCTCTGGGACTCCTTCTTCAAGATCGCCGAACCTCCTCGTGGGCGAGGAGCAGGCGGCGGCGGGGGCCGGGGCGCATTCGGCCGCGGCTTCGGATACGGGGGGCGCGGCGAGCCGTCCACCTACCGAGGCATCTTCGAGGACAACGATCCAAAGAAGCGGCTCATGGTGATCGCCAACTACAACGCGGACATTGGGGAGTTCTGGGAATGGTCGGACACCGGCTTCGCGCCGATCGATCTTTCCAACGAGGCCTACAAGGTGGGCGTGAACTACATGATCTACGGTCTGACCCACTGACCCGTTCTCACGCAACGTCCCGCCGCGCGAGAACACCGCGCCCGCGTGTTGGCGCTGCGGCCAAAGCACCCGGACGTTCCCTTCACATTCGGGGGCCTCGAAGCGTCCTCTAAGGAACGGCGTGGGGCCCCCACCCCACGATCAGTAGGGTACCGCTCGGCCCCCTTCGTTCAGGGAACGGTGCTTTGCCCTTCGCACGCAGGGGCTCCGCAGGGTTCCGCGCGGCCGGGCTCCAGCCCCGCGGAAGCAGTCTCCCTCGCCTCGACCGATCCGTCGAAGCCCTTCTACCAAGACCTCCCGCGAATGCGGCCGTCGGGTCCTGCCCGCTCTTCAGTTCCCGCAGCTTGATCGGCCGTCGCCTTCCCCCTTCTTCGATTCCAGCAGCGCTCGGATAGATCGAGCCTGTTCCGGAGTGAACTGAGCCCGCAACTTCGTCGGATCGGCGCCAATGCCTGCCACCATGATGCCGGTGTGCGAGTGGCCGATTTCGCTCAGCAGCAGATGCCCGACTTCGTGCGCGATCACGCGACCGAGCAGCACGCGTTCGTCCAGACGCGTCCATGCCCCAACGCACTGATGCGTTCGGAGAAAATGTACGCTCGCCCCGCGGCCTTATAGGCCGTTCCGAGAGTGCTTTACCAGGAGGCGCCGGATGTTCTCGGCCTCGCAGTCGGCAGCTAGGGCAGCTCGTCGAAGCTCACGACCGTCCTATGACTGTGAGCCGCTGGTGCGGGCGGCGTTCGCACGATCAGCGCAGTCGCGAACCCGGCCGCCCGTGCTGCATCCAGTTCCGTCACGACATCCGACACGAAGAGCCCGGCACTCGGCGGCTTGCCAAGGGCGGCCGCAATCAGCCGGTAGCTCACGGCGTCGGCCTTCGGTCCGGTGGTGGTGTCGAAGTGGCCCGACAGGAATGGCGTCAGATCGCCATGGTCGCTGTGGCTGAAGAGCAGCTTCTGGGCGAGGACGCTCCCTGAGGAGAAGATCGCCACCCGGCGAGAGGCAGCGGTCCAGCGAGAGAGTGCTCGCGGCACGTCGGCGTAGACCTGCCCAAGCAACCGGCCGGCCGCGTAACCCTCCGCCCAGATCTTCCCCTGCAGGGACTTGAGTGCGGTGAGCTTCCGGTCCTGGTCCATGAGCCAGTGCGCGTAGGCGGCGGCCGCGGCTTTTGAGCCGTCCCAGTCGGGCGCATCGTGACCTTCGGCCGCCTCGCGAGCGTGATCCTGGCGCAGGGCCGCGAGATCGCGCGCGACCTCGGGGTCGGCGGCGTGCTCCTCGAGAAAGCTGAGCATGCCGGCTCGGGCGTCCGGAAAAAGCACCTGGAAGACGAAGTCGACGGGCGTTGTCGTCCCCTCGACGTCGAGCAGGACGAACGCCGGAGCTTCGGTCACGGCCGCGCGGGGAGGTGCGCCGGGCCGAGGCAGACGGGCTCGAAGCCCGCGTCGACGCCGCTTTCGGTGTACCGCGGGGTCCAGCCGGCGGAGTCCTGAAACAGGCGAATGGCGCGGATCCGGCGCTCGGCGCACAGATCGAACCAGTGCCAGGTGCCCCGCGGCACCCGGATCAGATCCCCCGGACCCACCTCGATCGCGAAGACGTCGCCCTCGCGCGGGTGAATGAAGAAGACGCCGCGGCCCTCCAGGATGAACCGCACCTCGTCCTCGTCGTGCCAGTGCTCGCTCCGGAACTTCGCAAGCATGGCTTCGAGGTTCACGGTCTCGGGTCGGACGTCGATGACGTCGGCGGTGACGTAGCCGCCCCGGGCCTTGAGCTTGGCGATCTCCGGCTCGTAGGCCGCCAGGACTTCGTTGGACGAGGCCGTCTCGGCCAGCGGGCGCGCGGGCGTCCAGCGTTCGTGCTCGATGCCCTGCCCGGCGAGGAACGCGACCACTTCTTCCGGGGCATCAAGCGTGCGGTTCGGAACGGGCAGCCTAACGATCGCCATCTCGACCTCCCGCGGCCACCGCGGCCGCCCTCGCCTTCAGCTTTCCGGCCGAGGCGTAGATTCGGCCCTCCACCTCGAGCAGGAACTCCAGGACCTCGACGTGGCGCTGCGCTTGCTCGAGGTCGCGACCCCAGGTGTAGAGGCCGTGCCCACGCAGAAGCAGAGCGTGCGCCCCGGGGTTCCGCGCCAGGGCCGCCTTCACGTCGCGCGTCATCCGTTCGTAGTCCTGGGTGTTCTCAATGATCGGCACCCACTCGCGGTGCTGGTGGGTTGTGACTCCCGCGAGCCCCTTCAGCATCTCGTAGCCTTCGAGCGCTATCCCGCCCGCCTCGCCGGCCGCTTCGGAGACGAGAGTGTTCCAGACCGAGTGCGTATGCAGCACCGCGCCCGCGCCCCGCTCCCCCACCACGGCCAGATGGACCACGGTCTCCGCCGAAGGACGGCCGTCGCCCTGGAGCAGGACGCCTTGGCCGTCGACTTCCAGGAAGTCCGAGGCGGCGAGGCGTCCCTTATCGACGCCGCTGCGACTGATTGCGAGGGCCAGCGGCTCCTGCCTCACCACCGCGCTGAAGTTGCCGGAAGTGCCGAGCGCCCAGCCGCGGGCGTGGAACGCACGCCCCGTGGCGGCGAGAAGAGGAGCGAGCTCGGACAGCGGGGCCATCAGGGAGTCGAACTATTTCTTCATCTCATTCGCGAGCGCTTGAATCCGTCCGGCGAGCCCGCCGAAGAGCGCCCCTACGGTCGGAGCGTAGCCCTTGTATTTCTCGGGCAGCTTCCATTCGGCCGCCGCTTGTTCCGGCGTCTTGCCGGCCTTGAGCTCCTCTTGCATCCAGGCGGCCAGGTCCTTGTTGAACTCCGCGAATTCCTTCAGATCCGCCCAGGTGGTTTGCGCCGGCATGTGTCCGTTGATGATCGTGTCCACGTCCTTGATGCCGTCGTGGGCTTTCATGAGGGTGCCCGAGATCTGCATCATGCTCCCGCCGTTGGCCTCGTCGATGAGGGGCACCTGTTTGCCCGCGAAAATGTCACCGGCGTGGACGATGCGATGCGCCTTGAACACCACCCAGGCGTCGCCGTTGGTATGACCACGTCCGAAGTAGTAGAGGTCGATCTGATCGGCCCCCGTGCCGATGCTCATCTTGTCCTTGAACACCTTCTTGGCCATGCCGGCGCCGTTGTTGTCCTTGAAGATCGGCATCTTCTCCATGTTGGCCTTGGTGTTCTCCTGCGCGATCACGTCGACCGTCGCGGGAAACTCCACGTTGCCGCTCACGTGATCGCCGTGGGTGTGGGTATTGATCAGGGTGGTCACCGGCTTGGACGTGAGCTCCTTGATTTTGTCGAGGATCGGTTTACCCCAGCCCGGGTTCTTGGCGTCGACCACCGTCACCCCATGGGCGGTGGCAAAAACTGCGGTGTTGCCGCCGCCGCCGCGCAGAACCCACAGGTTGTCCTTGACCTTTTCGACTTCGATGACCTTCGGGGCGTTGGCCGCGGGCGGCTGCGCCATGACGGCGGGGAGCGCCCCAGCCAGGACCACCAAGCCCAACACCGTTGCTCGTCTCATGAGATTCCTCCGGGGAAAAAGACTCGTTGAATGTACCAGAACGCGCCCGCGGCCGCGACGCCGACCGACCCGAAAGTTGCGAGTTTCTGACCAGCGGCTTCGCTTCGCGACCGCACCGCCGCCAAAGCGGATGCCACGATGAGCACGATCAGAAGTTGACCGATTTCCACGCCGACGTTGAAAGAGAACAATGACCAGCCGAGCGCGCGCGTCGGCAGGCCCATCTCACGCAGTACGTACGCGAACCCAAAGCCGTGGATGAAGCCGAAGGCGAAGGCAATCCAGGCGCGCGTGTCGCGGCCGCCGCGGCGGAGGAGATTGTCGACACCGACGTACACGATGCTGAGCGCGATCATGGGCTCGATGATCCGCGCGGGCGGGGTCACAATATTCAGCGCGGCCAGGGAAAGGGTGATGGTGTGCGCGACCGTGAACGCGGTCACAATCAGGGCGAGTCGCCGAATGGAACCGCCGAGCAGAAGAAGCCCAACCAGAAACAGCAGGTGATCCGGGCCGATGAGGATGTGCTCAAAGCCTGCGGGCACGAACCGGCGGACCACCGCGAATCGACCCTGGGTGGTGCCCGCGTAATACTGGAAGCGCGCGCGACCTGAGTCGAGGATCGCCTGCGAGAGCCCCTCGCGCTCGTACACGTTGAGGAACGTCTTGTGGGCCGGATCGTACGGAAACAGACCCGCCTGCACCGAGATCGTGCCGGGCGACGATTCGAGAACGGACCGGAACCGCAGGCGGAGGGAGAGGCGATCCGGGACCACCTCTGCTTCCAACCATTGCGGCCTGATCGCGCGTCCGTCCACGGCGATGGAGAGCCGGTGCGCGAACAGTTCCGCGATCGCCCGCGATTGTTGCGACGCGACCACCGGATCGAGCAGGCGCTCCCCCGGCTCGATCTTAAGGTCGTGTCCGAGGTCGAAGACATGCACTACCAGCGCGCCCTCGAGCGTGTTCCCCGAAAGCCGGAGGTCGAGGAAACTGAAGGGCACCGCGTGAGCGAGAGCCGGGCGCGGCGTGCAGAGCGCGGCCAGGAGCACGATGGTTGAGCGCAGAATGCGTCGGACCCGCGGAACGACCGTGCGGGGGAGACTCCGCCTTCGTATCACATCACTCGACCCATGGACGCGACGGGCGCCCTATTTGAGAGAGGTGCGCAAATGCTGAGCGACATCAGAGACGAACCGGTGCACGGAACTCTCCGCGATGCGGTGGCCGACCATGGCGTTTGCCGCAAGCCCGAGGACTCCGAGGGGCGGTTCGTAGACGCCGGAGAAATCGAGCTGGGTCTCGGTTGCGGTCAGCGGGTAGACCGCCAACTCGGCCTTCATGAAAGGGAACAGATTCGGCCGGTTCGTCGCTTCCCACTCCAGGTGGACGACGGTGGAAGGTCCGACCGTGCCCTCGGCCGGCAGATTGACCGTTTCCCTGACGGAGATCGAGATGTCGGCGCCCAGGGTGATGCCGGCGAGATCGATGCGCAATTCAGCAGCCAGGGAGTTCGCGCGGGCCGCCGCCGTCTTGGTCGCAGCCTGGAACACGGTCAAGGGATGAGCGCTCAACGCGTCGCGGACCTTTTCGAACGGGTGGTTCACGTAGTCGTAGCTGCGGATCTTCTGGCCTCTGTTCACGAATCTTGCCTCCCGTCTGCTTTCAAAGCGGCTTCGCGGCATTCTAATGCTCGCCGGCCGCGCCAGGCCTGGGCCGGACCGACGCGCCTGAGGATATCGGCCCTGGTTCTGGCAGAATCGTCGGTGCGGCGGTCCGGTGTGCGCTTTCGGGCCTTTATCCAATACCCTTTGGGCGTGATAGACCCCGCTCAGTTCATTTCCTCTATCAATAATCGGGGCTAGGCCCTGCGGGGTTGGAAGCGAATGACGGCAGAGATTGAGAGCAAAGACGACATTGCGCTGGCGGAGAAGCTCAGGTCGGGACTGGGGCATGTACGCAAGGAACTGGCGCGCCGCATCGTCGGCCAGGAAGAGGCTCTCGATCAGGTCCTGCTGACCCTCCTGGTGGGAGGAAACAGCATCATCACCGGCGTGCCGGGACTCGCCAAGACCCTCATCATCCACACCATGGCGCAGACCCTCGACCTGAAGTTTTCCAGGATCCAGTTCACCCCGGACCTGATGCCGTCGGATATTACGGGGACCGACATCATCCAGGAGACTGCGGAAGGACGACGCTCCCTGGTGTTCGTGCCCGGCCCGGTTTTTGCGAACGTGGTTCTGGCTGACGAGATCAACCGGACGCCACCGAAGACCCAGGCGGCCATGCTCGAGGCGATGCAGGAGCGGCGGGTCACGGTCCAGGGCAAGACCTTCCCGCTCGACCCGCCGTTCTTCGTCTTCGCCACCCAGAACCCGATTGAACTCGAGGGCACCTATCCCTTGCCCGAGGCGCAACTGGACCGCTTCATGTTCGACATCGTCATCGATCACCTGCCCGAGGAGCAGGAGATGGAGGTGATCCGCCGGACCACCGTCGCCGATACCGTGACTTTTGTTCCCGCCCTCGGCGCTTCCGACATCGTCGAGTTTCAGAAGCTGGTCCGGCGAGTTCCGGTGACTGACGATGTGATCCGCTACGCCGTCCGCCTCGCCCGATTGACGCGCCCGGGCGAGCCACAGGCCCCCGATTTTGTAAAGAACTGGATCGAGTACGGCGCCTCGGTGCGCGCCGCCCAGTACCTCGTACTCGGCGGCAAGGCCCGCGCCTTGATGCAGGGCCACGCTCACGTTGGCTTCGACGACATTCGGACACTGGCCAAGCCGGTGCTCCGGCATCGGCTGCTGCGAACCTTTGCCGCCGAATCGGGTCGCATCACCACGGATACGATCATCGACCGGGTTCTCGATCTGGTGGCCCCGCCTCCCTCCAACCTTCGCTGAACCAACCCCCTTGCGATCCCGCGCGCTCCTCGATCCCACCGTCGTCCTGCAACTCAAGGATCTGAGCTTTGTGGCGCGGAGCGTGGTCGAGGGGTTCGTGGCGGGCCAGCACAAGTCGCGACACCGAGGCGCGTCGGTCGACTTCGCCGAACACCGTCCCTACAGCGCAGGCGACGACATCCGTCGCATCGATTGGCGCCTGTTCGCGCGAACGGACCGGTACTTCGTCAAACAGTTCGAGGCGGATTCCAATGCGAGCTTTCTCATCGCCCTGGACATCTCTGGCTCCATGCGCTTCGGCACCACCGGAATATCCAAGCTGGAGTATGCCCGCGGCCTGGCCGCGTGCCTGGCCTACCTCGCGAACTCTCAGAAGGACCGGGTCGGCCTGCTGACCTTCGATCGCGAAATCCGCGAATTCATCCCGCCTCGCGGCGGCCGTCTCGATGACATTTTACGGGCGTTGGGCGATATCCCGGAGACCCTGGGCGCGGGCTCCCTCGGGCCGCCGCTCGGCCGGGCGGCGGAAGCGTCGCGCCGTGCCGGCGTGGTTGTCCTTATCTCGGATCTCTACGAGGAGCCCGAGGTCGCGGTCGAGGCCATCCGCGCCCTCCAGTACCGAGGCTCCGAAGTCGTGGTCCTTCACATTCTCGACCCCGCAGAACGCACCTTCCCCTTTGGCGATATCTCCACCTTCGAGGACCTCGAAACCGGCGAGCTTGTGCCGGCCGATCCGGAGAAGATCAGATCCGAATATCAGGACCTCGTCGAGAGACACATCGAGGCGTTGAAGGAGAAGCTGGGCCGCGACCGAGTCCAGCACGTTCTCATGGAGACCTCCACCCCGCTCGAGGTCGCCCTGCGCCACTTTCTAAGGGATCGGGGCGGCTCCACTCGCCCCTGATTCCACGAAACCCAACCAGATCATTGCCTGCCCTCCTAGCCCCCGCGTTTCTCGCCGGCCTCCTGGCCATAGCAATTCCCATCCTTGTCCACCTGAGGATGCGGGAGCGCCGCACCGCCCAACCCTTCCCGTCGTTGATGTTCGTGCGTCGGATTCCACACAAATCCTTTCGCCGCCGGACCCTGCAGAATCTCCTGCTGTTCGCCGCGCGCACCCTCGCTTTGGTTCTCCTCTGCGTCGCATTCGCCCGGCCGTTCTTCCCCGTGAAAGCCGAAACCGACACCACCCTCGCCGGGCCGGTGGGACGGATCATTGCTCTGGACGTATCCGCAAGCATGCAATACCAAGGAGTGTTCCCCCGTGCCCTGGCCCAGGCCGAGGCCTCGATCCGGGAGTTAAAGCCCTCGGATGCTGCAGGAGTGCTTCTCTTCTCTGATCAGGTGCAGGGCGTCGTCCCCCCTTCAACGGATCACGCGAAGGCCCTGGCCGCTCTCCGGAAAGCGGCGCCCGGAGCGAGGGCCACGAGGTTCGCTCCCGCCCTGCGACTTGCCGGCGACTGGCTGGGCGCCTTGAAGGTGGACCGCCGCGAGGTTGTCCTCATCACCGATGGTCAGACGCGGGCTCTGACCGGCGTTTCCGACGTGGGCTTGCCGCCGGGCGCCACCGTCGCGGTGCGTTCCGCGGCCGCGGCGGCGCCCGACAACGCGGCGGTCGCCGATATCACGGTAGAGCACATCAAAGAGGCGGAGCGGAGCTTCGCCATCGTGACCGCCCGGCTCATTCATCACGGCGCCACGGAAAGGACCGTGACAGCCACACTGGAGGTTGCGGGCCGAACCATCGAGGAGCGAACAGTTCCCCTGCCCGCGAGCGGCGCCTCCGCCGTCACGTTCAATCGGGCGCCTCTTCCTTCCGGGGCATCGAAGGGTCGCATTGTCCTCAAGAGCGACAGGCTGGGGGTCGATGATGCCTTCGGCTTCGTCCTAGGGTCGGGCGGCGATATACGCGTGCTCCTGCTCGACGATTCTCCGTATGTCGCGCGCGCGCTTGAGATCGGCGATCAGCCCTCGTTCGACATTCTTCGCCGATCCACCCTGGAAGCTCCCGACCTTCTTGGCCGCTCCCTGGTCGTCCTCGGCGAGATGGGCTCGAGGACACTCAGCCTTTCCGCTTCGTCGGCCCTCGCCCGGTTTGTGCGCGAGGGCGGCGGCCTCCTTGCCACGACGTCCCTGGCCGGCGTCCGGGGCGAGGCCGCCAGGCTCCTGCCCGGGTCGTGGGGCGAGAACATCAGCCGTCTTGGGGATCGCGGGGC
>JANLSZ010000217.1:0-35093 GCA_031362685.1 Vicinamibacteria bacterium | reverse complement strand
TGGCGGCCAGGCGGAAGGACCGGCTCGAGTCCCTGGTGAAGGAGATCGAGGCGACGGGCCAGAAAGCGCTGGCCGTCGAAACCGACGTCTCGATCGAAGCGGACGTTCATCGCTTTGTCGATGAAACCGTCCGGATGTTCGGGCGCATCGACGTCATGATCAACAATGCGGGCTTCGGGATTCGAGGCAAGGTGGAGGAAACGCCGGCCGCTGATTTCGAGCGCCTGATGAAGACGAATTTCCTGGGCACGGTCTACGGATGCCAGGCCGCCCTTAGATGCATGCGGCTGAGGAATCAGGGAGTGATCCTCAACGTGTCATCCATCGTGGGCCACCGGTCGCTGCCCGGAGGGTCCGCTTATAGCGCTTCGAAGGCGGCTCAGATCAGCCTCACGGAATCACTGCGGGTGGAGCTTCGCGGGACGGGGATCCACGCGATCTCCGTACATCCGATCGCCACCAGCACCGAGTTCGGCGCAGTGGCCCTCAGGGAATCCGGCGGCCGCAAGGGGTCTCCGGTGGGCCCGGTTCAGAACGCGGAGCAGGTGGCGGAGGCTATGGTGCGAGCGGTTCGCCGCCCTCGCGCCGAAGTGCATCCCTATCCGATGGCCCGGGTCCTGGTGGCCCTGAATGCGATGTTCCCTTCCCTGGTCGACCGCTGGGCGGACCGGCTCTGATCACTTCGCACAGAGGTCGATCCAGTCGAGGTACTTGTTCTCTTCGCCACGCACCACTCGCTTGAAAGCGTCGGCGAGCTCGGTGGTGATGGGACCACGCACACCCTTCCCGATGGTCCGAAAATCCAGTTCGCGGATGCCCAGCACCTCGGCCGCG
This sequence comes from Vicinamibacteria bacterium, assembly GCA_031362685.1. Taxonomy (GTDB): domain Bacteria; phylum Acidobacteriota; class Vicinamibacteria; order Fen-336; family JAGNNV01; genus JAGNNV01. The sequence continues at coordinate 34,259 of JANLSZ010000217.1, read as the reverse complement.
GTGCCGCAGACGAAGAGTTCGTCGGCCACGTAGAGCTGATCGCGGGTCAGAGGCTCCTCGCGAACCTCGTGGCCGAGGTCTCGTGCGAGCGTAATCACGCTGTCCCGCGTGAGTCCTTCAAGAACGGTGGCCCGAGGGGGGGTGTAGATCACACCCTTGCGAACCGCGAAGAGGTTCTCGCCGGTTCCTTCCGCCACCAGGCCGGTGGGATCGAGCATGAGGGCCTCGTCGAAGCCCAGTCGCGCCGATTCCGTCCGAGCCAGAATCGAGTTCCCGTAGTTCCCGGCGAGCTTCGACTTCGTCATCATCACGTTCGGGTGGTGACGCGTAAACGAGGAGACGTTGGCGCGCAGGCCCTTGGTCTCCGCCTCCGGCGAGACAAAGCCAGTCCAGTCCCAGGCCGCGATGCCAAGGCCCGGAACGATCCCCAGCAGGTTCAAGCCCATGTGGCCGGAGGCGGCGAAGATGAGCGGGCGCACGTAACACTCGCGGAAACCGTTCTCGCGAACCACCGCTTTCGACCCCGCGATCACCTCTTCTTCGTTCCATGGCAAGTCCGAAAAGCCAAAGATGCGGGCGCTCGAGAAGAGGCGGGCGATGTGGTCCTTCAGCCGGAAGATGGCGGGGCCGCGGGGCGTGTTGTAGGCCCTCATGCCTTCAAAGACCGCCGTCCCGTAGTGGAGGGCCGGGGTCAGGAAAGGAACCACCGCCTTCTCGTGGGGCACCAGCGCGCCGTTCATCCAGACAAATTTCGACTCGAGGTTCATGGGGATGACTCGGGGAAAGGATTCGGCGTCAATGACTCCAAAGGAAGACTAGACGCCCCAGCCGTAGCCCTCGACCGTCTCGCGAAGATCTGAGGCATCGTTGGACGGCGCTGGTTCCGGCTCGAACGGCTCGACCCCCGGCGCCTTGGGCTGGGCGTCCCGGGTTTCGACGGGCTTCTCGTTCTCGTTCTTGGTGCTCATGGCTCTTCATACCTCAAAAATAAGAACCCCCGAGGTTTCCCTCGGGGGCCTTTCGTCTCGCTCGGCTTTGTTGCCTTGCTAGACGGGACCCCCGCCGCTAAGGACGACAAGAATGAGACCAATCGCCGACGCGAGCGACGTCACGCTCGGCACGGCCTGGGTTCTCGGAAGGGTCTGCTTGCACATCGAACATTTAGAGTACGCGCGCCCGGGGGATCCTGTCAAACGCCGGGGCCGGGAATCAATCCAGGTCGGTCACCGCACCTCTACTGGCCGACGACACCGTGCGGGCGTATTTTGCGAGCACGCCGCGGGTAAACCTGGGCGGCGGCGCCGACCAGGCCGCACGACGTTTCTGGATCTCGCTCACCGGCACATGGAGGGAAAGCAGACGCGATTCTGCGTCCACGGTGATGCTGTCGCCCTCATGGATGAGGCCGATCAGACCTCCGATGGCCGCCTCGGGCGCCACATGTCCGACGACGAGACCGTGGGTGGCCCCGGAGAATCGTCCATCCGTAATGAGGGCCACGCTTTCGCCCAGACCCGCACCCATCAGCGCTGACGTGGGGGCAAGCATCTCCCGCATCCCAGGTCCCCCTCTGGGACCCTCGTGCCGAATGACCACCACATCTCCGGACCGGATCTTCCCGCCCAGAATGGCGGCGAGACTCTCTTCCTCGGATTCAAACACCCGCGCGGGGCCAGTGAGTTTGATCGTCTTGAGTCCCAGGATTTTTGCCACCGCCCCTTCCTCGGCCAGATTGCCGCGCAGTATGGCGAGATGGCCGCGAGCATGAACGGGACGATCCCAGGGGCGAATCACATCCTGACCCGCCGGCGGTTCGGCCGGGACATTTGCGAGCGATTGAGCGACCGTGTCTCCGGAGATGGTCAAGGCGTCGCCGTGAAGAACTCCGTGGGTGAGCAGGATCTTCATGACCTGCGGAATCCCGCCGGAGAGGTGGAGGTCGGTGGTGGCATACCGGCCCGAGGGCGAGAGATCACACAGCACAGGCACGCGGGCGCGCATGGCCTCGAAGTCGTCCAGAGTCAACGGGACCTCGGCGCTGTGGGCGATGGCCAGAAGGTGAAGGACGGCGTTGGTCGAACCGCCGATCGCCATCACCACTGCGATGGCATTCTCGAAGGCCTTGCGGGTCATGATCTTCCGCGGCGTGAGATCCATGGCGATCGCGCGGGCAAGCACTCGCGCCGATTCGGCGGCCGAGTCGGCCTTCTCGGCATCCACCGCGGCCATGGTCGAAGAATGGGGCAGGGAAAGGCCCATCGCTTCGATCACCGACGACATGGTGTTGGCGGTGAACATGCCGCCACACGACCCTGCACCTGGACAGGCGGCGCGCTCGATCCGCCCGAGTTCGAGATCCGTGATCTTCTTCTGGCTCCACTGTCCAACCGCCTCGAAGGCGCTCGCGATGGTGAGATCCCGACCGTCTAAATGTCCCGGCTTGATGGTGCCGCCGTAGACGAAGACGGCGGGGATATCGAGGCGGGCCATGGCAATCATGGCGCCGGGCATGTTCTTGTCGCAGCCTCCGACGATCAGAACCGCGTCGAGCCGCTCGGCCCCGCACACCGTTTCGATGGCATCCGCGATCACCTCGCGGGAGACGAGCGAGTACTTCATCCCGATGGTGCCCATGGAGATGCCGTCCGAAACCGTCGGCGTTCCGAAAGTCTGCGGCGCCAGACCCACTTCCCGGCAGGCGGCTTCGGCACGGTTGACCAGGACCTGCAGACCGGCGTTACAGGGGGTGGTGGTGCTGTGAGCGTTCGCTATGCCTACAAACGGCTTCTTGAAGTCGTCGTCGGTATACCCGATCGCTCGGAGCATCGAGCGGTTCGGTGAACGCTCGGGCCCCTCTTTGACCAGCTGGCTTCTCATGCGGGGACGTTCTCCTTAAGCACCCAGACGCGCGACACGCGCGATAGCCGATTTGAGCGCAGAGTGCGGCTCGCCGGGTTCAGCGCGTACCCGCCAACGTGGATTCGGCGGCCTTGGACTGAATCGCGTCCCCTTCCGGCGTCACGGTGACGGGGTCGAGAAACGGCATCATGGACCGAAGCTGCGCGCCCACCGTCTCTATGGTCTGGGTCCGTTCGCGCCGCCGCTGTTCGTTGAACCACGGCCGGCCCGCTTCGCTTTCCGCGATCCAGGCGCGCGCATAAGCGCCGCTTTGAATCTCCGCCAGCATCCGTCCCATCTCGCGCCTGGTTTCATCGGTGACGAGGCGCGGGCCTCCGGTGTAGTCGCCATGCTCCGCGGTGTCCGAGATCGAGTAACGCATGTAGGAAAGGCCGCCGCGGTACATGAGATCGACGATGAGCTTCAGCTCGTGCATGCATTCGAAGTACGCGATCTCCGGTTGATAGCCCGCTTTGACCAGGGTCTCGAATCCCGCCTTGACCAGCGCCGAAACACCTCCGCACAGTACCGCCTGCTCTCCGAACAAGTCGGTTTCCGTCTCTTCGGCGAAGGTCGTCTCGATGACCCCCGCACGCGTGCATCCGAGGGCGCGCGCGTAGGCGAGCGCGGTTTGCTTCGCTCTTCCGCTTTGGTCCCGGTGAACCGCGAGCAACGCCGGTGTCCCCTGGCCTTCTTTGAACACTTCTCGAACCCGGTGTCCGGGCGACTTGGGGGCGATCATCGAAACGTCAACCCCGGGGGGAGGGTCGATGGTGCCGAAGCGAATGTTGAAGCCATGGGCGAACATCAAGGTGTTGCCCGCTCTCAGATTCGGGGCCAGTTCGTCGCGGTACAGAGCGGCCTGGGTGGTATCGGGGGTCAGAACCATTACGATATCCGCCGAATCGGCGGCCTCGGACGGGGTCAGCACGGTCAGGCCTTCGGCGAGCGCGCGCGCCCGCGAACCGCTCTTCGCCGGAAGGCCCACCACCACGTCGCAACCGCTGTCGCGCAGGTTCAACGCGTGGGCGTGGCCCTGGCTGCCATAGCCGATGATGGCGATGCGGCGGCCGCGAAGCTCGTCGAGGTTTGCGTCCTTGTCATAATAGATCTTTGCCATGGTTTTCTCCGTTGGGTTCGACTAAGCGTTGGTGGCCGGGCTGACGCCGCGCAACATCGCGACCTTCCCGGTACGTACCATCTCCAGAATTCCTTGCGGGCGCAGGAGCTCGACCAGACCGTCGACCTTGGCCCCATCCCCCGTCACTTCGATGATCACCGAATCGGGGGCGACGTCGACAATGCGCCCGCGGAAGATCTCGGCCAGCTGAGCGAGTTCGGCGCGGTCGGTGGCTGCGCAGGAAACGCGAATCAGGGCCAGGTCTCGATCGACGGTCGGCAGGTCGGTCACATCTGTGACCTCCAGCACCGGTATCAGTTTCCTCAGGCTCTCCTCGACCAGGCGGGCGGGGACGCGCGCGGTGTCGACCACCACGGTCATGCGGGAGAAATCCTTCACCTCGCTCTCTCCGACGGTGAGGCTTTGGATATTGAAGGCCCGGCGGCGGAACAGGCTCGCCACTCTATTGAGCACGCCCGGTTCGTCTTGGACCCGGGCCACCAGAGTATGTTTCATGTCATTTGCTCCTCGAGCGCAGGCCGCCGGATCATGGCGTCGAGGGCTGCTCCCGACGGGACCATGGGAAAGACCGATTCTTCCTGGACTACCCGGAAGTCGATAAGCGCCGCGACGCCCGATCGTCTTGCCGCCTGTACGGTCGGGATGACTTCGCCGCGTTTTGTGACCCGGTGGGCGGAAATGCCATACGCATCGGCGAGCTTGACGAAGTCGGGCGAAAGCATGGGCGTCGAAGCGTAGCGCTTTTCATAGAAGAACTCCTGCCATTGACGGACCATTCCGAGAAAGCCGTTGTTGATGATGGCGATGTTGATGTCGAGCTTCTCCTGCTGAATGGTGGCTAGCTCGGCCTGGGTCATCTGGAAGCCTCCATCCCCAACCACCACCCAGACCTCGGCGTCGGGTCGGGCAAACTTGGCGCCGATGGCCGCGGGCAGAGCGAAGCCCATGGTGCCCAGACCTCCCGAGGTGATCAGGCTCCGCGGGCTTTCGTGGGCATAGTATTGCGCCTCCCACATCTGATGCTGGCCCACGTCGGTCACCACTATGGCATTGCCGCTCGTGGCCTCCCACAGATCGTGGAGAACATGCGCAACGTAGAGATTCCCGTCGTCTTCCTGGTGCAGGATGTCCCGGCTCCTGGTGTCCACGCGGCCGGCGGCGATGCGACCGAGCCATTCATCGTGGCGTTTCTCGGGAACGAGCGGATTCAGGGCGTCGAGAGTGACCCGAAGGTCGCCCAACAGCCCCACATCCACGGCCACGTTCTTTCCGATCTCGGAAGCGTCGATCTCCACGTGGATCTTCCGGGCATTCGGGGCATAGGTCTTCAGGCTGCCCGTGACCCGATCGTCGAAGCGCATGCCGAAGGCGAGCAACAAGTCGGCGTTCTGAATGGCGTGGTTGACGAAAGCCTCGCCATGCATGCCCATCATGCCAAGGGAAAGAGGGTGAGAGGCCGGAAAGCCGCCGAGACCAAGAAGAGTCAAGGCGACGGGAGTGCCGGTTCGTTCGGCAAAGGCGATCAGGGCGCGGGTCGCCCCGGACCTGATGACGCCCTGTCCGGCCAGGATCAGCGGACGCTCGGCCTTTCGGATCAACTCCACCGCGCGGTCGAGTTCTGCGCGCACGGGCTGTGGACACGCGCGCAAAGTCGGATAGTCGACGACATCCGGCCACACGAACTCGGTCAGGGCTTGCTGAGCGTCCTTGCAGATGTCGACCAGGACCGGCCCGGGCCGGCCGTGACGAGCAATCGCGAAGGCTTCGCGCAATGCGGGCGCTATCTGCTCGGCTTTCATGACCAGAGAGTTGTGTTTCGTGATCGGGAGCGTGATTCCCGTGACATCGGTCTCCTGGAAGGCGTCGGTGCCGATGAGGTGAGAGGAGACCTGGCCGGTGATGAACACCGTGGGTACCGAGTCGAGCATCGCGTTCGCGATCCCCGTGACCAGATTCGTAGCCCCCGGTCCGGAGGTCGCGATAGCGACGCCGACCTTGCCGGAAGCTCGGGCGTATCCATCCGCCATGTGCGCCGCTCCCTGCTCGTGACGGACCAGGACATGATGAATCGGGTAGTCGGCCATCGCGTCATAGGCGGGAAGCACACAACCGCCCGGGTACCCGAACACAACATCGACGCCCTCGCGCAGCAGGCTCTCCCATAGGATCTGCGCTCCGCTGAGTTTCACCCCGATGGATTCACGTTTGGTCATCTTCGTTTCGCCCTTTCGCGGAATAGCGCCCTGAAAAGCAAAACCCCCGAGGTTTCCTCGGGGGTTTCGATGATTCTGGGCTTTCCTGCCTAGATCACCGGCCCCCGGGGCCCAATAACCAGGCCCGTAAGGAGGAGAGTTGAAAGATCAAGCGAGACGGTGCCCACGGAGAGGCGGGTACGCCGCGATGAAATTGCACGGGTCATGACAGAACGTGCATGTTACTCATGCTTTCTCTCGGGCGTCAAGGCCATTGGTCACAACTGTAGCGAGCACATGATCTGGCCGGTCATGAGAGCAAGTGAGTTGGCCGCTTTACAAGGTGTCGGGAGACGCTGGTCTGATGGAAGACCAAGCGATGTATCCGCGCACCGAACTGGAGCGGGTCATGAAGGTTCAAGAAGTGCTGATGCGAGCAATCGCGGGGAAGATCAACTGGTACCAGGCGGCGGAGATTCTGGGTTCGTCGATGCGGAGCCTGCGTCGATGGAAGAAGGAGATGGAAGAGCACGGCGTCGATGGCTTGGTCGACCGTCGTCGGCGCCAGCCATCAGAGAAGAGGATTCCGTTCGAGGAGGTGAAGCGGGTGGTTCGGCTGTACACGGAGCGGTTTTCGCACTACAACATGCGGCACTTTCACCAGGTTGCCACGCGGGATCACGGTGTGAAGTTCTCGTACACGTTGTTGAGACGAGTCCTTCAAGAGTCGGGCTTGGTAAAGAAGAAGAAGGGACGGGGTCGACACCGGCGGCGGCGGGAGCGCAGAGCTTGCTTTGGGGAGATGGTGCATCTGGATGGAAGCACCCATCCCTGGATTCGGCGGCGGCCTGAATTGAGATGGACTCTGATTCAGATGGTCGACGATGCGACCTCGAAGGCCTTGTACGCGCAGTTCGAGGAAGGCGAGACGACGTTTGGCGTTCTCCGCGCACTGGCCTCGGTGGTTGAGGAGTATGGGATTCCGATGAATCTCTATACGGACCGCGCGGGCTGGGCGTTTGAGACACCTCGGGCGGGTGGCCCCGTGGACAAGACGAACCTCACTCGGGTCGGTGAAGCGATGAAGAGACTCGGGGTCGAGCACATTCCCTCGTATTCACCGGAGGCGCGCGGGCGGAGCGAACGGGTGAATCGGACGTACCAGGACCGCCTCGTGAATGAGTTGGACTCGGCAGGGATCGTAACCATGGAAGAGGCGAACCGCTATCTGAGGGAGGTCTACTTGAAGGATCACAACGAGCGATTCTCGGTTGAGCCGAGGGATCCCGTGAGTGCCTTCGTTCCGGCCAAGGGGCTCGACCCCCGAACGCTGTTCTACGAGGAGGAAGACCGGATGGTCCGAAAGGACAACACGGTTTCCTTCGACGGGATCTGTCTACAGATCAGCAAGCAGCCCGGCCGAACGACCTGCGCCGGACTTCAAGTACAGGTGAGGCGTTTTATGGACCGGTCGATGGTCATCATGAAAGGTATCCAGTGCCTCGGGGCATTCGGTCCAACCGGCGACCAGGTGGGGGCACCGAGGCCTATGGAAGCCGCCGGGCCTGATGGAAAACCGCCAAAGGACGCGGTTTCCCACAAGGCCCTTGGACGCCGCAAACGGACGCGGCACCCACAGCTTCCACGGGCCCCTTCTCCTGGGACTCCCTCCGCGCTTCGCGCGTCGGCTTAGAAACACCAAAGCGGCCAAGTCACTTGTCAAAAAGGTGCGGCCAACTCACTTGCGTTTAACAATCCGGCTCGACGCCCCGTCCCCGACCCTCGCGGTCAGCTGGGTGCGAGGCTAAGCCCTCAATTGGCGCGCGATGAACGCCTTGACCATCTCGCGAGCGCGGTCGGTTTGCGGCCCCTCTTTGGCGGTCCACTGGTGTTCGCATTTCTCGAACACGTGGAACTCGCAATGGCCGCCGGCCGCGTTGTACGCCTTGGCGAACTTCTCCTGCACCGGGGGCATTACGTTGTCGTCGAGCTCGCCCTGCATGATCAGCAGGGGGAGCAGCGGCACTTTCTCATGGCGATCGAGAATTTCCTGAGGATTGGCCTCGTGGATGGTTTCGAACGGGTTGAAGAAGGTCGTGTTGTTCTTGACCATGCCCTCGTTCTTCTTGGTCACCGCGTTCTCATAGCGGGCGAAAGTGTTGCTGATCGGCGACCGCGTAGCGATGAAAGCCACGGTCGCGTCGAGCTTCGGCGCTCCGGGCAGGGGAATGGCGTTGTAACGCGGGTCGTTCGGACGCATCCCCAGAAGTTCGGCCACGTGGCCGCCGCTGGAGCTTCCGTACACGCCGATCCTGGACGGGTCCCCGTTCCACGACGCCGCCTTCGACTTCAGCCAGCGCACACCGTAGTTGGCATCCTGAACGCAAGCCGGATACGGCGCTTCCGGCGCCAGGGTCATGTCGATGGCGACCACCAGAAGGCCGCTTTTGGCCAGAGCCCGGTCCATCGGTTCCTCGGCGAAGCGGTCTTTGGCGTTCCACGCGCCGCCGTGCAAGTCGATGATTGTGGGGAACGGTCCCACACCCACCGGCTGGTAGATGCGAGCCATGAGTATTCGCCCGGCCTTAGTGCGCCGAAACTCAACTTCGCTCACCTTGAGCTCAAATTTCGCCGCGGGGTTGTAGGCAGGCGCGCGATCGGCCGCAAAGACCGAACCAGACCTCAAGACCGATCCAACCGGTATGGCGGCGGCGCCTAAGGCCGTCATGGTCTTGAGAAATTCCCGGCGTTTTGTGGGGTGGCTTTTCATAACCTGATCTCCAAATGATTCTGTCGTCGCCTCCGCCAGGCTCTCCCAGAGGAACCGCCGAGGCAAGGCCACTATCCCACACCGAAACGAAAGAAGAAAGCGGAAATTCGGCCGCGGCAGAATGGATTCCTGACCCTCGTGCCGGACAAGACTACGGCATCACTCGATGCCGGCGGCGACGAACAACCGCTTGCTCACCGGCCCGCCCAGGAACCTGACCAGCGCTTGCGCGGCTTCTTTCTGGGTGCCGGCGGACATGGGCGCCGCGACATACGACGTGAAGTTCTGGACGTCGGGCGGCAGCGGGCCCACGAAGACCAAGCCCTCGTCTTTCCTGAGCAGGATCTCGGTGATGGCGCCTATAGCCACCTCCTTGCCCTTGCCTTTGAGCGTGTGCTCCATGACCTCGTCGCCGCTCGCATAGCGCTTCGACTTCGGTTCGACCTGTTCCCAGATCCCCATCTTCTTCAAAAGGCCCTCGAAGTAGGTGCCGGTGGAGGCGCGGTTGAAGACCACGGACTGCGCCTCGAGCACGGCCTTCCTGATGTCCTCGCCGGTGGCGATCTTTGGCGCCGGCGCCCCGCGACGCACCGCGACGCCGGAACCGACGCGACCCAGATCGACGCCGCCCGTCTCCACCTTGAAGGCCTTGGAGAAGTCCGCGATCACCGCCTCGGGGGCAATGAGCACATCGAAGATCTCGCCCGCCGCGACCAGCTCGCGGATCCGGGGCGGGGTGTTGAAGGCGATCTTCACCTTGTGCCCCGACTCCTTCTCGAAAGCCGCCGCGGCCGCCTTCAATCCGGGTTCGACCGCGCCGGCGCTGATCACCGTGATTTCGGCGGCGTGCGAGGCCATGCTGAGTCCCCCCAGAAGACTCGCCAGGGTCGCCAGGTTGTTTCTGCGCATCATGGCTCGATTTCTCCTCCTCGTTCCTGGGTCCGAAGATACCTTCCCGACCCGTGAATCGTTTCGCCGAAACCGGCATTCGTCCGTCCTAAACCTGACCGCGATCCAGCCTTCCGGCCCGGCGAACCGATATAGTCCTGCCTCTTGCTTCTTCCGCAAGAGCACACACGAAAGGGTTGGTCGATGGCCTCAGATATCGCAATCGCGCAACAAGCCAAGCTCAAGCGCGTCAACGAAGTTGCCGCGACTTTGGGCATTCCCGAGGAGCACCTCGAGCCCTACGGTCACTACAAGGCCAAGGTTTCGCTGTCCTACGCCGAGAGCCTCGCGAACCGGCCGGACGGCAAGCTCATCCTGGTCACCGCGATAAGCCCCACCCCCGCGGGCGAAGGCAAGACCACGACCACGGTCGGCCTCGGCGATGCCCTGAACCAGATCGGCAAGAAGGCGATCATCTGCCTTCGCGAACCTTCGCTCGGTCCGGTGTTCGGCATGAAGGGCGGGGCGGCCGGCGGCGGCTACGCGCAGGTCGTGCCGATGGAAGACATCAACCTGCACTTCACCGGCGACTTCGGCGCCATTGCCCTCGCCAACAACCTGCTCGCCGCGCTGCTGGACAACCACATTCACCACGGCAACGAGCTGGGGATAGACGTGCGCCGCATCGCGTGGAAGCGCGTGGTCGACATGAACGATCGGGCGTTGCGCGAGATCGTGGTGTCGCTGGGCGGCACCGGCAACGGCTACCCGCGTCAGGATGGCTTCGACATCGTGGTGGCGTCCGAAGTGATGGCGATCTTCTGTCTCGCCACCTCGCTCAAGAACCTGAAAGAGCGCCTGGGGAACATCGTGGTCGGCTACACCCGCGATCAGAAGCCGGTGCGGGCCTGCGACCTCAAAGCGCACGGAGCGATGACCGTGCTGCTCAAGGACGCGCTCGCGCCCAACCTGGTGCAGACCCTCGAAAACACCCCGGCCTTCATCCATGGCGGTCCCTTCGCCAACATCGCCCACGGCTGCAACTCGGTGATCGCCACCAAGACCGCGCTGAAGCTGGCCGACTACGTGGTAACCGAAGCCGGTTTCGGGGCGGATCTGGGCGCGGAGAAATTCGTCGATATCAAATGCCGCAAGAGCGGCCTGCGGCCCGCCGCGGTGGTCCTCGTCGCCACCATCCGTGCGCTCAAGTACCACGGAGGCATCGACCTCAAGGAACTGGGCGCTGAAAATCTCGCGGCCCTGGAGAAGGGGATGGCTAACCTCGAACGCCACGTGAGGAACATCCGCGATGTCTTCGGCCTGCCCTGCGTAGTGTCGATCAACCGCTTTACCGCCGACACGCCCGCCGAGCTCGAACTGCTCAAGAGCAAGATGGGCGGCTTGAAGGTGCCGGTGGTCCTGGCCACGCACTGGGCGGACGGCGGAGCGGGTGCTATGGACGTGGCGCGCGCCGTGGTCGAGGTCATCGACCGGGGCGAGAACAACTTCAAGTTCGTCTACGAGGATTCCGCCCCGCTGTGGGACAAGATCAAGGCCATCGCCACCAAGGTGTACGGCGCCGCCGACGTAAGCGCGGACAGCAAGGTCCGCGGGCAGATCAAGAAGCTCCAGGAGGGGGGCTACGGTCATTATCCGGTGTGCGTGGCCAAGACTCAGTATTCGTTTTCCACCGATGCCAGCCTGCGCAACGCGCCCTCTGGACATGTGATCAACATCCGCGAGGTCCGTCTGGCCGCGGGCGCCGAATTCATCGTCATGGTCTGCGGCGACATCATGACCATGCCGGGCCTCCCCAAGGTTCCCTCCGCCGAGAAGATCGATCTCGACGACGACGGCAAGGTAGTCGGCTTGTTCTAGGGAGGTCCCATGTCACCCGAGCCCACCGCCCCTGATCTCGCAACCGAATCCTACGGTCCCCTGGTGGGGAACCGGTGGATTCAACTGGCGGCCGGGGTCGTGGCCATGGTCGTCATATCGAACTTTCAGTATGCCTTCACTCTGTTCACTCCTGGGTTGAAGGAGACGTTCGCATCCGTCCCGTATGCGGACATCGCGCTCATCTACACCCTGTTCATCCTCTTCGAGACCTGGCCGGTGCCGGTCGCCGGGTATTTCATCGACAAGTTCGGCATCCGCAACCTGATGCTGATCGGATCGGTGTTGATCTTTCTGGGCTGGACCCTGGGCGGAATCCTCGCCACGACCATCTTTCACCTGTACATCTGCTACGGCCTCCTCGCCGGGACCGGCGCCGGCATCATCTACATCGCCACGGTGGCCAATGCCATCAAATGGTTTCCCGACAAGAGGGGGCTCGCGGCCGGACTGACCGCCGCGGGGTTCGGGGGCGGCTCGGCGCTTACCCTGATCCCGATCAGCAGCACCATCGCCTCCATGGGCTGGGCGGGCGCCATGGCCGCGTGGGGCGCCGGCCAGGGCATCGTGGCCATGGCCATGGCCCTGATCCTGCGCCACCCCCCCAAAGGCTGGTTGCCGAAGGACTGGGTGCAGCCGAAGGCCGTCGCGCAAACCCGGCGGGAGTTCACTTCGGCGCAGATGATGTCGCAAAAAGAGTTCTACATCATGTACCTCATGTTCCTCATGGTCTGCACCGGGGGACTGATGACCACCGGCAACATGTCGCAGATCGCCAAGTCTCTCAACGTGTTCGACGCAAAATTCATGGGCATTGCCATTGTTCCCCTGACCGCGACCATCGCCGGAGTGACGAACGCCTTCGCCCGAATCATGTGGGGGGCGATTTCAGACCGGTTCGGCCGCGAATACACCATGGCCTTTGCCTTCGCACTCGAGGGCGTGCTCATCTTCCTGATGACCCAGATCATGGGAATGCCGCTCGCCTTCATGATCCTGATGCCCTTCGTCTTCCTGGCCTGGGGTGAGATCTACGCGCTGTTCTCGGCCATTACCGGCGATGTCTTCGGCCCGAAGAACGCCTCGGGCAACTACGGGATTCTGTACACCGCCAAGGGAATGGCCTCCATCATGGCCGGCTGGGGCGCCGCCGCGGTGGCCGCCGCTTACGCCGGCTCCTTCACCGTGCCCTACTACATCGCGGCCGCGTTCGACATCATCGCGGCGGTAATGGCGCTCTTCGTTCTGCGCCCGATCATCCGGAAGAGAATCGCCGGGGAGACTTAGGCCATGAGCACGAGCGAGCCACAAAAAATCACCGATGCCGACGGGCCACCGGTCGACGTGCAACCCGTTGAGACGACCGACGGATTTCACCTGGTCATCGATGCGCTGAAGCTCAACGGCATCGACACCATCTACGGCCTGCCCGGCATTCCGATCACCGACCTGACGCGGAAAGCGCAGGCGGCCGGCATGCGCGTCATCTCGTTCCGCCACGAGCAAAACGCGGGCTACGCCGCGGCGATCGCCGGCTTCATGACCCAGAAGCCGGGCATCTGCCTGACCGTGTCGGCGCCGGGATTCCTCAACGGCCTGACCGCGGTCGCGAACGCGACCGTCAACTGCTTCCCGATGATCCTGATCAGCGGCTCCTCCGAGCGCGAGGTCGTCGACCTGCAGCAGGGCGATTACGAGGAAATGGACCAGCTCGCGATCGCCAGGCCCCTGGCCAAGGCGGCATTCCGGGTGCTGCACGCCGAAGACATCGGGGTGGGAATCGCCCGGGCCATCCGCGCTTCGGTTTCGGGTCGTCCCGGCGGCGTCTATCTCGACCTGCCGGCAAAGCTTTTCGGCCAGGCGATGGATGCCGCGGCGGGCAAGCGCTCGCTGATCAAGGTCGTCGACCCCGCGCCCCGCCAGATTCCCGCACCGGATGCGGTCCAGCGCGCACTCGACCTGCTGAAGAACGCGAAGCGCCCGGTGATCGTGCTGGGCAAGGGGGCCGCGTACGCGCAGGCCGATTCGGACATCCGCGCGCTGGTCGAACGCACCGGCATCCCGTATCTGCCCATGTCCATGGCGAAGGGCCTGCTCCCGGACACCCACGAGCTCTCGGCCTCGGCGGCGCGCTCGTTCGTGCTGCCCGAAGCGGATGTGGTGATGATCATCGGGGCGCGCCTCAACTGGCTGCTCGGTCACGGCAAGGGCAAGACGTGGGGCGGCAAGGGTTCCAAGGACTGGGGTGGGCAGAGGTTCATCCAGATCGACATCTCGCCGCAGGAGGCGGACAGCAACGTGCGTATCGAGGCGCCCCTGGTCGGCGACATCGGCTCGTGCGTAAAGGCCCTCCTCCAGGCGATCGACGCGACCCCGGGCGGCGTTTGGCCCAAACCGCCCGCCGAATGGACGGACGCCATCGCCCTTCGCAAGAACAAGAACATCGCGAAGATGGCGGAAACGCTTCTGAAGAATCCGTCGCCCATGAATTTTCACAGCGCGCTCAACATCGTGCGTGACATCGTCAAGGCCAATCCGGACGCGATCCTGGTCAACGAAGGGGCGAACGCGCTCGACTTCACCCGCAGCATCGTCGACATGTACAAGCCGCGCAAGCGTCTCGACGTCGGCACCTGGGGCATCATGGGGATAGGGATGGGCTTCGCGGTCGCGGCGGCGGTAACCAGCGGCGAGCCGGTGATCGCCATCGAAGGCGACAGCGCGTTCGGCTTCTCCGGAATGGAAGTGGAGACGATCTGCCGCTACAACCTGCCGGTCTGCGTGGTGGTCATGAACAACAACGGCGTTTACGGCGGCACCGACAGGAACCCCACCGGCGGGCCCGACCTGGCACCGACGGTGTTCGTCAAGGGCGCGCGTTACGACAAGCTGATCGAGGCATTCGGCGGCAAGGGCGTCCATGCGACGACCCCTCTCGAGCTGAAGAGCGCGATGGAAGAAGCGATCCGCTCGCGGAAGCCGACGCTGATCAACGCGGTGATCGACGAAGGGGCCGGCACCGAGAGCGGGCGGATCACCAGCCTTAACCCGCAAAGCGGAAAGAAGAAGGCCTGATGGAAGCCCTCAAGGACGTACGCATTCTCGACATGACTCACGTGCAGGCGGGGCCGACCTGCTCGCAGCTGCTCGCGTGGATGGGCGCCGACGTGATCAAGTTCGAGCCCCCGCACGGCGACGCCACCCGCGGCCAGCTTCGCGACGTGCCGGGCGCGGACAGCCTGTACTTCACCATGCTCAACTGCAACAAGCGCTCGATCACCGTGAACATGAAGACGGCCGAGGGCAAGGCGGTGTTCGTCGATCTCATCAAGACCTGCGACATCATCATGGAGAACTTCGGCCCCGGCGTGCTCGACCGCCTGGGCTTCCCCTGGGACAAGGTCCACGAGATCAACCCGCGCATCGTGATGGGCTCGATCAAGGGTTTCGGTTCGACCGGCCCCTATGCGGACTTCAAGGCGTATGAGAACGTCGCGCAGGCGATGGGCGGGGCCATGAGCACCACCGGCGTACCCGAGGGCGCTCCTTTCGTGACCGGCGCGCAGATCGGCGACTCCGGTACCGGGCTCCATCTCGCGGTGGGCCTGCTCGCCGCCCTGCATCAGGCGCGGCGCACCGGAGAGGGCCAGTACGTGGAAGTGGCGATGATGGACGGGGTCATGAACCTGTGCCGGGTGAAGTTCCGCGACCATCAGCGGCTCACCCGTCAGGACCTTTCCGAGTATTCGGTGCCGACCTACACCGGAATGGGCGATGTCCCGCGCGCCGGCAACGATTCGGGCGGGGGCCAGCTCGGCAACGCCATCCACTGCAAACCGCACGGGGCGAACGACTGGCTGTACGTGGTGGTCCAGGAGGCGGTGTGGGACGCTCTGGCCCGGCGCATCGGGCCGGACGTTCATATGCCCGACCTCGTGAGCGACCCGCGGCTTTCCGCCATCGGCGAGCGCAGGAAGAACCAGGCGCTGCTGTGGACCCTGCTCACCAAGTTCGCCGAGAACTACACCAAGCGCGAACTCATGGCCGTGCTGAACGACATCGATGTCCCGTGCGGCCCCATCATGTCAACGGAAGACCTGGCCACCGACGAGCACATCCGCGGCCGGCAGATGTATGTCGAACTCGACCACCCGCAGCGAGGCGCCTGGTACAACGTGGGCATGCCGATCAAGTTGTCGGCCTCGCCCGCGAAGATCAAGCGTTCGCCGCTCCTGGGCGAGCATACGGATGAAGTACTCAGGGACGTCCTCGGCTATGACGAGGCGAAGGTCGGCGCGTTGAAGGCGGCGGGGGCGTTCTCCAATCCTCCAAAGCCCAAGGCCTGAAACCAGAGGAGAGACTCGACATGAAGGTCGCCATCATCGGCCAGCAGGACTTCGGCAAGGCGGTGCTGGAGGCGTTCTTGAAGCGCGGGGACACCGTCACCGCCGTCTTCTGCGCGCCCGAGAAAGAAGGCGCCAGGCCCGATGCGCTGCGCGTGGCCGCGCAGGAAGCGGGGCTCAAGGTCCATCAGTTCAAGTCGCTGCGGGCGCCCGAGGCGGGGGCGGCGATGCGGGACGCGGACGCCGACCTCGGCATCATGGCCTTCGTCCTGCAGTTCGCGCCGCAGGAGTTCGTGGCCATCCCGAAGCACGGCACCATCCAGTTCCATCCGTCCCTTTTGCCGAAGTACCGCGGGCCTTCATCGATCAACTGGCCGATCACCATGGGCGAAACCGAGACCGGACTGACCATATTCCGCCCTACCGATGGCCTGGACGAGGGCGCGATCATCCTGCAGGTGCGGACACCGGTGGGCGAGGACGACACCCTGGGCACCGTGTACTTCAATCGTCTGTTCGGCCTGGGCGTCACCGCGATGATCGAGGCCGCCGATCTGGTGGTTTTGGGGAGGCACCCTGAAGTCGTCCAGGACGAGGCACAGGCCTCGTACGAAGGCTGGTTCCGCGAAGCCGAAGCGAAGATCAACTGGGCCAATCACGCCCGCGCGATCCACAACCTGATCCGGGGGTGCGACCCCGCCCCGGGCGCCTGGACCACGTTAGGCGGCGTGAAGCTGCAGCTCTTCGACAGCAGGAGAGAACTCGTGCGCACGTTCGGCGCGGTCAAGGGCAAGATCGGGGAAGTGGTCGAAGTCGGCGGCGGCAAGATGGTCATCGCCGCGCAGGGCGGCCGGATCCATGTCGGCAAGGCCAAGCTGGGCGACGGCAAGAAGGTGGCCGCGGATGCGGCGGGTATTCCGGTGGGAACGGTCCTGGGCGCCTAGGTTACGGTTTCGCGCTCTTCAACTGCTCGAGAACGGTCTTGGCCTTCCCGGCGTACTGACCCGCGGGATCGAGGTCGAGGACTTTCTGCATGTCGGCCCTGGCTTCCGCGAGTTTGTTCTCCCGCACGTACGACATGCCTCGCCAATAGAACGCGTCACCGAGCTTGGCGTCCTTGGAGATGGCCTTCGAGAAGTAGTCGATGGCCTTCGGCATGTCCGAGGCGCGCAGGAAGTACACGGCGAGGTTGAAGTAGCCATCCGAACTCTTGACCGCCGCGTCGTCGATGCCGGCCAGAAGTTCCATCCCCTTCGCGGTGAGCCCGGAGTCGAGCGCGGTCTGGGCGGCCGCGAAACGCAGTTCCACCCGGGACGGGTCGGCGGCGATCGACTTCTCCAGGTATTCGATGGCCTTGCCCGGGTTGTTCTCGCCAACGTAGGTCCGGGCGAGCTTCGGGTAGAGCTGCGGGCCGAGCTCCGGCTGCAGGGCCAGGATCTTTTCGTAGCTTTCGCGGGCCCCCGCCCAGTTTTTGGCCGCGAAGGCTTCGTCACCCGCCTTCACCGCGGCGAGGAGTTCGTGCGGCGGACCCTGGAGCTTGTCGAGGGTGATATTGACCGGCGGCATGCGCACTTCCTCGCTGGTCATGCTCACCGGGACGGCTTTGCCGGCGAAGCCGCTGGCACTCACTTCGATCTTCCAATCGCAGACGGACAGGCCCAGATAGGACCAATTGCCCTTCTTGTCGGTTCTGACCGTGGGGCCGCCCCCGCGCGCCGGACAATCGAGCTTCACCGTCGCCTCCGGGATCCCCTTCCCATCGGCGTCGATCACCTTGCCCGCCATGCGACCTATGCCCTTCCAGTTCTGAGCCGGAGCCGGCGAAGCCAGGGCGACAACGGCAAACGCAAGGAGAAATCGGTGTCTCATCCGAAGAATTCTAGCTGCGAATTTCCGGGGACGCGTTGACCTGGCATCTCCCTAAACAACTCGGGCCGCGGCAGAACCGCGGCCCGAGAGGGACTCACTTGTCGGCCGTCTAGAACCTGAGAATGAACCCGAGCTGCGCGGCTCGCGGCGTCTGCGGATTGGTATACGTGAGGTAGCTCGCCGGGTTGTACACGCGATTCGGCCCGGTGCGGGAGTACTCGGTGTAGTTCCCCCCATTCAGGAGGTTGTAGACGTCGAGCGAGCCTTCGATGTTCCGGCCATGACCCAGACTCACTCGCTTCCCGATCTTGAGGCCGACGGTATGAACGTCGGGGGCCCTGACCTGACCGTCGGCCCGGGTCGCGCCTTGGAACCGGATCCTGGTCGCCAACGGGTTCGGCTGCCGCGCGCCGGTGGACGACACGACGGTCGCCGGGCCGAACTGCAGGACCTGCGGGTCGTTGGCCGCGAGCTGAATGAGGGGCGGGCCCTGCCACGTTCCCGCGATGATGGTGTAGCTGCCCGCCACGATGATGCCCTTGGGGGCGTTCCAGGTTCCCGCGAGACGCACCGAGTAGGGATTCCACATCGGGTTGTTCGTCAGCGATCCGCCCGTGGCCAGGCTGTTGTGATCCTGCACGCCGTCGGTCCGCCAGATCAACCGGTTGTTCGCGAAGGCGTCAGGCGTGATGAAGCGCGCCGGGTCGGCGGGATTCCACGTCCCCTGGAGCTTCGCCCACTGACGGTGGAGGGCCATCATGGCCTGGAACCCATGCGTCATGTTCTTGGTCAGGGTCATTTGAAGCGCGCGGTAGTTCATCGTGCTCCAGGTGTTGTTGGTCAGCCGGTAGATGAGCCCCGCGTTCGGATCCACTTTGCCGAAGCCACCGAAGGGTTGATTGGGACCCGACGGATAGATCCCGTTGATGTCCACCTGCGCATACTGGCGCTTGTTGATCTTCACGATCCCGGCAACGTCCACCGCGATCTGTCCCGGGAACTGCTTTCGGAAGCCGAGGGTGTACTCGTCGAAATACGGCTGGCGAAGCTCGGGATCGAACTGCTGAGTGGCGACGGCTACGGCCCGGGCCGGCGTGATGACCACGTTTTCGAAGACGCCGTCACCATTGGCGTCGTACTCGTCCCGCAGCCCGGACGTGTCGTTGCCGCCAAACGATGCAACCGGATGGCGCGTGCCCATCAGCTGCTGGTGAATACGCACGTAACCGCCGCGAAGGACGTTCTTGGCGTCCTCGGTCAGCAAGTATGAGAAGCCGAACCGGGGCGCGATCTCGGTGCTGTGCTGACGCACCAGGCTGCGGAGCACGTCGTAGCGCTTCACCAGGTCCACGCGCAGGCCGTAGGTGGCGGTGAACCGATCCGTCGGCCTCCAGGTGTCCTGGGCGTACAAGCCGATGTCGCGGTCCTCGCCCGACTGGTCGATCCGGGTGAAGGCGCCGGTGACGTACTGGCGGTGGAAAGGGACCGACCCGCCCGAGAGGTTTTTCGGGTCGATCATTCTTCGCTCTTCCCAGGTGAAGCCGTTGTTCAGAGTTTGGATCGTCTTCTCGTAGAGGTTCTTCGGCATGGCGAGAAAGCCGGTCTTGAACTCGTGCGCCCCGGCCCAGCCATCCTTGAACCAGGTCAGGTCGCCGCGCAGCATAAGCATCGAGGACGTATCGAGGTCGAAGCACGCGTCGCAGGCGGTCGACACCCAGTTGCCCCCCCGGACGAGCAGGCCGGATCCCAGTAACACTCCTCCGTTCGGCGTGGCGGTGTAGTTGTACTCGATGGATGGGAGATTCCGGTCTCCGCCTGGGTAGGACTCCTCGGTGTTGCCGCCCTTGGTGTTGTAACTGGCGGTAAA
Source organism: Vicinamibacteria bacterium (assembly GCA_031362685.1). Taxonomy (GTDB): domain Bacteria; phylum Acidobacteriota; class Vicinamibacteria; order Fen-336; family JAGNNV01; genus JAGNNV01. Next base: position 14,395 of record JANLSZ010000217.1, on the reverse strand, counting down.
GGTCGTGGTCACGCCCCGGCCCCACACGGATGTGAGTCGCGCGCCATACATCGGGCCGCCGGTGGAGAGCACCTCGACCTGCTCGTAGTCCTCCGCCCCCAACACCTTCAGGTTGAGCCGGTCCGCCTGATAGATCAGGGCAAGATTGTGACCGGTGCCGAGCTTCGCCGTTACCTTGCCCCAGGGCTGGAAGCCCTTGAGCGAGTTTCCAACATCGTCTCCCTCGGGGAACAGCGCCTTGTGGACGGCAACGAGTTCCGGAGTGCGCCCGGTCCCGCTGAAATTGTCCGAGTACCTGGCGGCGAAGAAGAAATCGATCTTGTCGCGCTTGATGGGCCCACCCAGGGAGAAATCGTACTGATGGACCTGCCGGGTGGCGGCGGTCCCGGTTCCCACGTTGTTCGCGTTCCACGACGTCGGCTGATAATTGACGCCCGCCGAGCCCCGGTACGTATTGCCGCCGGTCTTGCTGACCATGTTGATGACCAGCCCGTATCCCATGGGCGAGGCGGCGTCGACGCCGCCGGGCTTGACCTCGGTGTCCTGGATGGCTTCGGAGCTCAGGCCGACCCGGTTGATGTTGAAGTCGTTGTAGTTGCCGGCATACATCCCTTCCATCAGCGTGACCGCGTCCCGGTGCTCGACCGCGTTGCCGAAATAGTTCTGGCGGCCGCTGCCGTCGTTATGCGGCCGGGAGACCACTCCCGGCGTCATCATCAGGAAGTCGCTCCAGTAGTGGCCCTCGATCACCGGCATGGCTTTCTGGAATTCCGCGTCGATGTTCAGCACATTGCTCGGCCGCGAGATTTCGAGCATCGGCGAGCCGCCCTCCACGACGATCTCCTCCGAGGCGCCCCCGAGTTTCAGCTCGATGTCCACTTGAAAGTTGGCGGCTGCCCGCAACAGGACGCCGTCCCGCCGATAGGGGGCGAACCCGGCGATTTCGGCCCTGAGGCTGTAGGTGCCGGGGGGCAGGTTGATCAGTCTGTAGCCGCCGGTCTTGTCGGTGACGGACGTGACCGCCCCCATGAGTCCGGGGCTGGTGGCCGTGACCGTAACCCCGGGCATTGCTCCACCCTGTTCGTCCTTTACGGTGCCGCGCAGGCTGCCGTCGCCCTGAGCGGCGACTTGCGTCACCGCCCCTAGGGTCAGAAGAAGAAATGCGCTAAAGATGATTTTCCGCATTGTCGGGCTCCTAAATCGGCAGCAACTAGAAAAGAGCGATGAATTGAGTGCTGTCTGGGTTCGAAAAAACTCGTGATTACCAAAGGGAGAGACACACGGCGCGGCGCGCCAACGACTCTCCACTACTATTCGTAGCGTGTTAGCAAAGCCGCGCCATCCTGTCAATAGCAACTCGACAGAAATTTGAGAGTCCGTGTCTTTTCGGAGACCAGGGGCTTCGCGGGCTACTTCGAGACCGGTGTCTTCGCGACGACCTGGGCCGCATAACCTGCGAGTTTCAGGACGTGAAGCCCCCCGGCCGCGCGGTCGACCGCGTAGAGCAAACCGCGGTCGTCAATCTCCACGTTGTTGATGACGCCCGCCTTCTTGCAGCTGCCGGGCCCGGTGTCGGTGCCGAACTCGCCGCCCTCTCTGGTCTCCGCGTTCGCGCAGGTCGGTATGGTGTTCTCGTTCGCCGGCGGCACGAAGTAGGCAATCTCGTGAACCGCGAACGGGTCACGAATATCCCAGATCCGCACGCCTGCGTTGAACCATGCGAAGACCGCGATCTTGCCGTAGTAGGGGGGATAGAACGACTCGGCGACGGAGTGCGCGCCGAACCGCCCGCCTCGACCGCAGTAGTCGCCCTGGTCCTCTTGAACTCGGAAAGTCGACAGCGGCCAGGGGGTCGCCTCGTTGGTGATGTCGAGCAGGAAAGCGAAATGCGGGCCGGGCCGGCCCTGGGTCAGCTGGTTGGACGGGAAGTTCTGACCACAGTTGGCTGCGCGCGCGGCCTCCGATACCGCGATGAGAATGTCGCGGCGTCGCAGGGCCTGATGCCCCTGGAATCCAGGAATCGGCATGTCGTAGATCGGGATGCTGTTGTGCCCGCCCTGATCGGGAGACATACGAATGAAGCCGACCTGCGGCGAAAGGAGTTCCTCCGGGGTTGGGCTAAGCGGATTCTTGAACTCGGTCAGGAGTTTCTTCCGATCGAGGATAGAAATCACGCCATCGGTGCCCGCTCCATAGGACATGTAAACCCGGTTCTTTTCAGGTCCGGCGGAGGTCAGGGCATGCAGGCCCTCGCCGCGTTCCGCCGGAGGTGAACCCGGCTGCTGGCCCACCATCCCGAAGTCGCGAATGTAGACCGGCTTCAACGGATCGGAGAGGTCGTAGATCTTGATGTGATTGCCGTCCTTCCATCCCTCCTTTGAGTTGGTGGCCACCAGATAGGCGATCCCGGTGTCGCATTCCCACCAGTTTTTATGGGTCCCGGTGAGGTTGTCGACGATGGTGGTGAGATGGGCGGGTTTCGCCGGTTCGGTCACGTCCCAGATCTCCTGGGCCCGGTTGCCCAGGGGTCGCAGCAGATACCACTTGCCTTTCACGCCATGGGGAAGCGTGTTGCCGCTGCACACGCGCACATGCTGGGAACCGCCGGAGTTCCGATCCTCCCCGGTGGGAATGTGGCCGAGGTATTTGATATTCGCCGGGTCGGTCACGTCCAGGACCGACGTTCCGTTCGGTTCCACCTTGCCGCTCAGCGGATTCAAGCGCGGCTTCTGGTTGTTGTGGTGGCCGACGTAGGCGATCTGCCGGCCGCCCTGGTTGATGATGAGCGGCTGGTAGGCCGAGCGTCCCTGCAGGTCGTTGTACCCGATGCGCTCCATGTTCCAGAACGAGGCCTGGCCCGGAGGGCCGGGTGCGGGCTCGGCCGTAGGCGGGGCAGCTCCTCCACCCGTCAACGCGATCGGCGGGAAAGTGGGTACGTCCGGCGGGTACTTCTCCTGGGCCGTGGCCGTCACGGACAGCGCCGCGGCGACCAGGCACGAACCAAACAACTGAAGGCCCCAGGGGCTAAGCGTGCGCATGGTTTTTTCTCTGCTTTCTATGGTGTTTGACCGGTGCGGCATTCAGCTTGAACCAAGGCCTCGCGACCGCGGCCGCCGCGGCTTCGGTACTGCCGACCCTTACTCTCGAGCCTGAGTGTTCAGCGGACGCTACGCTCCCCGAGCGAGGGAGTCAACGTCGCGTCGCGCATGCCGATTGACAGGGCAGTCACCCGGCGGTGCAAGACCTGGCCCTGACCGCGAAGCGGGGCGCGTCCGAGGCCCCGGTCCCGCGCGCCCCGAACTTGGCGGGGTAGAACAGCAACCTCCGGGTGTAAGGTGAAGCTCCGTCGTCATTCAGTCGACGAGTTTGACCAGGAGTTAGTAATGCAGAGAAGAACATTTGTCTTGGGAACCATGGTGCTGTCTTTCGCCGTGAGCCCGACGTGGGCGGCAGACGTATTCAGCGGGAACTGGAAAACCAATCTGGCCAAGTCCAAGTACGATCCCGCCGACCTCGCGCCGAAGAGTGGCCAGGGCAAGATAGAGGCGATCGAAGACGGATTGAAGTTCACGAACGATGCCGTCGATGCGTCGGGGAAAGCCATCCACAACGAGTGGAGCGGGAAGTTCGACGGAAAAGACAATCCGGTCACGGGTGATCCAAATCGAGATACTGCGGCGCTGACGAAGATCGATGACTACACGTTCGAGATCATCAGCAAGAAGGGCGGCAAGGTCGTGTCCACAAATCGAGAAACGATCTCCCGCGATGGAAAGACGAACACCCAAACCCCTCACGGAACGAGCGCGCAAGGCGTCAAGTTCAGCCACACAATAGTCAGCGAAAAACAATAGAGCGGATTGACAGGAGGTGTTCGTGAACCACAGGAAGCGGTCTTACCGCAACTCAGGTCTGCTGATCGTCGCCGCGGCCTGCGCCGGCGTTGCCTACGCGGCTTTTGAATGGCCGGTCGAAGCCCAGAGTTCGAAGAGCGAGGTCCCGATGTTCCAGGTCGACCCGATGTGGCCGAAACCTCTGCCCAATCGCTGGCTCGTGGGTTCGGTCATCGGCGTTTCCGTCGACGCGAAGGACCACGTGTGGATCATCCATCGTCCGGCGACGCTGAAAGGGAACGAGATCCGGTCGAAATGGCAGGCCGCCCCGCCCATTCTCGAGTTCGACCAGGAAGGCGATCTCCTCTCGTCGTGGGGGGGCAAGGGCGAAGGGTACGAGTGGGCGTAGTCCGAACACACGGTCTACGTCGATCACAAAGACAACGTCTGGACGGCCGGCGGCGGCGCCAAGGATGCGCAGATCCTGAAGTTCTCCCGGGCCGGCAACTTCCTGATGCAGATCGGCCGCCAGGGAAAGAGCCAGGGCAGCAACGATACTGAGAATCTCGGCGGGGCCGCGGGCCTGACCGTCGATCCGGCGACGAATGAGCTCTATGTGGGCGATGGCTATCACAACCATCGCGTCATCGTCTTCGATGCCGCCACCGGGGCGTACAAGCGCCATTGGGGCGCTTATGGCAAGAAGCCGGACGACAGCTTTTTCAAGAGCGCCACCGACCGCGGCGGCATCGAGGCGGAAGATGCGAGCGCCTACAATCCAAAGGACCCGCCCGCGTCGCAGTTCCGGGTCGTCCACGCCGTGCGTATCGCCAAGGACGGACTCGTCTACGTCTGCGACCGCACGAACGATCGCATCCAGGTGTTCAAGAAGGACGGCGCGTTCGTGAAGGAAGGGTTCATCGAAAAGAACACACGGGGCAGCGGCTCGGCTTGGGACATGGTTTTCTCGAGCGATCCCGCTCAGAAGTTCATCTTCCTGACCGATGGCACCAATGAAGTCGTCTGGGAACTACGGCGCGATTCCCTTGAAGTGGTCGCGGGATTCGGCGGCGCGGGCCACTGGCCCGGCCAGTTCTACGGCCCGCACAACATCGCCACGGACTCGAGGGGCAATCTCTACATCACCGAAACCTACGAGGGGAAGCGGGTGCAGAGGTTCCTCTACAAGGGCTTGGGCGTTGGGAGCCTGCCCTCCTTCGACTGACCGAGGCCAAGGCTACGCGCGCAGGTCGGCGTCCCTGGTCTCGCCCGTTGCCAGCAAACCCACGAGGGTGATGCCCGCGGCGATGGTCAGGTAGTAACCGACGTACCGCAGTCCGTAGTTGGTAGCGAGCCACGTCGCTATGTAAGGCGCTAACGACGCGCCGAATATCCCGGCGAAGTTGAAGGTCAGCGAACTGCCGGTGTAGCGGACCGAGGTCGGGAAGAGTTCGGAAAGCATGGTGCCGAGCGGCCCGTAGGTCAGCCCCATCAGCGACAGCCCTACGATCATGGTTACCGCGACGCCCATGATTCCGGCCTCCAGAAGCGGCGCCATGACGAGTCCGAAAGCGCCGATGCCGATGGTGACCCAGATCAGAGTGACCCGCCGCCCGCGCTCGGCCAGGACCGCCGAGACCGGGATGGTGATCGCGAAGAACACCACGCCGAGCAACTGCAGCATCAGGAATGTCTCGCGGGTGTAATGCAGGGCGGACGTGCCCCAGGACAGGGCGAACACCGTCATCAGGTAGAACAGGACAAAGGTGGCGAGCGACATCATCGTGCCGAGCACGAGCGTTTTCGGATAGTCGCGGAAGACGACCACGATCGGCACCTTCACGCGTTCGCTGCGCGCGACCGCGACCTGAAACACCGGGGTTTCGGTGATCGAGAGCCGCACATAGAGGCCGACGATGACGAGGGCGGCGCTGGCCAGAAAGGGCAGGCGCCAACCGAACGAGAAGAACTGTTCGTCGGTGAGCCATCGAGACAGAGCGATGAATATCCCGCCGGAGAGGAAGAAGCCGACCGGCGCGCCCAATTGCGGGAACATGCCGTACCAGGCACGTTTTCCGGGAGGCGCGTTCTCGACGGCCAGGAGCACGGCGCCGCCCCATTCGCCGCCCAGCCCGAGGCCCTGACCGAACCGGCAAAGGGCCAGTAGAAGCGGCGCGGCGATGCCGATGGTGTGGTAGCTAGGGAGCAAACCGATCGCGACCGTGGACAGACCCATGGTCAGAAGGGCCGCCACCAGCGTGGCCTTTCGCCCGACCCGGTCGCCGAAGTGTCCGAAGAGGGCCGAGCCGATCGGGCGCGCGAGAAACGCAATCGCGAAGGTCGCGAGGGAAGCGAGGGTGGCCGAGGCGGGATCTGCGGCCGGAAAGAACAGCTTTGGGAAAACGAGTACGGCCGCGGTCGCGTAGATGTAGAAGTCGAAGAACTCGATCGTCGTGCCCACCAGGCTGGCGAAGAGCACCTGGCCCGGAGTGTTCACGGTCCGGCCCGGCGCGGCGGCTTCTGTCATCTCAACACTGTAGCAGCGCGCTGATGCGCTCGAGGCTTTGAAGGCCGTGGATGTCGGAGTCCAGCTGGGGCACGCGCAGGCGGGGAAGGGGGGCGAAGCGCCGGTCGATCTCGTCGAGGTACACCTGTTCCTGACGCCGCCGCGACTCGTAGAACTCGCCGGTCGCGTGGGGTGGAAGGACGCGGTTTACGACAACCTGGCCGATTTCGATTCCCACCTCGCCCAGCGTCTCCAGCGAGCGGGCCGCCTCTTCGATAGGAAGGCGCTCGGGAATGGTCACGAGCACGAAGGCGGTCGTCCCCCTGCTGATCATCCTCGCCCTGACTTCCTCGAGGCGGTCCTGTCGCCGCTCGAGTGCCAAAAGCACCGGATCGGGCTGGTCGAGATCCGGGGGCAGCATGGCGCGGCGGGCCTTGGTCAATGCCGCGACCCAGGTCACTAACAAATCCGGGGACTGGAGCAGCCGCAGGGTGTGTCCGGTGGGTGCGGTATCGAAGATGAGCAGATCGTAAGCGTGTTTACGATCGATCATCAGCTCGGTCATCCGGTCGAAGAGCGCCACACTCTCGGCCCCGGGCATGCTCGCGGCCAGCTCGATCTGACCCTCCGACTTCTTGAGGACGGAGGGGCTGAAAAGTTTCGAGATCTGCTCCTTCACGCGATCCACATAGCGGCGTAATTCAACATCGACGTCGATCTCGAGACCGGAGAGGCCGGGCAGGATCTCTCGCTCGACGGACGTGAACGGTGTCTCGAAGATGTCGGACGTCGAATGTGCGGGGTCGGTGGAGACGAGGAGCACGCGCTTGCCCCGCCGGCTGGCCGCGAGGGCCACGGCCGAGGCGCACGTGGTCTTGCCCACGCCGCCCTTGCCGCCGAAGAAAAGAATCCGGCGATCGGACAACCGGCGCATGTCGCTCAACAACAGTTCAGATCTTCAAGCGGCGAGCGCTGGAAGCCCATCCTCCGGTGCCAGAGGTGGAACTCGTCCAGGAGATACGGGTAGATCTCCAGCAGGTGGAGGGCCACCGGGTTGGGTAATCCCACCAGCTCCAGGTAGCACATGGTCACGAACAGGTCGTTCAGTTCCATGGTCTGCTGGCGCAGGTGGTGTTCGTAGCGCCCGTAGGCCATCCCGTGCATGAAGTCGCGCGCGTTGTCGCGGAGTTGGCGCCAGTTCACGGGGGTCCGATCATATCCCTGCGCCTCGACCCTTCGAATTCCGATGATCCGTCAGATGGCCGAGGCGGCGCACGCCGCGAGTGGGATAGCATCCCGGCCCATGCACGCTCTGTACCTCCTTATGCCCTTCATCGGCATTTGTGTGATTGCCTATCGCTATTACAGCGCTTTCCTGGCTGCGAAGGTACTGGTACTGAACGATGCGCGCGTCACCCCCGCGCACGAGCGCTCCGACGGACAGAACTACTATCCGGTCAGCCGCTGGGTTCTGTTCGGTTCTCACTTTTCCGCCATCGCGGGGGCGGGGCCGCTCATCGGTCCGGTGCTCGCCGCGCAGTTCGGCTACGCGCCGGGGTTCATCTGGCTGATCGCCGGCTGCTGTCTCGCCGGCGCGGTGCACGACCTCGTCATGCTTTGGGCCTCGACCCGCCGCGGCGGCAAGTCGCTCGCGGAGATTGCGAGGGTCGAGATCGGGTCCGCGGCCGGCGTCACGGCCGCCCTCGCCATTCTCTTCATCATCACCATCGCCCTTGCCGGCCTGGGGCTCGCGGTGGTCAACGCCCTGGCGGAGAGTTCGTGGGGTGTGTTCACGATCGCCATGACCATCCCCATCGGCATGTTCATGGGTTTCTACATGTTCGTCTTCCGCAAGGGCCATACCGGCGAAGCGACGACCATCGGCGTGGTCCTGCTCATGTTGGCCGTGATCCTGGGCAAGCCGCTCGCGGCCTCTTCGATGGGCGCGATGTTCACCTTGACCCGTCACGAGATCATTATCGCCATGGCCATCTACGCGACCGCGGCGTCGGTTCTGCCCGTCTGGATGCTCCTCGCGCCTCGCGGACATCTGAGTTCGTTCATGAAGATCGGCACGATCGGGTTGTTGGCCCTGGGCGTGGTCATCGTCAACCCCCAACTACATGCCCCGGCGTTCAGCCAGTTCGTGGACGGCGGCGGCCCGATCATCCCGGGCGCGCTCTTTCCGTTCGTCTTCATCACCATCGCGTGCGGCGCGATTTCCGGCTTCCATGGCCTCATCGGGACGGGCACCACGCCGAAGATGGTGGACAAGGAAAGCGACATCCGGCCGATCGGTTATGGGGCCATGCTGGTGGAAGGCGTGGTGGGCGTCATGGCGCTCATAGCCGCCACGGCTTTGTACCCGGGCGACTATTACGCCGTCAACACTCTTCCCGCGACGTTCGCGACTCTCAATATGCCCATGGTCAATCTGCTGGATCTGCAATCCGCGGTGGGGGAGAACGTGATCGGTCGGCCAGGGGGAGCGGTGTCACTGGCCCTCGGCATGGCGCAGATCTTCTCAGCAATGCCTGGAATGCGCGGTCTGATGGATTACTGGTACCACTTCGCGATCATGTTCGAGGCCCTTTTCGTCCTGACCACTGTGGATGCCGGGACGCGGGTGGGGCGGTTCATCATTCAGGAGTTCCTCGGCCGCATCTACAAGCCCTTCGAGAAGACGGACGCCTTCTGGCCGGCATTTATCTCCACCATCGTCATCGTTTCGGCCTGGACCTACTTCCTGTGGACCGGCAGTATCAGCACGCTGTGGCCGCTTTTTGGAATCGCGAACCAGCTGCTGGCCGGGGTGGGGCTCGCGATCGGCACCACCATGCTCATCAACATGGGACGGGCAAAGTACGTCTGGGCCACGGTGGTCCCGCTCTCGTTTGTCACCGTAACCACCATGACCGCGGGTTACCTGAGTGTTCGGGACAACTTCTGGCCGCTCACTCAGGATCCGGCCACCGCCGTGACCGGTTACGTCGACTCGATCGCGACCGTGGTCATGATGTCGTGCATGGTTCTGATCCTGGCCCAGTCGGTGAGGCGCTGCCTGCTGGTGCTCAGCGGCAAGGCGCCCGTGGTGGCCGACGCGAGTCCGGTGGCGGCCTGATCGCGGACGGGTAATCGGCCCGTTTTTTTCCTTGACAGGCGGGCGAAAAACGGCCTACGCTGCGCGAGATCGTCGTGTCCCCCCAAAGAACCACTAACCGGAAAGGTCGTTAATGATGCGCGCTCCTTGGCGTCTCGTGCTTCTTGGCTTCACCGCCGTTTCGGCGTCAGTGTTGCTGTCCCCGTTGGCATTCACCCAGCAGAAGGCCGCAGAGAGAGGCGGGCAGGAGGAGTTCGGGCCGTACATGTTCGACCCGGACTGGCCGAAGCCGCTGCCCGACGGCCCTGACGGCATCAAGCACGCCGGCTGGACCTGGGGATCGAATGGGGCTGTTTATGCGGAGAGCCCTGATCGCATCTGGATCGCCATGCGCGGAGAGTTGCCGCTGCCCGAGGGCGCCAAGCCATGGACCGCGTACGGGATGTTGGGCCAGCCTTCCGGGGATCCCAACTACGCCACCCGCACCACGAATCGCGGGAATGCGACGGGTAATCCCGACGGACTGGGCGCCACCTGCGAGGCGACCCCCAAGCGCGGCTGGGAGCGTCGGATGCATCACGTCATCTTCGTGGTGGACCGGAACGGGAATCAGGTCCAGCATTGGGCGGACAAAGACAGCATGTTCGAGGCGTTTTGCGGACGCGGGCCCCACAAGATCAAGATGAGCCCCTACGATGCGGAGAAGCATGTCTGGATCATCGACGACCAGCTTCACCAGATCTTCAAGTTCACCTACGACGGCAAACTGGTCATGACTCTAGGGACGAAGGGGAAGCGCGGACGTGACGCCGGTGTGTTGTTCGACCGGCCGACCGACATCGATTGGCTTCCGGACGGCACGTTCTTCATCACGGATGGCTATGGTGGCGTACGGGTGGCGAAGTTTGCCAAGGACGGGACCTTTATCAAGGACTGGGGCACCGCGCCCAAGGATCCCAAGAACCCGGGGCCCGGCGAATTCAACACCGTCCACTCCATCTCCATCAGCAAGGATCGCCGGCTGTTCATTGCTGACCGCGGACATCACCGGATTCAGGTCTTCGACGAGAATGGCAAGTTCCTCGACATGTTCGTCCTCGGCCTGCGGTCCTCCCCCTATTTCCACATGATCACGGCTGACCAGACCCTGTGGGTGTCGGACGGCGGGACCCAGCGCTTCTTGAAGTATGACCTCAACGGCAATTACAAGTACGGCTGGGGTGGCCCCGGTCCTCAGCTCGGCCAGTTAGCCGGCCCGCACCAGTTCACCGTGGACCAGGAAGGCAACCTGTACGTAGCCGAGGTCTTCAATGGTCGCGTGGTGAAGTTCAAGCCGAAGCCGGGCGCCGATCCCGCCAAGATGGTCGGCCAGGAGTTCCGCTACAAAGCTCCCAACTAGGTCAGACTTCCACGCCGGTGACCACAGGCTTGGGGCCACCGGCGTGAAACCGGGTTCGCAAGAAGATCATTCTTGACACTGTGATCCGGAGCAAGTACGGTTCCCTCAACGGTCGCGCTTGGGCGGTGCGCCTTTTTCCGGGGAGGTTGTCGCGTATGAAGCGAAGTCTTGCGTTCCCGCTCACCTTTGTCGCGCTCGTCGGCGCGCTGCTGGTGGGTTTTCAGGAGGTCTCTCGCCCTGTATCGGCGCAGACCCGAGCGACGGCGACCGATGTTCCGGTCATCCCTCATGAGGCGGTTCCTTTCTTCAAGAACACGCCCGGGATCTACACCGGCGAGAACATGGGGATCTCCACCAACTCGAAAGGGAACGTCTATATCTTCCATCGCGCCAACGAGACTCGGCTTTTCGAGTATTCGCCGCAGGGAGTATTTACCCGGGAGTTTGGCAAGGGCATTTACGGGTTCTCCTTCGCGCATTCAGTGCGCGTCGACGCTGAAGACAACGTCTGGGCCGTGGACGAGGGCACGGACATGCTCATCAAGTTCAGCCCCGACGGCAGGGTGCTGATGACGGTTGGCCGCCGCGAAGACCCGGTGGCTATGCTTTCGAACATGCCTGGCAACGGCGCTTTCCACGGGCGCAATCTGCGGAACCGCTTCGGCCGTCAAACCGACGTCGGCTGGGATCAGCAGGGCAACATCTTCGTCTCCGACGGCTACTCCGACGCGCGGGTGGTCAAGTTCGACAAGAACGGTCGGTTCGTCAAAGCGGTGGGCACGAGAGGGAACGGTCATCTTCAGTTCAACACGCCCCATTCCCTGGCCATGGACTTCCAGGGGAACGTCTATGTTGGCGACCGCGGCAACGCCCGGGTGGTCGTGCTCGACAACGATCTGAACTGGAAGGCGGAGTACACCAACGTGGGCAATCCGTGGGCGGTGTGTGTCTCGGGTGGTCCCGGTCCCAAGAACCCGGGCAAGCAGTATCTCTACTCGTCCAACTCCTGGCCCGACAGCGCGCCGGCCGGTCCCGCCGAATACACGGGCGAGGTTTACAAAATGGAGCTTGATGGCACCATCGTCGGCAAGTTCGGCCGAGCCGGAAAGGCGCCCGGCGAATTTGCCACCATTCATCAGATGGACTGTCGCGATCCCAACGTGATTTACACCGCCGAGATCAACGATTGGCGTGCGCAGAAGATTGTGCTCAAGCCGCTGCCAGCCGCCAAGGCGGGGAACTAGGAGACTGCGATGACCAAGACACTCAAAGCTTTTGCGGCCGTGGCGTTCCTGGCGGCCAGCGCCTCGGTGGGGGCGCAGACTGCGGTCCCCGAGATTCCGTTTGAAGCCAACGCCGACCTGCTCAAGACTTCCATCGACCTCTCCCTCGGTGAAATCGGAGGCGTCGGGCAGAATTCCAAGGGGCAGATCTTCGTCTACACGCGGACCGGCCATCCCTGGGCCGGCATCGGCGACAACCGGACCTTCGCGCGCAACGGCTCGAGAATGTACGAGTTCGACAAAACGGGCAAGTTCGTGCGCGAACTGGGCCAGCAGGTCTATGGCTTCAACGCCGCATTCGGTCTGCGGGTCGATTCTCAGGACAACGTCTGGACCGTGGATCAGGCGGCGAACCAGGTGGTGAAGTTCGATTCCGAGGGGAACGTCGCCCTCGTTCTCGGCCGAAAGCCCGAGACCATTCCGGTGCGGCCTCCTCCGCCTCCCATGCCCGGCGCGTCACCCGGCCCTGGCGGTGGCGGAGGCGGTGGGGGTTTTGGCGGCGCCCCTCCGGGGCCTCCCGGGTCCGGCGTGCCGGGCTCTTCCTTCAACCGCCCCACTGACGTGGCCTGGGACAAAGCCGGCAACATCTATGTCGCGGATGGGGTTGGCAACACGAATCGAATCGTGAAGCTCGCCAAGGACGGCCGATTCATAAAGCATTGGGGACAGACCGGGGCCGAGAACGGTCAGTTCAACGGGGTCAAGAGCGTGGCCGTCGACGCCCAGGGCAATGTGTACGCCGCCGACCTCGGCAACAAACGCATCCAGGTGTTCGATGGCGATGGAAACTACAAATCCCAGTTCAAGGACATCGGCACGCCCCAGACCATGTGCATGACCACGGGGCCGACCCAATACCTCTACATCGCGCACTCGGGCGACCCGGAAGGCATGGACGACGCGACCATTTACAAAGTGAAGCTCGACGGAACCGTGGTGGGCAAGTTTGGCTCGGCGGGCAAACTGCCGAAGCAGTTCAGTCTGGTCAACTCGATCGACTGCCGCAACGAGAACGAGTTGCTCATCGGCGAGCTGGCCAACTGGCGGGTTCAGAAGTTCACGCTCAAGGCGGCCCGCTAGGCTGTCTGTTCCCAGTCCGAAAACCACGAGTTTTTACAAAGTACGTCCTAACGCATAGAGTCAATATCAACAAAGTAGCGGCTTAGCCTGCGTGTAGTCAGGAGGCCCGGCTCGGAGGAAGGCATGATGATGAAGTTGCGTCTTTTCGTTCCCGCAGTTGCGGGTCTGTTGTTCTACGGATCTTCCGCTCTCGCCCAGGCCCCGGGCTCCGGGCCCTCGGCCAAGGCCAGGGCGACCACACCGGAGATACCGTACGACGCGGTCATCCCCTACAAGATGCCTCCCGGCCTCTACATGGGTGAAGGCATCGGTGTCGCCACCAACTCGAAGCATGGCCTCTACATCTTCACCCGCAGCGGCGCCTCCCGCCTTTTCGAATTCGACGCGATGGGGAACTTTGTCAAGGAGTTTGGAAAAGACAGCTACGGTTACGGCTTCGCCCACTCGGTGCGTGTCGACAAGGACGACAATGTCTGGACCGTGGACGAAGGTCCGAACATTGTCATGAAATTCAACCCCGCCGGCAAGCTCCTCATGGTTCTGGGCAAGCGTCCAGACGCCCTCGATCAGCTCGCCATGATGCCGGGAACCGCGCCCTTCTCCGGAGCCAACCGGCCGTATTCCTTCCATCGGCCGACCGACATCGGCTGGGATGCGCAGGGCAACATCTTCATCTCCGACGGCTATACCGATGCGCGCATCGTCAAATACGACAAAAACGGCCGCTTCATCAAGTCGGCGGGAAAGCGCGGCAATCCGGCGAACCCCCTGGAGTTCAACGCCCCCCACACCATGCAGGTGGATGAGAAGGGGAACGTGTACGTCGGCGACCGGGGCAACTCGCGAATCGTCGTGCTCGACAACGATCTGAACCAGAAGGCGGTGTACGACAACGTGGGCGCGCCGTGGGGCATCTGCATCTCTCCCGGCCCGCACCAGTATCTTTACAGTTCCAACTCCGCGGGAACGACCATCGACGCGCGCGCGATCGACCGGACGGGCGATATCTACAAGATGGAGCTCGACGGCACCGTGCTCGGCCGGTTTGGCCGGGCCGGGGTTGCCCCGAAGGAGTTCGCCAGCATCCACATGATGGACTGCCGGTTCCCCAATGAAATCTACACCGCCGAGATCCAGGGATGGCGCGTGCAGAAAGTCACCCTCAAGCAGTAGCGCATGAAACCTAGGGCCTAA
>JANLSZ010000201.1:0-8124 GCA_031362685.1 Vicinamibacteria bacterium | reverse complement strand
GTCTTGCGTTCCGGGCGCCTCAGCGCCGACTCATGCAATGTACTTCTGTACGGGACACTAGTCAGAGCAGCAGCATCGCCGCGCACATGATGGCGGTGGGGATCGACGCCCCGAGCGCCAGATACAACGGGGATACGCCGTCCTCGAAATACCGGCTCAGGATCGCCTGGCCGGCCGGGTTCGGGGCATTGGCGATGACCGTGAGTCCGCCGCCGGTCACCGCGCCCGCCACCACCGCGTATTTCGCGGCGTCGTTCAGGCCCGGAACCAGGGTGGCGAGGAAAGTGATGAGAGCGTTGTCGTTGAACGCGGTGAGGGCGAGTGCGCCGAAGAAGAGCGGGGTGGTCGAGAGGCTTGCGAGGACCGGCTCGATCCACCACCCCTGCAGGCCCCCGTGCATCACCAGGCCCCCGAGGAAGAAGGCCACGAGCAGGGGACTTCTGAGGTCCATGTCGCTTTGATGCGCCGCGGTCGCCTTCGCGAAGCCCAGGAAGAAGAGGAATCCGCTGATGAAGAGCACCGGATAATGGGCGTTGGCCACGGTGAAGGCCATGAAGGCGAGGTGGGTCGCGGTGATGATCCAGGGCGTCCGCGGTCCTTTCGGCGCGGGCTCCAGAGGTGAGAGCGCCCGCAATTCCCGGTGAAAGAGGATCAGGAACGCGGCGCTCGCCGCGGCGATCCCAAGGACCGCCTTGACCCCGAAGTTCGCGGCCATAAAGGCGAGACCCCAGCCCCATGGCCTCGCGACCATCAGGACCGGAGGTGCTGCGAAGTGGGTCAAGGTGCCGCCCACGGAAATGTTGACGAAGAGGAGACCCAGGGTCGCGTAGGAGAGAGTAAGCGACGGCTTCCTTGAATAGAACTGTTTCGACAGGAGCAGGGCGCCGATGGTCATGGCCGCGGGCTCGGTGATGAGCGATCCCATGAGCGGCGTGACGGTGAGGATGGTCAGCCACCACGCGAGGGGCGAGCCCCTGCCGAGGGCCGCGATTCGGCGCAGCACGTCTTCGGCGAGATCGAGCACGGGCCGGGTCGAGGCGAGCGCCATGATCACGAAAACAAACAGCGCCTCGGTGTAGTTCACCGAATCGTTGAAGTAGTGCCTGGCCGCGGCCAGGCCCTGTGACCACGCGATGGCGCCGGCGAGGACCACCGCCCACAGGCCGAAGATCACCTCGACCTCGCCCAGAAAATGGAGGAATCCGGCCATGATGCTGGGCGTGGGCTCTTCTCCTGCCTTCTGCTGCCGGGCGTCGTGGGCCTGCTGGGTGTGGTGAGCCAGGACGGTCAGCCGCTTGGCCATGAACGTATGGAGGATGGCGAGAGCGAAGATGAGACTCGCGGCGAGATTGAACGGCTGGGCCTCGATCCGGGACTGAAGGACGTCAATAAGGCTCGCGCCCGGCCCCGGAGGCGCGTACGCGGAGAGCGGGAGCGGGAAGGGAGATTCCATTCCCCGAAGCTTAGACAAGATCGTGAAGGCCGGGCGAGCCGGCCACCGCGCTTCGATTCGTGAGCGACCCCTCCTAAGCCGGAAGCTCGACCACGAAACGCGCGCCGCGCGGGGTGTTGTCCTCGACGCGGATCTCGCCGCCGTGATCCTCGACGATGCGGCGCGCGATGGCGAGGCCTAGACCACTGCCCTTTCTCTTGGTCGAGAAGTTGGGCGCGAATATCGTCTCGCGGCTCGCGGTGGGAACGCCGGGCCCGGTGTCGGCCACGGTCAGGGCCGCTCGCCTGGTCGTGGGATCGAACGTTGTTCCAATTTCGATCGATCCTTTCTCTCCGAGCGCGGCGATGGCGTTGTCGACCAGATTGATCACCACCCGCTTGATCTGAGGTCCATCGAGGCGCAGGGACGGAAGGTCGGGGTCGAGCTTTCGATCGAGCAACACCTGAGGGTACGCGGTCTCGTAGAGGGCGAGAGCCGCTTCCACCACCGCGTTCAATGAGCCTTCGACCGGCCGTGAGGGGGGAAGGCGGGCGAACTGCGCGAACTCGTCGACCAGATGCTGAAGGGCGTCCACTTCGGCCACGATGGCATCGATCGACTCCGAAAGAACCCGGTCGAAATCGGCGGCGCCCTTCAGATGCGCCTTGCGCACGCGTTGGGCCGAGAGCTTGATGGGGGTCAGGGGATTCTTGATTTCATGAGCCAGTTTGCGGGCGACTTCGCCCCAGGCCGCCACCTTCTGAGCCTGCATCAGAGGGGTCACGTCTTCGAGAACAATGACCGCGCCGGGGGGAGCCTGACCCGGAGTGGCGAGCGGCGCCGCCCGGAACCTCACCTCGCGTCGCCCGCGCGCGCCGAACAGGGCAAGATCGCGTTCGAAGTGGGTGGACCGGCCTTCCAGGACGCGAGCGATGGACCGGGTGACCTCGCCGGCAATTTCCTGGGGCAGGAGAGAGCTGAGAGATGACTCCACAATCCTGGTGGGGTCGCCGCCCAGAAGACGTGAAGCGGCCGAGTTGACTCGTTGGACATTCTGATCTGCATTCACCACGAGAACGCCGGTGCCGATGGTCTCGAGCACGGTCTCCATCAGCCGGCGGCGTTCATCGATCTCGAGGTTCTTGCGGGTGAGATCCGACCGCGAGAATTCCACCTCCTCTTCCGATCGCGCCAGCTTCTCCGACATGAGATTGAACGACTGGATGAGCTTCACGAACTCTTCGTCGGTTTCGTCCTTCTCGACTCTCACCCCGCGTTCGCCCGCGGCGATGCGCTCGGCCGCGAGGGCCACGTTCCTCACCGGCCGCGCGAACCGTCTCGCGAGAACGAAGGGCAGCCACGACGCGCCCACCAGAGTCAGCAGGGCGGGGAAGAGGAACAAGGAGATGTAGAGCGAAGAGATAGGAACGCGGGCGGCGCGCAGCTTCTCGAAAGTGTCGAGGCGTCTGTCGAGGTTGGCGACCAGGGCGCCCTGATCGACGCTCGCCCCCAGACCCGCGATGACCACGTAGCCGGGAGCGTCCGGCACCACGCGCGCGGCGAGCCGCAGGTCTTCGCCGTCCCGCTTGGCCGAGAGTTCGGCCAGCCTTCCCGCCCGAGCTTCGTTGGCGAGGCTCGCCATCTCGCTGGTCAGAAGCGGTGAGCGCCCGTAGATGGCCTCGGCCTCGTCTTTCGCGTTGAGAACGATCAGGAGATCGGTGTCGACGGGCAGGCCCAGGCCCTGGGAAGCGAGGGGCGCCGTCGGATCCTTGAGACGCCGCCGACCCAGCTCCGATGCGGCCGACGAGGTCAGTGCCCGTACCGCGCGCACCCGTTCCTCTTCCACTCGGACGGCCACGGCCTGGGCCGCGCCCGCGACTCCGGCGGCATCGAAACTCAACCAGCGGGAGGAGCTGTCCTGGATGAGCGAGCCGCCCACGCCAATCAGGATCAGAGCGGGCAGGAGGCCCATCACGAGGAGGGCGAGAACGAGCCGCAGGCGGAGACGTGCGCCAACCACCCCCCGCCTCGAGTCGAGGAAGGCCCTCACCAGATTGCGAACCAGAACAAACAGAACCACCAGGATCAGGGTGAGATTGATGACCGAGAGAGCGAACAGCAGGGCCGAAGCGGCGAAGTCGGTGCCGATGTCGGGGCTGCGCTTCGCCGCCACCATCAGCACGATCGACGTGATGGCCAGGACCACGAACAGCACTGCCGCCAGAGGGAGATTGTTCTTGAGCGGTGGTCGCTCGATCATGAGGGGGTCATTGTAGTCCGCTAAATCGTGTTAAAAAGATCGTTTATGGTCAAGATGAGATCCAAGCAAGGGATCGGTTCGGGGCTCCCGCTGGTGGTCCTCCTCGTCCTGCCGCAAGGTGTCCTTGGACAGATGGCCCCGGGGACCGGGACCCCGGCTGCGGACGAGACCCCGGCCCGGCCGCCGCTGGTCCTGGCGGTGGCCGTCGACGAGGTTGGAATGACGCGGGGCGACCTTCAGAGGAGCCAGGATCTCATTCTGGCCCTACTCGAGTTGCTGCCCCCCCGCTCCGAAATGGCGGTGGCCTCGTTCAGCGGTGACAAGAGGATCGTGCTTCCTTCCACTTCGGATCGCGTGCTCGTGACTTCAGCCCTCGGCGGTTTTGATCCGGGCGCTTCGGGAGTGGCCTTGCCGGATGGTTTGTTCGACATGGTCGAATATCTCGGTAGCCGCGAGGCGGATTCTCGCGCTCTCCTGCTCGTCTCTTCGGGGCGAGTGCGGGAGGGCGACCTGCAGTTTGAAGATCCCCTGAATGCCGCGACCAGCAGACAGATTCCGATCTTCGCCCTGGGCCTGGGTCAAGGGGACGGGAAGCTGCTCCGACGCATCGCGAAGATCACTGGCGGCGAGTATGTCCGCCTGGAGGTCGCCGACGCATCGCTGTTGGCGCGCGCGATTATTCCCCGGCCAGATTCGGACCCAGGCCTCCAGAGCCTCGACCCCGAAGCGGCCCCGCCCAGGCTGGGGCCGAGAAGTTCGGCGGGCCTTCTGGGGGCGGCGGCCATCTTCTTTTCGCTGGGTGGTCTCTTGATGCTGGGTATAGTCGTCCTTCTGGTTCGACGAATGGGGGCCTCGGCGCCCCACCAGCCGCCCGCCATTGCCGCGCCCGTCCGGATCGTGGCTCCGCGCGAGGCGGAGATCGCCAAGGAAGAGATCGTTCATATAGAAGATGAGACCTTGCTCGAGAAGACGCTTGCGGCGAACTCGGATCCCATCTTGCGCGCTCTATCCGGTCCGGGTGCGGGAAAGAATTTCCATCTATCCCCCTCCGGTCGTACGTCGATGGGCCGGTCGAGGCGGAACGACATCGTGGTTCCGGAGGACGCGGCCTCCGCCCAGCATTGCCGGATCGACCGGGAGGGCGACTCCTACGTCCTGCATGATCTGGGCGCCACCAACGGCACCTGGGTGAATGGCACGAGAACGGAACGCGCGGTCCTTCAGCACGGCGATCGACTGAAGGTAGGCGACACCGTGTTCATGGTGAGCCTGTTTGGCGATCGTTCCTGAGACGGGGCCGTTCCGTCCCTAACCTTGGGCAGGCGGCTCGAAGGGTCGGATCGAAAGATCCTTCAGCACCTTCGGAGGCAGAAAGAAGACGAGCCGGCCCGCGCCCTCGGCCACGTCGCCGTCGAATTCGATCAGGGCGGCCCCGCCCTTCTTGAAGGCAAAGCTCTCTCCCCGCGAGGCTCCGAGCCATTCGGCGGTCCACTCCGAGAGGTACGGCTCGTGTCCGACCGCCGCCGCCACCGTCGACCCGGGGAGCCGAGCCAATACTTCCTCGAAGTGAACCCGTGAGCCGTTTCCCAAAGGCTCCGATTCGCGGGTCGGCACCGCAGTCCACCGCCGGGCCAGAATCTCCGCGGTCTGTTTGGCCCGCAGGAGGGGCGAGGTCAGAACCAGGTCCGCCGTCACCAGAGCGGCGAGAGACCGCGCTGTCTTCTTGAAGCGGGAGACCCCTTCTTCAGTGAGTGGTCGAACGTCGTCGGACACCCCGGGAGTGTCACGATCCAGCGCGATGGCATGTCGAACCAGAAGCAATTTCATGGCGATTCTCGGAACGCTATCACGACGCCGTTTCATCGAAACGATACGTCGAAATGCCGGTGCGATGACCGTCTGGATCTCCGACGTAGAGAGTCCAGGGCGTTCGGTCGGTCACGGGAATGCCCAGTTCGCGCAGCCGGTTCTCGGCGGCGGCCAGGTCAAGGGTGGGGAAGACGAGCACGTGTCCCGATCCTTGGGCCGAGCCCGCGCCGCGCAGGGAAAGCTCCAGCATGATCACGCTGTCGCCGGTGCGGAGCCACACCGCGCCCACCCGGCCGTCCGTCTCGATTCGGCGGATTTCGTGAAGGCCGAAGGCGCGCTCGTAGAACTCAGCGGAGGCGATGCAGTCGCTTACTCGAAGGGCGAGATGGTGAATTCCGGCCATGGGGCCCCGTGAGACTAACAAAAGGCCCGGCCCGCGCCGGTCTGCCAGAATCGACGGCATGAGCGCGACCCCCCCCTCCCGACCCTCGAACCGCCTGATTCACTCGACCTCACCGTATCTCCTCCAGCACGCGCACAACCCGGTCGACTGGTATCCCTGGGGCGAGGAGGCGCTTGCCCGGGCCCGTGAGGAGGATCGCCCCATCCTTCTGTCCATCGGCTATTCGTCCTGCCATTGGTGCCACGTGATGGAGCGCGAGTCGTTCGAGAACGATGCGATTGCCGCTCTCATGAACGGGAGCTTCGTCTGCATCAAGGTGGATCGCGAGGAGCGCCCCGATCTCGACGACATCTACATGGCGGCCACCCTCTCCATGAATCGCGGCCAGGGCGGCTGGCCCATGACCGTCTTCCTCACCCCGCGGCAGGAACCGTTCTTCGCGGGCACGTATTTCCCGCCGGAGGACCGTTACGGCCGTCCCGGTTTCGGCACCCTTGTGCAGCGTATCGCCGCGATCTGGCGCGAGGATAGAGGGGCACTCGATGAACAGGCCGGCAAGGTGGCTGGGTTTCTGCGCGACAACGTCCAGGCTCAACTCACCGCCGACCCATCGCTCGAATCCTGGACCGCCTTCGAGGAGCAGTGCGGGTCCGAGTTCGACTCGCGCTTCGGCGGTTTCGGGTCGGCGCCCAAGTTTCCCCCCCATCAGGCGTTACTGGTGCTGCTTCGTCAAGGCCGGAGCGATTCCGAGAGTCGCGCGCGCTTCATGGCCACGACCACTCTCGATGCCATGGCCGCGGGCGGGATCTACGATCACGTCGGCGGGGGCTTCGCGCGGTACTCCACCGACCGCGAGTGGCTGGCCCCGCACTTCGAGAAGATGCTGTATGACAACGCCCAGTTGGTCCGCGCCTACACCGAAGCGTTTCAGGTCACCGGAAACGAGGCGTACCGGCGCGTGGCCCGGCAGACTCTCGATTACGTCCTGCGCGAAATGACCTCTCTCGAAGGGAGCTTCTATTCCGCCACCGACGCCGACTCGGAAGGGGTGGAGGGGAAGTTCTTCGTCTGGACGAGATCCGAGGTGGAGGGGCTGTTCAGCGCCGAGAGCGAGGCTGCGGCGTTTTGTGACTACTACGATGTGACCGATCAGGGGAACTGGGAGGGTCACGTCATTCTCAACACGCGCTTCTCCTTGGGGGAGGTGGCCAGCCGGCACAACCTTTCCGCGGCGGAACTCGATGCGATTATCGCCAAGGGCCGTTGCCTTCTCTATGGGGCCCGGGCGAAGCGGGTTCCCCCCGCTCTCGATGACAAGGCGTTGACCGCGTGGAATGGTCTGATGATCGGGGCGATGGCGGAGGCCGGCCGGGTGTTCGGGGAGCCGCGCTACCTGGAGGCGGCCGGCCGCGCCGCCACGTTCCTGTGGGACGCGCATCGCCGAGACGGCCGGTTGCTGCGATCGTCACTTAAGGGTGTGGCCCAGGGCGAGGCGTTCCTGGAGGACTACGCGTTCCTGGCCAGCGCGCTGGTCGACCTCTACGAAGCCGGGAGCGCCGATGGTCCGGTGTGGCTGGAGCGCGCGCGCGAACTGGCCGAGCTGATCCTCGATCTCTTTCCCGCCAAGGACGGCGGGTTCTATTCGACTTCGCGCTTCAACGAGGCGCTTCTCCTCCGCCATCGCGAAGGCCACGATGGCGCGACGCCCTCGGCCAACGCCTGGGCCGGGATGGCGCTGGCCCGTCTCGGCGTGCATTTCGATCGCGCCTCCTTCCGCGATGCCGCGGCCCGGGCCATCACCAGCTACGGTGTCGCCATCGAAAGGCAGCCGCGCGCGTTCCCCACGTCTCTGCTCGTCCTCGACTTCCTTCGCAACGGTGCTTCGGAGATCGTGCTGGTGGGAGATCCGGCGGACGAGCGGACCAAGGCGCTCGACAAGGTTCTCGCCGCCACGTTCCTCTCTCGGCGCGTGATCGCGCGGGGAGACGGTTCGTCCGCATCCCTGCCGCTCTTGCGCGGCAAGGGCCTGGTTGATGGCGCGCCCGCGGTCTACGTCTGCCGCAACTACGCCTGCGATCTGCCCATCACCGACCCCGAGGTACTGAGGGCGAGACTGATGGCGGGCTGGTAGTGGTGGGAGGGGGTTGCTTCGGCCCACTGCGAAACGGACTGGCTTGGTAGTGGCTGGACGGGGTTGCTTCGGCCCGGCGCAAAACGGAC
>JANLSZ010000158.1:0-1670 GCA_031362685.1 Vicinamibacteria bacterium | reverse complement strand
AGACCGAGGATCTCGCGCAGGGCGATGCCGATGTGGGGGATGAACTTGTCGATGTAGCCGCGCTTCTTGGCCTCGGCCGCATCGCGTTTGCCCCGACGAATGTGCATGCCCAGGCGGCGGCCCACTTCCATGAGGGCCAGGCGCAGCTCCTTCACGATCTCGGTGTAGTGCGCGATCGCTTCCTTCGACTCGGAGGTGAACGGCACCCACACCGACGCGATGTGGACCATCAGCACCATGGGTCCCGTAGGGAGGGCTCCCTTCGACATCTGCATCCCGTAGCTGCGCCAGTCGATGCTCATGGTCGCCTTGGTGATGGCGCAGGCCGAGGCCTGGTATTGCAAGGGGACGCGGTTGGCGAAACGGAAGAGCTCGATCAACTCATCGCCGGGCAGGGCGCCGCCGTGAGCCAGGGCCACCTCCACTTGAAACGGATTGCCGCGGTAGACCGCGGGCGGGCGAGTGACCGCGTCGTAGAAGTCCGCCTTGAATCGGGCGCGCAATCCCTTCAGCAAGGCCTCCTCTCCCACCGGCGAAAGGCAGGCGGTGGGCGGGGCCATGATCTTCACCCTGGTGAAGGCCTTGTGAATCCGCTCGATGGCCGGGGTATCGAGATCTCGCGGGCGCGCCTTCGCGGAAACCTCGGCGATCTTCAGGATCTCCGCCACCACCTTGGGAGTCAGGCGTGAGAAATCGTTCTTGAGCGCGGTGGCGATATGTCGCTCCGTCGTGTCCTGAAACATGCGCATCAGGCGGCCGAGTTCCACGCCATACGGATGCGGCTTGATCTCCTTGGCCTCTTCGGGAAGCTCGTGGACGGCGCGCTCGTAGGTGATGGTCTCGGAGCCGGGAGGCGAATAGAGCACGCGGCAGTGCGGGTTCGAGAGGGCGGTCTGTTCGACGTAGTCGTCGACGCTGCGCCGGCCCTTCTTGTAGCTCGCCTCCAGCTCGATCTCCACCCGGGTGCCGTGCTGTTTCTCCCACTCCGTTTTCTCTTCCTTGAGAACCAGAGGCTGGTTCTTCCGGGTGTCGACCGTGACTTCGAAGAGGTGGGGGGCGGTCTGCGGCGAGGTGCGCGAAATGATGGTGACCGGCTTGCCGGTGGTGAGCTGCCCGTACATGCCCGCGGCGGAAACGCCGATGCCCTGCTGTCCGCGCTGCTGTTTCAGGCGATGGAACTTCGAGCCATAGAGGAGCTTGCCGAAGACCTTGGGGATCTGGGTCTTGACGATGCCGGGGCCGTTGTCTTCCACCGCGATCCGAAATCGTTCCTCGGACAGCTCGCGGATTTCGATGCGCAGCTCCGGCAGGATGCCCGCTTCTTCGCAGGCGTCGAGGGAGTTGTCGACGCACTCGCGCACCGCGGTGAGCAAGGCCTTCTGTTTGTTGTCGAAACCAAGAAGATGCCGGTTCTTGACGAAGAACTCCGAGACGGAAATCTCGCGCTGCTTCTCGGCCAGGCTTTCGGCGGTGGCCCGACGAGCCGGCACTTTCCGGATGGGTTCGGCAACCGGTTCTGCCGAATCGTTCTCCATCGTCGGCGAAACCTCAGGCGGCGCGGGCGCCATCGCCGGGGCCACAAATACCGGCTCGGCTTCACCCCCGTTCGCGTCGAAGAGAGACGGCTGCTGTGGCTTCGCGCGAACGTTCTTTTTTGACATTGCCAAGAT
>JANLSZ010000127.1:0-44125 GCA_031362685.1 Vicinamibacteria bacterium | reverse complement strand
GTGAGATTGACCGCGTTGGTCGATCCCACCAGAACCACAATCGCAAAGAACACGTAGAACAAGCCCAGATCGGGCTGGAGCCGCTTGAAGAAGGGGAAGACCACTTTGGTCGAAAAGCCGTCGGGGTCTGCGATCGAGGCTAGATAGAGCCCGACCCCGATGGCCATGGCCGCGGCGATCTGAAAGCTCATCTTCTGGCTGGCGGTGAGGCCCAGGCTCCGCTTCCTGGTGATCTTGATGTAGTCGTCGGCAAAACCGATGGCGCCAAAGGCCAGGGTGGCGAAGATCAGAATCCAGACGTTTCGATTGGTAAGGTCGGCCCACAGGAGAGTGGGCAGCAGCGTGCCCGCCACGATCAACACTCCGCCCATGGTGGGTGTTCCCGCCTTGGCCTTGTGGCTCTCCGGCCCGTCGCCCCGGATCTGCTGACCGAACTTGAGCCGGCGAAGACGTTCGATGGTCCAAGGACCAAAGAGCAGGACGATGAGCAGGGCGGAAAGAGTGGCGATGGCGGTGCGGAAGGTGATGTAGCGGACCACGTTGAAGAGGCCGATCTGCTCACGCAGTTCGAAAAGAAGGTGGTACAGCATCAGACTTGAACTCCGGGGTGAGCCGCGACCAGGGCTTCGACCACGCGCTCCATGCGCACTCCTCGGGAGCCTTTGACCAGGACGGCGTCGCGGCCCTTCACGAGATCGGCGATGTTCGAGGCGAGTTCGGCCGAGTTCTCGAACACTTTCTTGGACTGGGGCGAGAGAGCCGACGCCCCGAGGACGATTTCGTTCGCGAGCGCGCCTACGCCAAGCAGCAGGTCAACGCGTGAGCCGATGGCAGCTCCCGCTTCGCGATGAAGCTGCCGGCCGCTCGGCCCGAGTTCGAGCATCTCGCCAATACACGCCACCCGGCGTCGATCCTTGGCGAGCGACAGTGTTTCGATGGCGGAGAGCAGTGCCTTGGGGTTTGAGTTGTAGGTGTCGTCGATGAGAAGGATGTCGTCCTGAAGATGTCTCACCGCTCCACGGTTGCCCGCGGTCTTCAAGAGCGGCGCGCGCTCCGCCAGGGTTTGGGCGGAGACTCCAAGCGCTCTCCCTACCGCAGCGGCGGTGAGAAAATTCGATATCGCATGCGGTCCGGGGACGGGCAAGGTGACCGCGGTCCCAGAGCCGTCGGTTTGCAGCCGAAACTGCGAACCCTCCAGGGACATCGACACCTCGGTCGCGCAAATCGAGGAGTGCGGGCCAAGGCCGAAGAGGCGAACCGAGCCCGAGGTGGCGAGGACCCGATTCGAAAGAAGTGGTTCGTCCGCCGGGGCCACCGCGGTGTCCGAGGCCTCCAGGGTTTCGAAGATCTCGGCCTTGGCCGCGGCGATCTGTTCGACCGATTCGAAAAACTCGAGGTGGACGGCGGCCACGTTGGTGATCGCGGCCACCTTCGGTCGAATCAAATGGGCAAGGCGCGACAACTCTCCCGCGTGCGACATGCCGCACTCGATCACCGCGGCCCAATGCTCGGCTTCGAGCCGCATCAGGGTGAGGGGAACTCCGAGATGATTGTTGAGATTGCCTCTGGTGGCCAGCACCGGCCCCTTGCCTATCAACAATTCGGCGGTGAATTCCTTGGCCGTGGTCTTTCCGGCCGAGCCGGTGATGGCGATAAAGACCGCGGAGCTTCGGGATCGGACCAGGCGGGCGAGTTCGAAAAGTGCTTTCTCCGGGTCATCCACGATCAGCGAAAAGAGGCCCGCCGGGGGCTGGCTTCGGCCCTTGATTACCGCGCAGGATGCGCCCTTCTGCAGCGCGGAGCGGAGGTGATCGTGGCCGTCGACGCGTTCGCCCTTCAAGGCGAAGAAGATGTCGCCCGGATCGAGGGTCCGAGTGTCAATGGAAGCGCCACGGGCCCCCGCCAGCGGCGACCCCACCGCAAATGCCCCGAGGGCGGCCTCGATCTCGGCCCAGGAGAGAGTCTCAAGGATGCGCATGCGAGCCTCCGCCGTCGCGTCCCAAACCCCGGAGTATTTCCTTCGCCACCAGACGATCATCGAAGGGAAGCTTCTTTTCCCGAATGGTCTGGGTTCCTTCGTGGCCCTTTCCCGCGATCACCACCAGATCCCCGGGGCCGGCACTTCGAAGGGCCTCTTCGATGGCTTCGCGCCGATCCACGATCAACTTGAACGGCGTGGTGTGGTTCTTGAACCCCTGGGCAATTTCGTCAAGGATGCCCCGAGGAGGCTCGCTGCGCGGATTGTCCGAGGTGGCGATCACCAGATCGGATCGTTGGGCCGCCACCGAGCCCATCAAAGGCCGCTTCGACCGGTCGCGATCGCCCCCGCAACCGAAAACGGTGATGATCCTCTTGGGGCCGAGAGAGCGGAGGGTGTCGAGCAGGTTCCGAAGCGCGTCGTCGGTGTGGGCATAGTCGACGATCACCGAGAAAGGCTGTCCGATGTCCAGGCGTTCCATGCGCCCGGGAACGCCCGGGAGGCTGGAGACACCACTGGCGGCTTCCGCCGCGGTCAAACCGAGCGCCATCAGCGCTCCGATGGCGCCCAGCAGATTGCTGACGTTGAAGAGCCCCACCAAAGGCGAGTGGACCTGGACCGGTCCGCCGGGCGTCGTGCACAGGAACCGGACACCCTGGAGTGAAACGTCGAGATCCTCCGGCCGGTAGTGAGCGCCGGGGGTGAATCCGAAGGTGCGGCAACGCGGCCCCCGCAGGCTTTCGGCGAGGGCGTTCCCGTGCTCGTCGTCGAGATTCACGATCGCGAATCCCTCCGGATGGAGATGATCGACGAACAAACGCTTCTTCGCCTCGAAGTAGGCCTCGAAGCCGCCGTGGAAATCGAGATGGTCGCGGGTCAGGTTTGTGAAGACGGCCGCGCGAAACTTGAGCCCGCGCACCCGCTCCTGAACCAGGGAGTGAGAGGAAACTTCAAGCGTCGCATGGGTGACGCCCTCGTCGACCATTTCCCGCAGAAGCTGCTGCAGGTCGAGAGACTCGGGCGTGGTGAGCGACGAATCCTTCGGTCGGCCCGCAATCCGGGTCTCGACCGTTCCCAGAAGTCCGGTGACCTTCGATGCCTTCCGGAGCGCCGCGTCTATGAGGAATGCGGTGGTGGTCTTGCCGTTCGTCCCCGTGACGCCCGCGAGGGTCAGCTTTTCGGCGGGTCGACCGAAGTGCGCCGCGGCAAGGTCGGCGAGGGCGGCGCGTGGGTTCTCCGTCTCAATCCAGGGAATAGGGAGGGGCGGGGTTCGGTCAGAGAGAACGGCCACGGCGCCCCGCCGCTTCGCCGCCCTTACAAACTCGAGCCCGTCCTGCCTGGCCCCGTGGAGAGCGGCGAAGAGCTGGCCCCGGCCGACGGAACGAGAATCGTAGGATAGACCCGAGACCTCAAGATCTAGAGGACCGTGGATCTTTGCCCCTGGGTGAGCCTGGGCGAGCGACCCGAGGTTCACGGGTTGGGCCTGGCGCCGCCGGCGGCCCTGGGCGTCGTGGTGGCAGCAAGCTCAGACCCGGGTCGAGGGGTCGACGAGAGATCGAGAGAGCAAGTCATTCCGGGTTCGATGGGTGTGCCCGGGAACGGGGTGTGCCCTGCGACCACCCCGCGGCCATGAATCTCAACCGCGAGGCCGTACCTCGCCGCCATCAAGGCGGCTTCTCGCAGGGAAAGGCCGCGAAGATCGGGCATGATCCTGGGATCGTCGCTTGTGAGTTTCAGGGGATCACGCGGTCGATCGGCCGCGAACGTCGTGCGGGCGATGGTTTCCGGAGAGTAGGTCACGAGACGAATATTCCGGGTCGGGTCGTCCGGGGGGATGGCCAGGAGGCGCGCCGCTTCGTTTGCGATTCGCGAGAACACAGGTGCGGCGACGTCTCCTCCTTCGTTGCGGGCGCCCTTGGGCGTGTCGAGGGAGACCAGAACCACGAGGGCAGGCCGCGAGGCCGGAACGAATCCCACGAAAGAAGCCACGTGATCGATCATCGAATAGCGACCGGAGGCATCGGTCTTCTGGGCCGTCCCCGTCTTTCCGGCCACCTCGAAGCCCTCTACTTTGGCCTTTTTGCCGGTGCCGGAGATAACCACTTCACGGAGCAGCGCCATGACGCGATCGGCGGTCTCGGGCTCAATGACCTTGCGCTCGGCCACCGGAGAGAACTCGCGGACCATCTCGCCCCACGGTTCATCGATGCGCTTCACGATATACGGTTTCATCCAGTAGCCGCCGTTCGCAATCACTCCCGCCGCACTCGCCATCTGGATGGCGCTGACTCCGATTTCCTGGCCAAAGGACATCGACGCGAGAGACAGAGCGCTCCACGACCGGGGGCTTCTCAACAGACCCCCGGTTTCGCCGGGAAGACCGAGCCCGGTGCGGACCCCGAAGCCGAAAGCCTTCATGGAAGCGTAGAACTTCTCGCTTCCCAGTCTTTGCGCCACCCGCACCACCCCGATGTCGCTGGACTTCGCGATGACGTCCTGGAAGGTGAGGGAGGAGAAGACGTGATGGTCGTTGATCCTGATCCCGGCGATCTCGATGAAGCCGTTTCCGCAATCGATGATTTCAAGCGGAGAAACCACCCCCTGTTGAAGGGCGGTGGCGGCGGTGATGATCTTGAAGATGCTCCCTGGTTCGTAGGAATCCGCGATGGCCCGGTTCCCTCTATCCTTCTCCGGAAAGGCCGCGAACCGATTCGGGTTGAAGGAGGGAAGGCTGGACATGGCCAGGACTTCGCCGGTGCGCGGATCCAGAACCACCGCCACCCCGGAGACGGATCCGGTGTCCCGGATCGCTTCACCGAGCGCGGTCTCGGTGACATGCTGAATGCGTTCGTCGATGGTCAGGGTTACCTTCCGGCCCTCCGTGGGGGGTTTTTCGATTTCGCCCATCGGTCGTCGCCGCGCATCGAGCCTTACCGTCACCCGCGCCGCGCGGCCCCGAAGGTCCTCGTCCAGCGAGTATTCGAGGCCGGCCATCCCCTGAGAGTCGAGGCCCACGTAGCCCAGAACCGGAGACAACAGATCACGTTTCGGGTAGTACCTTCGACTCTCGGTCTCGAAGCCCACGCCTTCAAGACGCAACTCCCGCACCGCCCTGGCTATCGCCGGGTCCACCTGACGCTTGATCCAGACGAAGGAACGGTCCTGCCGGAGCAGGCCGAGGAGTTCCTTCTGCTCGCTGGCTGAATACCCGAGGGCGCGCGCGAGCGCACGCGTGGCCTCCTTGGGATTTTGCATGGCCGAAGGGTCTGCGTAGATGCTCGGAGCGTCCACCGAAATCGCGAAGGGTCGCTCGTTCCGGTCCACGATGGCGCCGCGCCGGGCTTTGACCGTGATCGTTCGATCCGACTGGTGCTGTGCTTCCTTGAGCAGCAGCCGGTGGCGCAGAATCTGGAGGTGGAAGAGCTGAGCGACGATGACGAGAGCCCAGACCGTGCCGCACACCGCCAGGAAGTAAAGCCGCAGGTCGTTGTTCCGGGCGGCGGCGACCGGATTTAAGGACGAAGAGGTGCCGGATTGCGTAGAGAGCGAGTCGTATCGATCGACTCTCACTGCGGTGAACCTCCGGGAACCGTCTTGGAGGCGACCCGCGAGTCTTTCGGGAGATTCTGAGGTCGCTCCACCACAATCACGTTCGCCGCCCAAGGCGAGTGCAGGCCCAGCGAATCGGTGGCGATCATCTCAACGCGTTTCAGATCCTGGAGCGCCGCTTTCTCCAATCGAAGCTCGCGATTCGCCTCTTGCAGCTTTTCCTGCTCCCGCTGCAGCTTCCCGGCGGTCGAGCCGGTGTCGCGCAAGGCCGCTCGAGGCCACCCGTAGGCCACGAAGAGGCCGATGAGGATAAGGACCAAGCCGCCGATCCAGAGCAGGTCCTTCGACATCCGATCGTCGCGAGAGCGTACGACCCGACGGTTGTCGATCGAGTCCTCGACATGAACGGCGTGGATGCGATCGAC
Source organism: Vicinamibacteria bacterium (assembly GCA_031362685.1). Lineage (GTDB taxonomy): Bacteria > Acidobacteriota > Vicinamibacteria > Fen-336 > JAGNNV01 > JAGNNV01. The sequence goes on along the minus strand of JANLSZ010000127.1, from coordinate 38,173 downwards.
CTTCACGAGGAGGTCTCCGCGAATTTCCGTTCGCCTTTTGCTATGACCCGGAGCTTCGCGCTCCGGGCGCGTGGATTGGTCCGCGTCTCATCGTCTTGAGGGACCACCGGTTTCACAGTGAGCAGGTCAAAACCGCCCGATTGCTTGAGGGACCGGAACACGTTCTTCACCACCCGGTCCTCCAGGCTGTGGAAAGCAATGACCGCGAGCCGGCCTCCCGGTCGCAACAGCGTGGCGATGCGTTCAAGGCCAGCGTCCAGACCGTGCAGTTCGGAGTTGGTGGCGATTCGAAGGGCCTGGAACGCTCGGGTCGAGGGGTCCAGACCCGGGCGTCCGCGGGCATCGCGGCGAACCAGACTTGCGAAAGCGCTCGTCGTCCATCGCGTTCGCGACCGCCGTTCCATGACGATGGAGCGGGCAATGGCGCGAGCTTTCGGTTCCTCGCCGAATTCGGTGAGGATGCGTTCGAGCTCCTTCTCCGAAGCGGTGTTGAGAATGTCCGAAGCGCTGCGCCCGCTTCGCTGATCCATGCGCATGTCGAGGGGCGCATCGAATCGGAAGCTGAAACCGCGCTCCGGCGCGTCGAGTTGAAGGGAGCTGACCCCAAGGTCGGCGAGCGCGTAGTCGAGGCTTTGGGGGGCGATTTCGGAAAGTCCCTCTCGAAAGTCTCCGTGCCGGAACTCGACGCGGCCGGAGAAAGGCAAAAGGCGTCTGGAGGCGAGCTCGAGGGCGTTCTCGTCGCGGTCGAAGGCGAGCAGAGAGGCCCCGGGATGCTCGCAGAGAAGGGCATGGGCGTGCCCGCCCAGGCCGACCGTGGCATCGAGGATGCGTCCGGTCGGGCTTGGCGCGAACGAGAGAATCTCACGCAGGAGCACCGAGACGTGGATCGCCGGGACCGGCCGCTCGCTTTGGCCGCTCTCATTGACCAAGGCCGGGAGTTTCGGTTCCACATCAGATCCCAAACTCCGCGAGCTGTTTCGCGTCCAGTTCCGTGAAAGGGTCCTTGTCGAAGAGTCTGTCTTCAAGCCGCTTCGAGTTCCACACCGCCACATGATTCTGCTGGCCCAGGACGGCCACATCGCCCTCCATCGACGCCATTTTTCGCAGAATCTGGGGAATCAGGATTCGACCCTGCCCATCGACTTGGGCCACCTGCCCGAAAAAGTTGACGCGTTCCAGAAAGCGCTGACGCGCGGGGTGGGCCTGAGGCATCGCGGCCAGACGCTTTTCGATTTCGGTCCAGGCGTGAAGCGGATAGATCCTGACGAACTCGCCGGAGATCGAGGTCACGAAAAAGTCGCGAGACGACTCCGTCAACGCGCCCAGAAACGCGGAGGGGATTTTGAGACGGCCCTTATCGTCTATTCGTGCAGGATGGTGACCGCGCAGCATGTCCTCGCCCATATCGACCACTTTTGGCCAATATTTTCCACAGCGACTCTAGGCCAGAGACAACGAACTGTCAACTGGAGACTCGGGAAAGCGAGTAGGAACCTAGGCTTGGACTGTGGATGGGTCGACGGGATGGAAGCTCAACTCCGCTGATGCGGCGTCCAGGAGGGCCTCGGCCTCACTAGCAAACGAACTCCATTTGTTCCGGGGCCAGATTTCAAACCGGTCCATGGCCCCGATGACCACCACGTCGCGATCGAGACCGGCGAGTCGGCGCAACGCCGGCGGGACCAGGATCCGACCCTGGGTGTCCAGCTTCGACTCATGGGCCCGAGAGGCAAGAACGCGCGAGAGGGACCGGGCCTGCTTGGAAAAAGCGGGGAGGGACAGAACCTGCCTTTCGAGCGAGAGCCACGTTCCACGCGGATATCCGGCGATGGCATCATCGAAGAAGGTCAGCACAAGAGAATCCCCGGTGTCTTCAATCTTCCGGCGGAAGGTGGACGGAATGGCGACACGCCCCTGGCGATCCATTCGACACTCGAAACTCCCCGCGAACATACACCCCAGTTTTCCACAAATTCATCCACTTTTCCACATATTGCCGACGGGAACTAGGATCCCGGCCCCTCATGAATAGTCTGGGCTGGCCTTGACCGCGCGCGAATACCTTCGATCCAGGTCCTGGCTGGGCCAGAAGTTCGGCCTGCGAACCATGCGCGCCCTGATGCGTGAACTCGGCCATCCGGAACGCTCGTTCAAGAGCGTCCTCATTGCCGGCACCAATGGCAAGGGGTCGGTGAGCGCCTATCTCGATGTGGCGCTTCGATCGGTTTCCCTGAGGGTGGGTCGCTACACCTCACCTCATCTCATCGACATCCGCGAGCGGATGACTGTTTCCGGCCGGAATATCGGGAACGCCGAGTTCGATCGCCTCGTTCTGCAGGTTCGCGATCGAGCCGAGAGCCTCAGACGAAGGGGCGTGATCGAGACTCACCCGAACCACTTTGAGATTCTGACCGCGGTCGCGTTCCTCCATTTCCAGAAGAGCGGCGTTGACATCGCCGTCCTCGAAGTGGGCCTGGGCGGCCGGCTCGATGCCACCAACGTGGCGTCACCGCTGGTCTCCGCGATCGTAAGCATCGATTTCGATCACGAGGAGTATCTCGGCGGCACGCTCGCCGCCATCGCCCGCGAGAAGGCCGGAGTGGTCCGCGGGAACCGAGCGGTGGTGGTGGGCCCCATGGCGCGAGCGGCTGAACGGACAATCGTTGAGAGGGCCCGGCTCAAACGCGCGAAGATCGTTCCCGCCTTCCAGGGTGTGACGGTACGCCGTGCTGGCGAAGAGCTCGATGTGACGACCCCTCTTGGCCGCTATCTGGGGATCAAGGCCTTGCCCGGCGCCCATCAGCACACCAATCTGGTGGTCGCAATCCGCACCCTCGAAGCGCTCTCCGGGGCCGGTGTGGACCTCGATCTCGATCGTGCCGTGACCGCGATAAGCGGCGCCATTTGGCCCGGTCGACTGGAGCGCATCCTTGGGCATCCGGCTTTTCTGCTGGATGGGGCGCACAACCCAGCGGGTGCCCGCGCGCTCGCGAATTACCTGCATGAGACGCAAGAGCCCCACATCCTTCTTTTTGGCGCCATGCGCGACAAGCACATCCGCGAGATGGCCGAGCCGCTCTTTCCCAAAGCGAGACTCGTGATTGCCACCCGGGTGCGCATGACCCGCGCCTCGACCACCGAACAGATCGCGGGAATTGGACTCGGTCTTGGAAAGAGCGTGATCGAAGAGCCCTCCATCAATCTCGCCCTGCTGCGGGCCACTCGGTCCGCCGCGCCGGGTGAGACGGTGGTGGTGGCGGGCAGTCTCTACCTGGTCGGAGCGATCCGGATGCGGCTCCTCCGCCAGCGGCCGCGCGCGTAATCGCTCCGGCGCGGGTCGCTCGCGGGCGTTGGACCCTCGCCGCAACCCGCAGGCCGCTGAAGTTCCCGATCGTTTTGATCCAACCGAGGCACCCTTCAATCAAACGCCGTCGCACCGAGGAGATGTCGTATCCCGCGTGTCGCGTGGTGCGCCCGTCGATCGCTGATCGTCGGTGTAGAACTTGCGCGACGTGTGGAGTCACTCCGGCGTCCCGAGTCAGCGCGATGAATGCTCTGGTGTCGTAGGCACGATCAGCCCCCACCGTGCTCCCGGGCTTGAGATCCTGAATCTGATCGATCGCCGCGTCCCGCTCAGCGCTTCCGTTCGCGATGCCCGCATCAAGCTTGAGCAGCAGCCCATTTCGGTTCTCCATCAAGCCAGACGCGTTGAAACACAACTTCGCTTCGCGCCCGTTGCCCTTCCGCGCCAGGCGCGACTCTGGATCCGTCTTCGATTCATGCGTGTCATTGGAGCGTTTCTCGCCTCGAAAGTCGCTCCAGCCGTTGCTGTCCGAAGGCGTGTCGTCATCCTTCTTCTTGAAGCTCTTCATTGACGCCCACGCTTCAATCAACGTCCCGTCGACCGAAAAGTGATCTGACGACACCATTCGCCGCGGACTCGCGCTCTCAACCACCGAGGCCAGAAACATCTGCCCAATCTCGTTGTCGATCAGGCGCTTCCGATTCTTCGAGAACGTCGAGGCGTCGAAGGCCGGCTCGTCCAATCTCCATATCCAGGAACCAGCGGAACGGCAGGTTGAAATCGAGCTGTTCGCAGAATCCCCGGTCGCTTCGAACCGTGAACAGCGCGATCAAGATCTGAGCCTTGAGTAGCCGCTCGGGGGGAATCGACGGCCGGCCCGACTGCGAATACATCGCTTCGAAGGTCTCGTGCATCCGCGCGAGCGCTCGTCCGCCAATGCCTTGATTCGCCGGATCGGATGGTCTCTGGCGATTCGACCCACCAGGCTCCCCGTCATCAACATCGACCGCTGAGCTCGGTTCTGTCCGCGCATCCTCAATGTCAATTGAGCACTCGCGAATTTGATCCCTTTTTCAGCACCCTGCTAGGCGAAGAACCGGCTTCTTAGCCCGGGTGCCGCCGCAGGGACTGCCGCAGGAACCTCACAACGCCAACGAGGATCATTAGGCCGGGAAACAGTACGACCGGAAAGAGTAGAGCCATCGCGTCGTCGCCGGGGTCCCGTCCGGAAATGACTATGGACGCCGCCGGTAGCCCCACGAAGGCGGCGAACCACACCGCGGTCGCTTGGAGAGCAGCTTTCCCAAAGTGGGTGGCCTCGTCCGCGGCAAATGGGGCGATGATCGAAATGGCGATCACCCAGAGGACGGCAATGACAAACGCCTGCTTCCGGTGTAGCAGACTAGGGATGAGCCAGAGCCCGATGGCAAGGGCCACCCCGAGGCGAATGAAAGTCTTCGCGGGGCCGGTCTTGACGACGCCAACGGTAGCGGTTTCGGCCGGCAACGCCTCGGGTCCAGCCTTCGATTCTTCCGTCACCGGCTCTGTTCCATTGGCGTGGCGACGACCTTGTCGGTCAGAGTTTCCTGACACCCGGCCGAGAACCTGCAGGCTGAGGGCAGGCCGGCAGGCTGCGCGATGCGGCCGAAGCGCGGTCGACGGGTCGGCGCAGTATTCATTGGCAACTCCTTCGCGAAAACCTCGCGGGCGTCTCTAGGCTACTCCTCTTCCTGGTCCCCACCGCCGGGGCCTTCTGGGCGGAGCGTAGCCGTGGGTCGATGCGGCAGATCAGCCCATGGTCCGGACCCTCATCGTCTCAATCGACGTTACTCGGGCTGGGCTAGGCCGACCGTTGCCGCGTGTTCTCCATCGCGGCCCTGGTCCTTGCATCGAGCCTCGCGACTTCGATCGCCGCCAACCTCCAGCAGGACGACAAGGCTCTGGCCACGGAGTTGCTGGCCCTTGCCGAGGCTCCGGCGCGTGAGCGCTGGCCCGACCTTCGTCGCGCACAAATCACCGCCTCCCTGGGGCGCGAGTTCTCTACCTCGACAGCCGGTATGACCTGGCCTACGATGCGTTCACTACGTCGTACCGGATGGCCCTGCCAATGGCCACCGAACTGGCGAAAGCTCTCGGCCTGCCTCGCGTGGTGAGCGAAAAGAACCACTGATCGGAAGGTCCATCCACAAGGGTGGGGAGTTCGCGGTGAGTAGTGCGGCCTCGGGCGGCGCCCCCGCGGCCAGGCCGCGCGGCTAGCGACGAATCGCTTCGAGCATCCGACCGACCGCGATCGCATTCGGGTTCGCCGCCGCAAGGCGCGCGAGGCGGGTCTCCGCCTCGTCTCGTATGCCCGCGCGGGCGAGGAGCACCGAGGCGACGAGGTCGGAGTCGCCGGCCGCCGCCAGTGACTTCTCGAGCGTCTCGGACTCCGACGCAGAGAGCACCCGAAAGCGGGCTTCGGGCTCGGGGGGAGCGGGGGCCACCTCGCGGCCCTCGCGACCGATCGCCGCGACTTGCCAGAGATAGGTCCGACCGCGCTCGAGCGGGGAGGGCAGGGCCGCCTCGGTCGCGTCGGAGACGCGAAGGTCGGCGACCTTGACGAGGTCCTCCGTGAACACTACCAGCTCGTAGGAGATTGCCCCCGGCTTCGCTTCCGCTTCCTACGCTGCCTCGTCGCCCTTGCTGCCGTGGTCTCCGCCGTCGCTTTCGTCACCGGGCGCCTGAAGGCGGAGCACGTGGCTCTTCCAGTAGGGCGGGCCGCGACCAGGCCCGCGCCTCGGCACCTCGGTCAGCTCGCCCGCCGCAACCAGGTAGCGGGCAATGCTGGCAGGGTTCTTCACCACGGCGAGCAGCCTCATCCGCCCCTGGCAACTGGGGCAGACGAGCAGCGCGAAGCCTCCCCTCGGGGGACATCCACGGCGAAGGTACGCTCCAAAAGTTCCGCCCAGGGGCGATATCCGCTCTTGCGCACCCTCTTCTCAGGCTCGACATCCTCCGCGGTCGTGGGCGAAAGGGGCGTCCCCCGAGGGGAGGCTGCGCGCTGACGCGCGAGCGCCATGGACTCGCCGCGGCGAGCACCCCCGCATAGTGAATCGTGTGGAATCGTGGTGGAGGCACGCTGGTTGCGAGCCGGCACAGGAGCGACAGTGGATCCATGTCAACCGCGACCGTCCCGTCGGAATAGGCCTTCTTCAGGATTATGCGCAGCGCGCAGCCTGGCCACGAGGCCGTCGGGCTGCTGCGCCACTCGCTCTCGCGCAACCGGGGGGCGCAGGACGTAGCGCAGCAGTGCCTCGCGACCCTCGGCATCCCGTCCGCCCGCGCGGGTGGCCGCGTGCAGGGTGAACCCGTCAAGGGCAACTCCCCTGATCTGATCGGCGGCATTCAGGGCCTGGTCCTGGTAGGCAGCCAGATCCCAGAAGTAGAAACCCCGTTCCGTCGCCACCGAGAGCGCGCAGAACAACGCCCCGCCCATGATCCAGGCGGCCATCGCCCCTCTTTCGGAAGAGGGCGCCGAAAGAGAATTTCTGTCCTTCATGGCCGGGGTTTCAGGATGTCTCCCCTGAGGCGAGGGGGCAGCATCTCCGGCACGTTCTCAGGGATGGAGGCTCACGAGAACGCGCTTGCCACCCCAATCCGTTCGCCCGCTATCAGCGGTAAGGAGTCCGCCCTTCTCCTGGTAGATGCCGAGAGCCAGCGACACCGCGGCGGGATTCACTCCGATGCAGGTCAGGACGCCATAGCGCCATCGGCGATCTTCACGGGGCGGCCGATAGGGGGAGAGGGCCATTTGCTGATTGTGCAGGATGTTGCCCGCCGCATCGACCAGATGCAGGAACAGATAGCGCTGGTTGTTTGCCTCCTCATGCCGGAGTTCCTCCCACCACACCTCCATCCTGATGTCCCGACCGGTGCGATTGATGGATAGTGCGTGCACGCGATAGATGCCTTCGAAGTCGATCTCGCCCGCCGTGGGCTTCTTGACATAGGAAGCCACGGTGGCGGAATTCCACCAGGCCGGCGGGTTCGCCGCCACGAACTCGGGCCGCCAGACGCGCGCCGTGACGAAATCCGCGATCGCCCGCCCAAGCGCCACGCGATCCATGATCCGCAGCAGTCGCAGCTTCCTTCCATCAGAAGAGACTTCGAGGCCGGCCCGTTCATCCACGGTGAGAAGCCACGCCTCGAAGACTGCCCGCTCGGCCGCGAACGTATCCACCTTTCTTGCCTCCAGGCTCAAGGCGACTTGTTCCCGGGTGTGCTTCGTTATCAGAATGTAGTCGGCCTCGAGCATCTCGTCCGACCGAACCGCGAAACCACGCGACCAGTCCACCGGAATGATTGTCTGGAAGCTCCGGAGCCCTGGTCGCACCATCCCCTCGTAGGCGCCCACGTTCTCGAAGATCGCCGCCGGCACTCCATTTGAGAACGAATACACCCGCGCGTTCTCGCTGCCTTTCCGAAGCTCGTCGAGGAGCGCATAGGCCTGACGAACTTCGGGGGCATGGTCTCCCACGGAAACGCCAACCCCGGCGATTCGCTGCCAAAGGACGGATGGGGAATCTCCCGCTGCGAGCAAAGCACCGATCCCGACAGCCGGCGCGACACACAGCGCCATGAGGAGCGATCGAACAAGCGGATTACCGTTGGACCATCCGGCCAGGGCGGCGGGAATCGCGCAGATCAATCCCATGAGCAGGAACGGATAGAAGTAGCGGATCTGACCCCCTCCGCCCTGCACCCCCTGCCAGTACAACAACCCGAGGCACCAGACGACGGGGCCGCACACCAGGAGCCCGTGCGCTCTCGCGCGTTGGGCAGAGTCGCGCGGTGGCGCGGTCGGGGCGCCCCGAAGGAACAGCGCACCTGCCCCAGCCAACCACAGAACGATCGCCTCGCCCGAGCTCTGGTGAAGACGCCAGGACGTCTCCGCGAAGGAATCCTGTGCCACCTTCTTCCAGACCTGCAGCACCCGGCTGGCATATCCAAAGTTCGGCGCGGAGAGATAACCGCCCCAGATGCAGAGAACGATGACTCCGGCAAATACTCCCAGCATTCCCGCTCCCCCCTTGAGGACATAGGCGCGCCGGGAGGAGCCGGGAGGAAGATCCTCCGTCGTGCGAAATGCTTCGAAGGCGATGGCGGTCAACCAGACAATCGGCATCAGCGCCATCACCATCAAGCCGGATGGCTTGATCAGCAGGGTCAGTGCGGCCAATAGCACCGCGGCAAAGAGCAGGCGCTGCGACCGGGCGGCCAGGCTTCTCACCAGGGCCGCCACCGCAAGGGCGGCAACCCCGGCCTGGAAGTTGTCCACGAGGCCCCAGCGGACGGGCCCGCCCCCGCCCTCCGCCCAATCGAAGTGGTAGAACATCGGCAGCGAGGAAAAGAGCAGGGACGTCCCGGCCACGCGCCAACCAGCGGTCCGGATCTGGTCTCGACCGGCGGCGATGTAGACAGCGCCCACGATGCAGAGGATGGGCAGAAAGACCGACCGGAAATGGAAACCGTGGAAGTCGGGCGAGAACCCCAGCGGATAGGACATCAGAATCGTGCCGGGGGGCCGCGCCGTAGGCTCCAAGCTGAGGGGATTGAAGAGCGCTCCCTGCTCGACGGCCCGCCAGAAGGACATGGCTTTCGCCAGATAATCGAGAGGGTCGTAGAGGGGAGGCTGGACGCTGTGGAGGGCATGCTGCCAGATGGCCAGCGCCAGACAGAGCAACCAGACAGCCACCAGCCCATGCGGAAGCCAGGTTCGCCGGGAGGCGGCAACCATCCTCTACTTCAACGTGGCCTGGATCCAGGCGGCGGTGCGGGCGATTCCTTCCTTGAGGCTCACCCGCGGTTCCCATCCCAGTTCACGGCGGGCCAGGGAATTGTCCAGAATGCTCACCGGCAGAGCGTAAGTGAAACAAGCGCGGTTCGCCAGTCAATTCGTACGACCGCGGCCGGTCGTGGCGCGCCGGGGGGGGCACTTCGGCCGTCCGTAGTCGCGCCCGGGGGCCGCCTCCGATCTTCAGCGGCGGCGTGGTACCGGGCGTGCCGCGCCACGATGCCGGTTGGCGAGCGAACCCTGCTTGAGCTACAAGCACTCTCTTGCCGTACCGTCGAGACGGCGGGGCGGAACACAGTGCGCAACCTCGACTTTGCCTTCTGGCATGGGGACTCCAGGAAGTTCGAGGGAGAGGCCCCGAGGGTAGCCTTGGTTTGCGCCGTCTGGGGTCCACTCATCGTTGGGGAATCAGCGCGGTGAGGCTGTCCGGGCCTCCTGGGTGAGCCTCGGGGCTCTCGTCCGCGAACCTTCGTCGAGAGCCTGCTGGCGCTGACGCCATTCTCGAACGCCTGACGGCCAGCACTGGAGAACCCAAGGGATTGGGACGTTTCGGACCCTGGGTGCCATGGGCAGGCCGTATCATCAAAATTCCAATCGGCATGCCGCTCACCCCCACTTTGCTTCTCGTCCCATCGGTGTCGGCGGGGCAGATTCTCCTGCGACGCCTGGCCCGGGAAAAACATGCCATCGCCGCGATTTCCGCGATGCGGCCAAAGGATCTAGCCCAGAAGATGGCCGAGGCGAAGTGTCATGCCGAAGGCCTCATGGCGTGGCAGAGCGGCCACGGCGCCCTTCTTTCGGCGAAGCTTCTGGCCGCCCACCCGGAGCTCCTCAAACCAGGCTTGCCCGAAGGTCCGGTGGCTCGGGTGCTGGCCCGCACCCTCGACGATCTGAGGGCCGCCGCCATAAGGCCTTCGGCGGTGCGTCGCCTCGCCGAGCGAAGCGAAAGCCCCGAGGATCGGTCCCGACTCCTCGGCGTCGCTGCCATCTACGAGCGCTACAACACACAGATTGAGACGAGGTTTTTCGATGAGACGCGGCTCTACTCCGAGGCCGAGACCGCGGACGCGCCGTTCCTTTCGGGAACGGTTGTTTTGTTCTCTCCCGATCTCGAGCCGCGCCCGGATGAATTCCGGTTTCTGAAATCGCTCGCGATCCGCTTCGGCGCGCACCGGATCGCGGGGGGCGAATCGAGGATCGCGGGAGCTTTCTCTAGGCTCGCGGACGAGGCACGCATCCCGACTGTGGCCTGGGCCGACACCGTCTTCACCCCCGTGGCCAAGGGCACGAGCGCCGAAATCGTCCGGCTCACCGATGCCCTCTTCGAGGCTCCGGGCTCCTCGCCGAGCGTCGTAGCATTGCACTCCAAGGTCTCCTGGATTACCGCTCCCGGCGAGGCCAGCGAGGTCCGCTCCATCGCGCGCCTGATCCTCAAGGCCGCCCGGGAGGGGATGCCGTTCGACGAGATGGCGGTTGCTCTGCCGCAGCCCGACGTCTACGCACCCATCCTCGTCGACCTGTTCTCCCGCGCGAAGATTCCCTTCAAGCTGCACCCTTCGCTGCCTCTCGCCACCGGGCGGATCGCGCGCTCGTTGCTGCTGCTCCTCGGCTCCCGTGATTTCGACCGGGGAGCGTTGCTCGAGTTCCTTACCTTCGCTCCGGTGCCGCTCGCCGAGAAGACCGGCGACCCCGACCCTCCGCACCCTTCGGTGTTCGATCAGATCACGCGCGAACTCAAGGTCGTATCCGGCATCGACCGGTTCCGCAAGGCGCTCGATCATTTCATCAGCGAGGAAACGAAGGCCTCCGCGACCCTGTCGGCGGGCCATCGCGCGTCGCGCGGCCGAAGAGTGAAGGCGGCCCGCGCGCTCCTCGTCCTGGTGGAGAAACTCCACGTGAGCCTCGCTCTCACCAGCGAAAAACTGCCCCTCGACATATGGTCCACGAGACTCCTCGCACTGTGCAACGACTGGATCCGGCCCACCAGCGAGATCGAGGAGACCGAGCGGCAGCTCGTCTGCGAGACGCTCGAGGAGCTGGGCGCGCTCGCCACCGTCTCGTCCCCGGTCACGTTCGACCGGGTGCTCTCCGTCATCGAGGCGCAGTTCGACCGGAAACGCCGGCCGCTCGAAGAACGTTCGCGAGTGGGTGTGCACGTGGGCTCGCCCGAGGCTCTTTCCGGAGGCCGCTTCCGATTCCTGGCCCTGCTCGGCCTCGTCGAGGGTCGTTTCCCGGGAGTGTTCAGGCCCGACCCTTTCCTCCTCGACCCCGAGCGGAAGGCGCTGAGCGACGAGGTTGCTGTGGTCCCTCCGCCCAAGGCGGTGACTCAGCTCAGTCTCTTCGAGGATGAAGGCCAGGCCCCTGCTCCCACCGGAGGGATCCCGCTTCCCACCACGGAAACACGGGCGGCCCAGGTCCGACGCATGTTCGCGAGAACCCTGGGTCAGGCCGAGGAAACCCTGGTTCTGTCCTACCCCCGCGCCGACGAGCAGACCGGCCGAGAGCGGCTTCCTTCGCTCTTCCTCATGGCGGCGTTGCAGGCTTTCAAGGGCACCATCGTGAACGCGGACGATCTTCACAAGATCGTGACCGAGGACGAAGACGGCCACACCGACATGGATCTGAGCATCGATCTCGGCGAACGGGACACCGAGATGGTGGCGCGGCACGGACTGGCTGCGGTGTCGTGGCTCGAAGTCGATCGTCCGTTCCTCCGCGCGGCCCACGAGCTTTCGCGGGGTCGCGCGGCCCGACGTCTGTCGCCTTACGACGGACTGATCGGCCGCGAAGGTGAGGACTCGGATTCCCGGCTCGATCCGGTCAAGAGCGGACAGGCGATTTCGGCCAGTCGCATCGCGGCCTTCGGCGAGTGCGGCTTTCGCTACTTCCTGCGCTATGTCCTGAAGCTCGAGCCCGCGATCGAACCTGAGGAGCGCCGGAAGCTCGACCCGCTCGAGAAAGGCACGCTCTTCCACGAAGTGGCCGAGCTCTTCCTGCGTGAACGACGCGACACCGGCGCTCTGCCGATTCGAAACACCGAAGAAGAACGCACGCGCCTTCTGGCCCTTGGCGACGAGCGCCTCGAAGCCTGGGTGGAAGGTTCGCCGCCTCGTCTGATCCTGCTGTGGCGCGCGGAGAAAAAGGTCTTCTCGAGCCTTCTCACCGACTGGCTGGCCCGGGAGGCCGAGAACTACCGAACCAAGAAGACGACACCCGCGCACTTCGAAGTCTCGTTCGGCATGCCGCATCGCCGGTCGGACACGAACGAACCGCACCGGGATCAGCCGGTGGAGATCCCTCTCGACGACGGCAGCGTTCTCAAGATCTCCGGCCAGATCGACCGCATCGATCGGGTCGACGCCGCGGATGGCGGCGGTCTCGTGCTTCGCGACTACAAGACCGGGAAGGCTCCGATGGACGGCGACGGCTCGCTTTTCAAGGGCGGCCGTCAGCTCCAGATCCCCTTCTACATCCTGGCCGCCCAGGAGATCTTCCCGGGCGAGAAGGTGGTCGAGGCCTTTCTCGATTACGTGAACGCGGGAAGGCAGGTGGCCTTCTCGCCCGTGAAGGCGACATCGGCCACGTTCCGCGCGCTGCTCCTTCGCATCGCCGATCTCATGGGCCATGGCGTTTTCATGCAGGAGCCGTCGGCCTGCACCTTCTGCGACTTCAAGTCGGTCTGCGGTCCCAATCCGGTGCTCGAGAGCCGCCATCGCCGCCGGCGCATCTTTGACCCTCTAGCCCGCAAAGTGGCGGAACTGAAACAGTTCGCATGAGCGGTCTCATTCCTCAAGACGAAGCAGTTCGGGAGCGGGTTCGATCCGAGCTCCGCACGAGCTTCGTCATCTCCGCGGGCGCGGGAACGGGCAAGACGACGCTGCTCGTCGATCGCATGGTCGCGATCGTCCTCACCGGTTTCCTGAAACTCGACCAGATCGCGGCGGTGACCTTCACCGAGAACGCGGCCACGACCCTCAAGCTGCGTTTGCGCGACGCGCTCGAACGGGCGCGCGCCGAGGCGAAAGACCCCGAGGTGGTGGCGCGGGCGAGCGAGGGACTCTCTTCCATCGAACGCGCGCAAGTGTCGACCATCCACGCCCTGTGCGCGGCCATGCTGCAGGAGAGGCCGATCGAGGCCGGCGTGACCCCCGGTTTCCGCGTGGCCGACGAGGCGCTCTCCGACTTTATCTTCGAGGAGGCCTGGGAGGAGTGGCTCCAGGACCGGCTGACCGGCGCCGACGATCTCCTCGAAGCGGTGATCCTTTCGCGCATCCCCCTCGAGCGGACATCGCCCCTGGGTGACCCCATGACCCTGCGGAAGCTCGCGCGTCGGCTGGTGTCGCAGCGCGACCTCGCTCCCCATATCGCCAGCGCCGGCCTCGACCCGAAGCCGGTCCGCGACTGGTTCACGGCGAAGATCGCGCGCGCCCACGCACTCATCGAGGGCAAGCCCGAGGCCGACACCCTGGTGGCCGCGGTCAAGACTCTTCACGTCGAGATCGCGAAGACCAAAGGACTCGCCGATCCGGATCTCATTATCGCCCTACCCTCGCTGCGCGTTCGCAAGGGCCTTGGCAACAAGCGCATGTGGAAGGCGGACGAGGCCTTCGACGAATGCCGCGCCATCACCCTGGACATCGCCGAGCGCGGGGCGCAGTGGGAGAAGGAGAAGAACGCCTCCTTCTACAGCGGCCTGGTTCTGGCTCTGCTGGGGGTGCAGTCGATCTACGAGCGGCGCAAGAACGAGGCGGGCGTTCTCGACTACGTCGACCTGCTGGTGAAGGCGGCCGAAGGGCTTCGAAACAATGCGTCCCTGCGCTCGTACTTCCGCCGGAAATTCCGGGCGATCATCGTCGACGAATATCAGGACACCGATCCCCTGCAGGTCGAGATCATCGAGACCCTGGCAGGCTTTCTCGGCGGGGCGATCGAGGATCCGGAACTCGGCCCCGCTTCGTACGTGGTGGTGGGCGATCCGAAGCAGTCGATCTACCGATTCCGTCGGGCCGACGCGTCGATCTTCGCCGCGGCGTGCGAGGCGGCGAAAACGCGGCCGGGAGTGGAACTGGTTTCGCTGACCCAGAACTTCCGGTCCACGCCGGCGATTCTCCGATTCGTGAACCGCTTCTTCGCCAGCACGATCAAGAAGAGCCAGTACGGTCAGCCCGACTACGAGGCCCTGGCGCCGAGCCCGAACATTCCCGACGAGCCGAGCCTCATGGCGCTCAAGATCGCCATGCCCCCGGAACCGGATTCTCAGGTTCTGGAGGCGGAGGCGAGCACGATCGCGGGCTTTGTGGCGGCGGCCATTCAGAGCGGAACCTTCAAGGTTCGTGACGGAGCCGCCACCCGGCCGAGTCGGGCCGGCGATGTGCTGATCCTGACGAAGCGACTCACGCAGATTCGGCCGCTGGAGCAGGCGCTCGAGCGCGCCGGTGTGCCATTCGTGGTCGATGGCGGCCGGTCGTTTTTCATTCGTTCCGAGGTCGTCGAGACCCACGCGGTGCTCCGCGCCATCGACGATCCCTCGGACGCCACCAGCCTGGTGGCGGCGCTGCGGTCTACGTTCTTCGGCGTCTCCGATCGGGCGATTGCGGAATGGCGTCTCGCCGGCAAGGAGCTTTCCATCCTTGCCATCGATCCGGCCGTCGGCCAGACCGCGACCGAGGAGGTGAGTCGCGCTTTGCTCCTTCTGCGGGGTCTGCACGAGGATCGGCTGCGGCTTCCCCCCGCCGCCCTCATCGAAAAACTCTTCGACGAGACCTCCATCTTCGCGGCCCTGCATGCGACCGGACGAGGCTCGACCGCGCGTGCCCAGCCCCGGATCTCCAACCTGCGGAAGGTGGTCCACCTTGCTCGACAGGCCGAAGTCCTGGGCCTTCTCACCCTGCGGGGCTTCAATCTCCTTCTCGCCAGCCGGCTCGATGGCGCCGGTGAGGAGCCCGATCTTCCCTCGTCGCGTCCGGGCGATCCTCACACCGTTCGGGTCATGACCATTCACAAGGCGAAGGGCCTTGAAGCGCCGGTGGTCATCCTCTACGACTGCCTGGACAAGTTCCAGCCCCGCGTCGACACCGTGCCCTTGCGCGAAGAGGGGAAGATCGCCCTCGGCTTCGTGAAGGATTGCCAGCCCCCGGAGTGGGACGCGCTGGTGGTCAAAGAGGAAGCCCGCCTCCGCGAGGAAATGCATCGACTTCGTTACGTCGCGTGCACTCGCGCCAAGGACTGGCTGGTGGTTCCCGTCCCGCCGCCCACCGAACGGGTAGGGGACTTCTGGCACGACATCGCGAAGGACGTAAGCGTGGCGAACCCGGACGTAGTGAGCCTCGCCGTGGGCCCCGTGGACCTTCCCGAAGAACCGGCCGAGGCCCGGTTTGAAAGCCCCGTCGAGGACAGGCCCGCCGATATCTCCGGGTTCGTGGCCCGGCGGAAGGCGCTCATCACCGCGGCTTCTGAGTTGACGCTTGCTCCCATCCCCGTCCGCGAGGACGCGGCGAGAGAATCGCCGCCCGCGGTCGAACCTCCCGAGTTCGTGGGGCGGGTCTTCGGTTCATTCGTTCATCGGCTTCTCGAGCTGGCCGATTTTTCAAAGCCCGACTCGGTCCGCCGTATTTCGCCCGCCCTCGCCCCCGCCTTTGCCCTGTCCAAGGAAGCGGTGGCCCGGGCCGAGGCCCAGGCCGAAGCCGCTCTGTCTCTGCCCATCATGCGCGAGGCCGCTCGTGCGGCCCGGGTGTTCCGCGAGGTGCCGATCAGCTACATCGAGGAAGATCGGCTACTCGAAGGCGTGTGTGACCTGGCTTTCGAGGACGAGAAGGGGTGGGTGGTGGTGGACTACAAGACCGAGGCGATCGCGGAGGACCAGGTTCTGGCCCAGGCCGCGCACCATGCGGCGCAACTCCGACGTTATGCCCGTGGCCTGGCCCTCGCGTCCGACTCTCATCAGTCGCGCCGGTTCGTTGTGTTCACTTCTCTGGGACGGCAGGTGGCGGTTTGAGTTCGCCCCCGACTGAGGCCCCGGCTTTCAGGGAGAAGGTCGAGGAGAGAGTCCGCGACGCGCGAGCCTTCGCCTGGTCAGCTTCGCGTCACGACACCTTCGCCACCTGTCCGCGCAAGTACTACTACTCGTACTACGGAATCCTCCACGATCCCGAGGTTCGACGGCTGAAGCAGCTCTCGGCCCTGGCCCTTTGGGCCGGTTCGGTGGTGCACGAAACCATCGAGGAATTCCTCCGAACCAACGACGCCATACCCATCCCCGAGATCCAGGAGGCGCTCATCCGCTCGGTCGTCCACACCCGGATGCTCAATGAGTGGAAACAGAGCGAAGGCGGGGTCACCGGTTTCCGTCTGTTCGAGCACGAGTATGTCCAGCCCATCGAACAGGAAGACAAGAAGATCCTGGTGGGGATCGTCATGAGATCCATGCGCAACTTCTTCAGGTCTCCGCTGCTTCGGGAGGCCTTTAAGGTTTCGAGGGCGGCCTGGCTGTCGATGGAGGAACTCGTCTCCTTTCACGTCGACGACGTGCCCGTGTTCCTCCGTATGGATCTCGCGTTTCGCGACGAGCGCGGGCGGGTAAGGATCGTCGACTGGAAGACGGGACGGGGAGCGGGGAAATTCAACGACGTTCAGATCGCGGGCTACGCGCTTTACGCCGCCGAACGGGGCTGGGCCCAATCGGCCACCGAGATCTCCACCGAACTGGCGTACCTGATCTGGCCGCGCTACGTGCGGAAAGACGTGACCCAGCCCGCGCTTGATGCCGCCCGCGGCTTCGTCACCCGAAGTGCGAGGACCATGCGCGCGCTGCTCAATGATCCTGACGCCAACACCGCGAGGATCGAGGACTTTCCGCGGATCGATAAACCGCGCGTCTGTCGACGCTGCAACTTCCGCAAGCTGTGCTTTCCCCGCGCGGACGTGCTGGACGCCCGAACCAACCGCCGCTCCTCCGCGAAGACATCGTGAAGGCCTTCTCCCGCGAACTCGCGCTGTTCGCGTTCTTCGTCGTCGCTTCGGGGTTCGTTCTGAGGCCGCTCCCGTTTCATCTGGCGGATTCGATCCCCGCGGGGAGCGATCCGCCCCACCACCTCTACATCCTGAACTGGCTCTTGAACCACGGCCTGTCCATGGATCGCTTCGAGGGCCGGATGTTCCATCCGGCGAGGAACGCGGTACTGCGCAGCGATCTGTCGATGGGGACGGTGGTCCTCCTCGCTCCGCTGGCCCCCCTGGTTGACGAACCTCTCATCCGGTTCAACCTGGCGACCTGGCTGTCCCTGGCTTTTTCGGGATGGGCGTTCTGCCTGCTGGCCCGCTCCTGGACCCAGTCAACCCTGGCGGGGATCTTTGCCGGCACAACCGCCGTGCTGGGATCCCATCAATCTCTCCACTACGTCCACCTGAACCTGCTCTCGGTGGGATGGCTGCCGATCTTCCTTCTGGCCCTGGACCGGCTGCTGACCACAGGGTCAGCCGGGTTTGGCGTTCTCGCGGGGGTTTCGTTCGCCCTCGTCGCCTCCTCCTCGGGCTACTACGGCGTGGCCGCCTGCGTCATCGCCGCGGTTTTCTTCCTCCGAAGCCCGTCAAGGAACGGACTCAAGGGGGGAGCTTTCGCCGCCCTGATCGCCTTGATCCTTCTCTCACCCTATTTGATCGCGTACGCGGGTCTTCACGCCGAAGAGAGTCTGGTTCGAACCAGCCGCGAACTTGCCAAAGGTTCATGGACGCTCGCCGATCTCGGATCCCGCACCTTCCTTCACCGGATCTGGAACCCTACCCGCGGCGAGCCGCTTTTTCCGGGCCTTGCCGTCTTCAGCCTGGCCCTTCTCACGCTGTGGCGCGGATCGAAGCGTGAACGCACCCTTGGCCTCGCCGCTCTTCTCCTTTTCTGGCTCGGCCTCGGCGAGCCGGGTGGTTTGTATCGTGTCCTGGCCCTCGTCCCGCCGTTTTCCAGCATGCGACATCCGGTGACCCTTACGGCAGTGGGCCTGATGCTGCTTTCGGTCCTGGCCGCCCAGGGCCTGGGCCGTCTGGAGAAGTCCAGGCCATTGGTGGGCTGGTTGTTTCTCGGAATAGGCATGCTCGAAACCCTCGCCCCCGCGAACGATTTCTTCCAGGTTGCCCCCGGGGTTCCGCCGGTCTACGAAGCGCTGCTGAAACTTCCGCCCGGTCCTGTTCTCGACGTTCCTCCCTACGAAGCCTCCCCGCTTATCTGGGCGGCGAGGCGGGGGTTCGAGACCGTGAACGGCGGTGGTGCGTTCATACCCGCGATCACCACGCGTATCGAAACCACCACCCAGAATCATTGGCTCACCGACTCCTATCAGCCGATCGACGAGTCGAAAGCCGCGGGCATCCTTTTGAACGAAACCGCGATGCGATACCTCATCCTGGCCGCAGGGAGGCGGGGCGGGCTGGATCCGTTGATTCAACGGTTCAAGGAGAGTCGCTGCTTCAGAGAACTCGGTGATTACCAGAGTGATCTTCTCTTCGAAGCGGTTCGGAATGAGTCCTGCCCCGCGTGGGCCGGCGCCCGGATCCCCCCGCCGTCGTGATGAGCGGCTCTTGGGAAGCAGCAGCGTAAAATCCCGCTCATGTCCCAAGCCCTCGCCACCCCAAGCCTTGAGTCTCTGGTCCGCATTGCCCCCGGAGGCCCTCGGCTCAACAGCCTCGCCGCCAAGCTTCAGCCTTCGGCCATCCTCAAGGTGGCGGGTGAGATCCGGGCCATGCAGGCCGCCGGCAAAGACATCTGCGACCTGACCGTGGGCGACTTCGACCCTAAATACTTTCCGATTCCCGAGAAGTTGCGGGACGCCGCGAAGACGGCGCTCGATGCCGGGGCCACGAACTATCCGCCGTCGTCGGGAATACCGGTTCTGCGCGACTCGGTGCAGCGTTTCTACGCGCGGCATCTCGGCCTCAGCTATCCGCTCGATTCCATTCTGATCGCCGCCGGCGCTCGTCCGCTCATCTACGCTTTGTGCCGTGTGGTGGTGGAGCCCGGGGACACCGTCGCGTATCCGGCGCCCTGCTGGAACTACCCCTCCTACGCTGAGATCGTGGGCGCTCACGGAGAAGCGGTGATCTGCGCGCCCGAGGACGCCTTTCAGCCGCGCCCCGGCGCGCTCGACGCGGCGATCAGGAAAGCCAGCCTCCTGATCGTCAACACACCACTCAATCCCGCGGGAACAGTGACGCCGCGCGCGGCCGTGTTGAAATTATCCGAGGCGATTGTTCGCGAGAACGAAGAGCGGGAGAAGCGCGGCCGGCGGCCGATCTACCTGATGTACGACCACATCTACTGGATGCTGTCATTCGGCGTCGAACATGTGACGCCGTGCGCGCTGGTCCCGGAGATGGCGAAGTACACGGTCCTGATCGACGGCATGTCGAAGGCTTTCGCGGCCACCGGCCTGCGCGTCGGCTGGGCCTTTGGCCCCACCGACGTCATCGGCAAGATGAACACCCTGCTCATGCACGCGGGTGGCTGGGCGCCGAAGCCGGAGCAGACCGCGTCCGCGGCCCTGCTCGACGACGACGACGCGATCGCGAAGTACCACGCGGTCTTCAAGCCCGCGTTGGAGCGTCGCCTCACCGCGCTGCATCGGGGTTTCCAGAAGCTCAAGGCCGAAGGTCATGCGGTCGATAGCATCGAGCCCACCGGCGCCATCTACGTCAGCGCGCGCGTGCATCCTTTCGGCAAGAAGGCGCCGAACGGCGTCGAGATCAAGACCAATGAGGATGTCCGTCGGTTCCTTCTCGAGGGGGCGGGTCTCGGGGTTGTACCGTTCCAGGCTTTCGGGGTCCCCGGAGACACGGGCTGGATGCGCCTCAGCGTTGGCTCGGTGAGCGAGGCCGAGATCGAATCTGGCCTGACCAGACTCGGTGCGGCGCTCAAGGCCCTGGTTTAGACGACCGGAAGGGATCGGGCCTCCCCACCGCGAGCCCACTGGTTTATCATTCGCCGCTCCTTGCGCCCGGCGGCCGGGTTTCGGTCTTCGCGCATAGCACCTCCAAGCCAAGAAACTAAGGACACGAAATGGGCCTGCTCGACATACTTACAGGCAAATACGTCGATCCCACGCACTTCAAGAGTGTGCATGAGGGTGGCAACATCATCACCACCACCGTGGATTCGGTTATCAACTGGGGCCGTAAGTCGTCCATCTGGCCCTTTCCCTTCGGCACCGCCTGCTGCGCGATTGAGTTCATGGCTTTCACCGCCTCCCACTACGACGTGGCCCGGTTTGGCTCCGAAGTCCTGAGGTTCTCGCCCCGCCAGGCCGATCTGTTGCTCGTCGCCGGCACCGTCGTCGACAAGATGGGCCCGATTCTGAAGACGATTTACGACCAGATGCCCGAACCCAAGTGGGTGATATCGATGGGCGTCTGTGCCTCCACCGGCGGCTTCTATCGCAGCTACCACACCATGCAGGGGATCGACGAGATCATCCCCGTGGACGTCTACGTGCCGGGCTGTCCACCCACCCCGGAGGCTCTGCTGGCCGCCCTGATGAAGATCCAGGAGCGGATCAAGAGCGGAGATCAGGCCAAGCGGCCCCAGGGGGAACATCGAGTGGGAGCCCGCGCCGAAGGCGTGAACGACCGTCGCGAGCGGCGTCAGGCGTGGGCTGAGGATGACGCCACTCGAGCCGCTTCTGGACTTGACCCGCGTGGCCGTATTCACTTCAAGCTGACCGAAGAGCGCGACGAGCCAGGGGACAGTTCACATCATGCCTAGCCTCGTGGCACTGGATCGCGAACAGGCCCTGGCCAAACCCGCCTATCGAGTTCTGGCCGAGAAATTCGGCGAGAAGGTCCTCCACGTTTCCGACTTCCGGGGCGACCTCGCCATCACGGTTGATCGCTCGGCCTGGAAGGAAGCGGCTCGCACCCTGCGCGACCACAAGGAGCTCGACTACAAGCTCTTCCTGGACCTGTGCGGGGTCGACTACCTCAACGACGAATCGAGGCCGCTTCGATTTGAAGTGGCGCTTCATCTTTACTCGATCAGCCAAAAGAGCCACATCCGTCTGAAGACGGCGCTGCCCGAGAAGAACCCGGTCTGCGACACGCTCACGGACGTCTACAAGGGCGCCAACTGGTTCGAGCGCGAGGCCTTCGACCTGTACGGCCTGGTGTTTACCGGTCATCCCAACCTCACCCGCATCCTGACCCACGAAGACTTTGTCGGTCATCCCATGCGGAAGGACTTTGCCACCGGCAAGCGCTTCGTCAACAAGAAGCCGAAAGAGTGGCTGATCACCGTTCCCAAGGGCTCCGAGCACCTCGTGCTCAACATCGGCCCCTCCCATCCGGCCATGCACGGATGTTTCCGAGTTCAGGCGCTGCTTGATGGCGAGACCATCAAAGAGTCGGAAGCGGAGATCGGCTATCTGCACCGCAATTTCGAGAAGATGGCGGAAGAGCGGACGTACTGGCAGATCATTCCCTACACCGATCGCCTGAACTACTGTTCCGCCTTCATCAACGGCCACGGCTGGGCGCTGGCGGTTGAGAAACTTCTGGGCGTACAGGCGCCGCCGCGGGCCGAAGCGATCCGCGTGATTCTTTCCGAGTTGTCGAGAATCATGGACCACTTCGTCTGCATCACCGCCAACGTGGTCGACCTCGGCGCCATCACTCCTTTCTTCGTGGTCTTCCGCGCCCGCGAGGAGATCTACGATCTGCTCGACTCGGTCTGCGGCGCACGTCTGACCGTGAGCTATGTCCGCATCGGCGGCGTGGCTCAGGATGTTCCCGACGACTTCGACGCCCGCTGCCGCAAAACCCTGGACCGGATTCGCGAAGTCACCGAGCAGATGGACAAGCTGCTCACCCGAAACATCATTTTCGCGAATCGGTTCAGGGATGTGGGAGTCTTCTCCAAGGAAGATGCCCTCTCTTACGGCTGGGTGGGCCCGTGTCTGCGCGGGTCCGGTATCGGCTACGACATCCGAAAGGACCATCCGTACTCGGGCTACGACCAGTACGACTTCGACGTTCCCGTCGGAACCGTGGGCGATTGCTACGACCGGTATCTGGTGAGAGTGGAAGAGATCAAGCAAAGCGTTCGGATCATCGAGCAGGCGCTCAGCAAGCTCCCCAAAGGGCATTTCATCACCGAGGACCGCAAAGTGGCCCTGCCTCCGAAGTCCGAGGTCTATTCCGACATCGAGTCGTTGATGAACCACTTCAAGCTGGTCTACGACGGAATCGTGGCTGCGCCCGGCGAGGTCTACGGCTACGTCGAAGGCGCCAACGGCGAGCTTGGCTACTACATCGTGAGCGACGGGAAGAAGCATCCGGCCCGGGTGAAGGTGCGTCCGCCCTGCTTCAACATCTACCAGGCCTATCCGCAGATGATCAGGGGCAAATTGCTCGCGGACGCCGTGGCCATCATTGGCGGCCTCAACGTTGTTGCCGGCGAGCTGGATCGGTAAGGAAACATGCCCAAGTGCATCATCGACGGGAAAGAGATCGAAGTCGCTCCGGGCACCTCCGTCATTCAGGCGGCCGAGCAGGCGGGGGTCAAGGTGCCTCGCTTCTGCTATCACGACGACCTGCCGGTGGACGGCAACTGCCGCATGTGCATGGTCGAGATCGAGAAGTTCCCAAAACTGCAGATCGCCTGCGGGACCACGGTCGGCGAAGGCATGGTGATAAAGACCCAGGTCACCAGCGAGAAGGCGAGAATCGCGCAGAAGGACACCCTCGAGTTCCTCCTCGTCAATCATCCGATCGACTGTCCGGTTTGCGATCAGGCCGGCGAGTGCTATCTCCAGGACCAGTACATGGAGAATGGTCTCCACGACTCACGCACCGTCCTTGAAGACAAGATTGCCAAGCGCAAGGTGGTCGACCTCGGTCCGATCATGCTCGATGCCGAGCGCTGCGTGGTCTGCTCGCGCTGCATCCGCTACGAGCGCGAAGTCACCAAGACCAATCTGCTCGAGTTCGTGAACCGCGGCGGGTCGACCCAGATCTCCACCTACAACGGCGGCCCCATCACCCACGAGTACGCGGGCAACCTCGCCGATGTCTGCCCGGTCGGAGCGCTCCTCTCGAAGGATTTCCGTTTCAAGATGCGAGTCTGGTTTCTCAAAGAGACCGACTCGGTGTGCCCGGGGTGTTCCACCGGCTGCAACATCACCATCGACCATCGCGACGGCGAGGCCTATCGCTTCCGCCCGCGTCGGAACGTGGAGGTCAACAAGTCGTGGATGTGCGATCCGGGCCGGGATCTTTACAAGGCCATCGCGGAAGGCCGGGTCACTACCGCTCACCGCGCAGGCGGAGCGGTGGCCGGATCGTCCGAGCTCCTCGACGAAGTGGTTTCGAAGCTTCAGGCCGCGGGCAAGAACTCCGCGTTTCTCGCTTCGCCGCGCGCGAGCAACGAAGACGCGTTCACCTTCAAGAAGCTCGCCCTTGCCGTGGGCGGGCGTCTCGATTTCCGGGTCGGCAATCCTCAGGACAAGGTCAAGGTTCGAAAGGACCAGATCCTCCAGCGCGAGGACCGCCACGCCAACACTCAGGGGTTGCTCGACCTCGGCCTCGGGGTCACCGGTGTCGATGCGCTTCTGAGCGACTGCAAGGCGGGCAAGGTCCAGGTGCTCGTGCTTCAGGACGGCGCCATGCTGCACGACCCCGCGGTCGCCGAGGCCGCGAAGCATGTGGCCTACGTGGCCGCCCTGGCTACCCACCAGAGTCCCCACCTCGCCGCCGCCCACGCCCTCATCCCGGTGGCGATGTGGGCGGAGACCGACGGCACCTTCACCAACTTCGAACAGCGCGTCCAGCGTTTCAAGCGGGCCTTCGAGGCTCCGGGCGAAGCGAGGCCGCGATGGGAAGTGGCTCTCGACCTCCTGGCCAGGCTTGGGAAGCCGATGAATGCCGCCACTGCCGCGGACGTGTTCGTCGAGCTCACGGCCGAGACGAAGTCCTACGCCGACCTCACCCATCGCAGCCTCGGCCGGATGGGCCGCGCCGTCGGCGATCCCGCCAAGGCTCAGGCCTCGGCCTAACCGGAAGAGACGAACAGGAACATGGCCTCAAGCGTCATCGCCGTCAACCGCGACACCCGCCCGGGCGTCTATCCCATCTTCTACGGGATGTGGCTCACCCTTCGCAACATGTTCGAGACCCTTTTCGTGAAGGGTCGCTCCGCCACCATCGAGTACCCGGAGAAGAAGCGCAACATCTCCGGTCGCTACCGAGGCGTTCACCTCCTGACCGCGCGCGAAGACGGAACCCCCAAGTGCGTGGCCTGCTACATGTGCGCGACGGTGTGCCCGGCCGAGTGCATCTACATCGAGGCGGGCGAGCGTCCGGAGAAGAAGATCGAGAAGTACCCCACGCGTTTCGAAATCGATCTTCTCCGCTGCGTCTACTGCGGTTTCTGCGTCGATGCCTGTCCGGAAGAGGCGATTCTCATGAGTCGCGAGAACGATCTCGTGGGAACCTCGCGCGCCGAACTCATCATGGATCGCGATCAACTGATGAACCGCGGGATGCTGGCCGAAGTGGGCCAGGGCTACCACCCCACCGACCACGATGTGCGCCGGCCGGTTCGCATCGCCGCCCTGGAGCGACTGAAATCCGAGCACGGCATAGTTCCGGGCATGCCGAAGCGCTAGACCCCGGTCCTTAAGACACCGGCGTCACCGCCGAGAGGACCGACATGTCGATGGTGGGCTGCCCGCCTCCCCCGACAAAGATGTCCTGGTAGCGCGCTCCGAACACGATCTCCTGCGGCTTGTAGGACGTCCTCGAGTGCACGGTCTGGGAAGAGGCTTCATCGAATGCCTTCATGAGGATGAAGATCTCCGCGTCCGCGCGGGCCAGGGTCTCGGCGTTCAGGCCGAAGAGCGGGCTCTCGGGGGTGATGGGGTGAACCACCGTCCAGTGCAAAGGAAAGAACATGACCTCGTTTCTTTCCAGGGTCAAGGGCACGAACTTCCGCTCCTTCTTGCCCGAAGGTCCGACGACGGTGAGGCTCAGAACCACGGTGGCCTGAACCTCGACGAGTTGGGACGAGCGTTCATTGGCCAGGCGGAACATGAACCCCCATCCCTCTCGATACGGAGCCACCACCGCCCGCTCGGCGAATCGAAGTTTCGCCTGCGGTCGGGCGAAACGAGAGAAGGACAGACCGGTGGCGAGGGCGACGCTGAGCAGGCCGAGAAGAGCCTCGATGGCCACCAGCACATTTGCGGCCAGGCCGCGGGGAGACAGAGCGCCGTAGCCGATGGTGGCCAGGGTCTGAACGCTGAAGAAGAACGCGTCGAAGAATCGGTCATCCAGGGTTACGGATGTTGCTCCGAGAAGCGCTCCCGGCCCGCAGGCGAGATATCCGATTGCGAAGACGAGATTGACGGCCAGATACCCGACCCCGAGCAGACCGTAGAAGGTCCACCACGAACACGTCACCAGGGTGTGATACAGGTTGAGAGATCGCCACCAGGGCAGGCCCAGGCGAACGACATTGAACGTTCCGTCGCGGTTCAAAAACCGCGTGTGCTCGCGCTCCAGAACCCGCGAGCCGAAACCGAGATCCCGCAGATCCTGGGCTTGAGGGGAGTCGATCGAAAGGTCCGTTTCGGGTTTGGGGCTTACCGCCATGGCGCGACTACAATACCCAAATTAGAGGACATCCCTGTGGACGGCAGAGGTTTCCGCCGCGCCCCGAGGCGCGACAGACCACTCATTTGAGGAGATTTCAATCCATGTTTCGCAAGTTTCTTGTTGTGGCCGTGGTTCTTCTGGTTTCGACCAGCGCCTTCGCCCAGTCCCAGGCCATGAACGGCCTCGTTGAAGGAGTGGTCAAGGATTCCTCCGGCGGCGTTCTCCCCGGCGTCAACGTCATCGTGACGAACACCACCACCGGCGAGACGAAGACCTTCGTCACCGATGCTTCCGGCAACTATCGCGCGCCTCTTCTCTCCCTCGGCGTCTACAAGGTACGGATTGAACTCTCCGGCTTCAAGACCTACGAGCGCGCGGGCTTCTCTTTGTCCGCCGGCGACAGTGTCGTGGTGAATGCGACTCTCGGGACCGGCGTGATGACCGAAACGGTTACGGTCACCGGCGAGTTGCCCATAGCCAGTCCCGGGAAGGTCGACATCGGTCGAACCATCTCCGAGAGCGAGATCAAGAATCTGCCCCTGGTGTCCCGCAACCCCTACAACTTCGCGTTCCTCCAACCCAACGTCACCGGCTTCGAGAACAACGAATTTGGCGCGGCCCGCATCAACGGCAACGGCTCGCAGATGCACACGAGCTACCAGATCGACGGAAACACCAACACTCAGAAGGATCGCGCCGGCCTCCGTCTCCTCCCCGTCTCCGAGATCGTAGTGAAGGAAGTACGAGTGCAGACCAGCGGCTTTGCCCCCGAGTTCGGACAGACCACGGGCATGGTCTACAACGCCATTACGCCATCGGGTGCGAACGCTTTCGCGGGCGCGGTGAGCTTCCGGGCTCGCCGCAAGGACTTCTCCGAAACCCCGTTTTTCTTCACCGGGACCCAGAAGCCCGACACGCATGTCAACAACTACACCATCACGCTGGGCGGGCCGATCCGGAAGGACAAGACCCATTTCTACGTGGGCTATGAGTTTGTGGACCGCGACCTTTCCGCGGACCGCGTCATCCAGAAATCGGTCATCGACAACTTCGCCGCCGTCGGTCTCACTTCCGCCGCGATCGGAGAGGGCGTCATTCCCGCCCTCCAGAAGGTGCACTTCGGGATCGCGAAGATCGACCATCAGATCAATGCGTCGAACAAGCTCTCGGTGCGGGAGTTCTATTTCAAGAACGACTCCCCCTTCAACGTTCCTGGCGGCGCGAACACCATCGAGCGCACCACCGACTTCGCCGACAAGATGAACTCACTGTCCGTTCAGCTCATCTCGCAGCTTGGTGGAAATCGCCTGAACGAGCTTCGCGTCCAGTACGCCAAGCGGGATCAGTCGCGCCTGGCCAGCGACGGGTCGGGTAAGGGCCCGGCCATCGACATCACCGGCGCGCAGGCCATCAGTTTCGGCTCCCCGCTCGATGGGACACAGAGTGCCGGCTTCGTGTTCAAGACCCACATCTTCCAGATCATCGACAACTTCTCGTGGACGGCGGGCAAGCACAGCCTGAAGGCGGGCGTCGACCTTCAGACCATCGCCGATGAACGCGTCAACACGCTCCGTTCCATCTACACGTTCCCGTCCGTGGACGCCTACAACGCCGCGAAGAGCGGCGCAAACCCGCGCGGGTATACGACCTACACCCAGGACCTGGGCGACCCGACCGTTTCCTACGACACCAAGTTCATCAGCCTCTTCCTCCAGGACGACGTCTGGCTTTCGTCGCGTTTCAAGTTGCTCTATGGAGCTCGTTACGACCTGTTCGACGTGCCCGATTCCCGGGTGTATGCCGCGAATCCGCTCTCTGCATCCTTCAATGACGACAAGAACAACTTTGCCCTCCGGGGCGGCTTCTCCTGGGCTCTTGACGGTGAGAACAAGACGGTTCTGCGAGCGTCCACGGGCTTGATGTATGAGCCGCCCCTGCTGAACCTGTACGAGGACGCCATTCTCCGAAACGGCGATCCGAAGGCATTCACGTTCTCCGGAGGCCCCGCGGTCGCGGGAACTCCCTCGTTTCCGAACTCGATCTCCGCCGGTTCGCCGCCCAAGCAGGGTGTGGTGGGCATTTCTCCCGACTACAAGACGCAGTGGTCCGTGCTTTCGAATATCCAGATCGAGCGCGCGTTGAACAACGACCTGTCGATGAGCCTGGGCTACATCAACTCGGTCAATCGCAACATGCCGGTTCTGATCGACACCAACCTGACCGCGACCGCCCTCAGCCTTGGCGACGGAAGACCGATCTACTCGCCGACCCGCCCCAACACCACGTTCAACGCCATCGACACCCTTCAGTCGATTGGGCGGGGCTCGTACAACGCCCTGACCGTGACCATGAACAAGCGTATGCGCGGCGGCTGGCAGATGCAGGCGAACTACACCTACGCGAAGAGCACCGACAACGGTCCGCTCACTGGGACCTATATCCTCGGCTCGGGCGACGATCGCGTCTCCGACCCCTCGAACCTCGATCGCGAGAAGGGTGTCGCCCCGTTCAACCAGACCCACACCTTCGTGCTCTCGTCGTTGTTGCAGCCGAAGGTATCGGGGGATGGCTTTGTGGCAAAGCTCGCCAACAACAACCAGCTGGGCTTTATCGTCCAGGCCAACAGCGGTCTGCCCTTCAATATTCGAACCAACCGGGATCTGAACCTTGACGGCAATGCCGCCAACGACCGTCCGCTCGGGATCGGTCGTAACACTGGACGGTTGGGCAAGGTCATCAACGTCGATGCCCGCTACGTCCGGTTCATCAACTTCGGAAAACGGCGGCTCGAGCTCTTCGGGGAGGCAAAGAACCTCTTCAACCGGCCCTCCGGAAACGTCAAGACCGACCCCGCAAACGGTTCGAATTTCTCCAGTGTTAATAGAGTGGTGGCCACGGACGTCCTCGGGAATCCGACCACCGCCATCCCGTCGACGTTCATCGTCTGCGGGAGTCCGGCGATCACGCCCTGCGCCACCGGAGCCTACGATCCGCGGAGCTTCCAGGTCGGCGCGAAGATCGCGTTCTAGGTCCGACGCTCCAAATCGGCCTGACTCCCCTGGTGGGCGGGTCAAAGGCGAGGAGGGCTGGTCCAAGCCTCCTCGCCTTTCTTTCTGGCCTCCGGGATCAGGCTCGATCGAGCCGCGCGATCATTTGGCTACGAGATACTGCCGCAGGAAGGCAGTCGTACGCATCCAGGCGTCGTTCGCGGCGTCCTTCCGATAACCCTTCCAGGGATTGTTGGGATTGGCGAACGCGTGAGGCGCGCCCGCGTAGATCTTGAGATCGACCACCTTTCCGGCCTTCTTCGCCGCGGCCTCGAACTCTTTGGCCTGAGCCGGTGAAGGGCCCTCGTCATCGCCGCCAAAGTTTCCGAGCATGGGCGCCTTGATCTTCGCAATCGAAGCGGGCTCGGTCGGAGGCGCTCCGTAGTAGACCACCGCCGCGGCCAGGGTCGGTTCTTCGATGGCGAGGGTGAAGGAGTTGCGACCGCCCATGCACCAGCCGACCGAGGCGATCTTCGACTTCACGACATCCTTCCGAGCGGCCAGAAAAGCGAAGGCGGCTTTCATGTCGCGGGTCTGCCGGTCCATGGGCGTTCCCATCATCAGTTGATGAGCCTCCTCCTGGCTGGCCGTCACCTTGCCGCGATACAGATCGAGGGCGAGGGCGGCATAGCCCTCCTTGGCCAGGGCGCGCGCCTGGTCCTTGATCCACGCGTCAAGGCCCCACCATTCGTGAAGGACGATCACGCCCGGGAAGGGCCCGGGGCCGTCGGGTTTGGCCAGGAAGGCCGAAACGCTTTCGGTCCCGCTCTTGAAGGTGATGGTTTCCTCGGTTGCGAAGGAAACCGAGGCAGCGAGGAAGAGCAAAGCGAATGTGGCGATGTATTTCATGGAGTTCTCCTGAGGTTCTTGGATTTCGTGGGCTAGTTCTTTCCGGGCGTCAAAACCAGAAAGATCTGGCCCGATCCCGGGCGCACGTTATCTTCGCTGGCCGCCGGATCCCGCGGGTCCTTGGTCATGGGGTCGCCGTCCCGGTCCACTCGGGCGTCCAGGCGAACCAGCCCGGGCAGCGACTCGCCCGACATCGAATCCTTGTCGGAGATGGTCACCGTAACCGGGAAGTTGGCGGCGGGAATCCGCTTGACCGCGATGGGCGGCCCGCTGCCAAAGCCGGCCTCGCGCACGATCACGAAGAGTATCGCCGAGTCCGGCACCGTGACACCCTTGGGAAGGTCGACCACCACCACGATCCCCGAGGAGGAAGTTCCCGAGCCCGCCTCGCTGGCCGGGGGAGGCGCTACTTCCGGGTGCTCGGTCGGTACGCTCGATCCGCTCTTGTCCTGGGCGGCCGTGCTGATCTCCGTGAAGATCCGGGCCAACAGCTCCTTGTCCTGCGGAAACTGCTTCTGTCCATTCTGAATCGCCTGTTCCGCGCCATCGCGATTGCCCATCTGGAGCCGCGCGATGGCCAGGTGGATGTAGGCGTCCTCGATTCCCGGGTCCTTCTTGATGGCCTCCACCAGCATGGTCTCGGCCTGGGCCGCTTGTCCCATGGCCACTCGGACCAGAGCCTGGTACGTGAGGGCGTGGGGCTGGCCGGGTTCGATCTCCAGTACCGCCTTGGTCTGGTCGAAAACCTTCATCAAATCCCGCCGCTGCACGTACGCGCGAATCAACTCGATTCGCTGCGCGATGTCCTTGGGCGTCTGGCTGACCGCTTCCTCGAGGGCTTTGAGCGAGGCGTCGTCCGCCGCCGTGTTTTCCGGGGCCGTCGCGGTCGAGGAGCCCATCATGTTTCCGCCGGTGGGGGATCCACCCTCGGATCTTTGCGAAGAACCCTGAGAGGCGAGAAAGAACAGACCGCCCAGGATGCCCATGGTAAGCACGCCGTACACGAACCCGACCCAGGGCGAGGTCGGGCCCGCGGCGGTTCCGGCCCCGGGCGCCGGTTGATGAGCCGAAGCGGCGGCTGGCCCTCGGCCCGACACGCCCGTCTCCATCTCCATCAGAATCTGCGCGGCCTCGAGTTCGATCGCGGTCTTCTCTTCCGGGCTGGCCCCTTCCGCGAGGCGCCGGATCACAGCGTCGTAACGCCGCCGAAGATCGGAAGCGTGGGAGGATTCCGGCGAGGGCAGGGAAGCCTCCGGTCCAGCCTTCTGCCGCGATCGCACGCCCACCACCACCGCTCCGGCCACCGCACCAAGAGCGAGAACGACCAATGGGGGTGTCCAACTGAAATCCGCAGCCAAGGGCGTCTCCTCGTGTCTTCGTGCTGGTTACGACGATGTTCCGGAGTCGCGGCGAATGCGGTCCAGGTATTTGGCAAGCGCTGGATCCACATCGGTTTTTGGCAAAGGAACCTCGGGCGCGGCCATCGCGGCCCGCGGCTGAGCGGCCTTGAGGAACACAAAACCGGCGCCGCCCAGAAGCACGACCGCGGGAAGAAGCCACAGCATCCAGTTCAAGCCGCGCAGGGGCGGTTCGAGCCGGACGAACTCGCCATACGACCGCTCGAAGTAGCTCATCACCTGGTCTTCGCTATATCCCTTGGCCACGAGGTCGCGTACCTGCACCCGCATGTTGGTAGCCATGCCCGAAGGAGAATCGGCGATGGAAACGCCCTGACAGACCGGACACCGAAGCTTGGACGCGATCTCGGCCGCCCGGACCGTGAGCGCCGAATCGTCCGGCTTCGAGCCATCGGGTTGGCCGAGGACCGCGACCACGCCCGGGTCGAGTGCGGCGCTCGGTCGATCGGGCTCTCCGAGGATGGCGATCACCTCCGGGCTGAGGGGCGGCTTCTTCTGCGCCGCGACCTTCGAAACTCCGATCGAGAAAACCAGGCTTACGGTCAGCGCCGCCGAGGCGAGCGCTCTTCGTCGAAGGTCAGGTTTCATTTGCGCGCCACCGCCAGTTTCTCTCGAAGCAGATCGTCGTCGAGTGGTCCCACATACTTGTCGGTGATGGTGCCCTTCGCGTCGATAAAAAAGGTCTCGGGAACGCCGTAGACCCCAAAGGCGATGGCGGCCTTTCCGTCTTCGTCCGCATAGGACGAATACGAGCCGCCCCGCTGGGCCAGAAAACCGCGGGCATTCTCCGCGGTGTCCTCGTAGACCACGCCCAGAAAGGTCACGTCCGGGTTGGCCCGCGCTCCCGCGGTCAAGGAAGCGTGTTCCTGGACGCAGGGGACGCACCAACTCGCCCAGAAATTCACCACCGCCGGCCGTCCGCGCAGAGACGACAGTTGCAAGGAGCCGCCGCCTTCCAGATTCTGCATAAGGACATCGGGCGCGGGCTTATGGATGAGCGGCGAGTTGATGGCACTTGGATTCCGACCGATGTTCAAGAGCAGCAGACCGAGCAACGGCAGGGTCACCGCCATTCCCAACGCGAGCACGCTCTTGTTCATGGATTCGATTTCGAGCCCGGTAGCCGCGTCTTCAGCGAACCGTCTCGGCTTGAAGTTCCCGCGCGGCTTCGACCTTGTGGCCCACCCGCACCGAGGAGAACAGGGCCAGCAGACCGCCGGTGGCCATGATCACGGTGGCGATCCAAAGCCAGCTCACCAGGGGGTTGACCAGGACCAGGAGGCCGACCGTTCCGGTCTCGGTGTCGATGTTCATGGCGGACAGATAAAGGTCTTCGACCAGACCGGTTCGCACCGCGGGTGTGCCGATGGATTCCCGCTGCGAGCGATACTGATTCATCATGGGCCGCAGGGGCTCCAGAGGGACGCCGTTCTTCTTCACGCCGATGCGGGCGATGGTGGAGGTTCGGTGCGCTTCCTGCTCGTGCTCGATCCCTTCAAAGGTCAAGGCGTATCGCCCAAGGGTCATGGTCTCGCCCTGCTTGAGCGACCGCTCGATGGAGGTGGCGCGGGTGCTCGAAACCGCGATGGCGATGAACGCGGTCACCGCTCCGGCATGGGCCACATAGGCGGCCAGCCGGCGCAGACCGGGACCGAAAAGATCCTGGGAGACGGCCTTCAGGAAGCCGTCAGTACGGAATTTCATACGCGTTCGCGCGGGCCGCGATGCCTCGACGATGGTGACGTGAACAGTGTAGCCCGCGAAGAACAGGGTGACCAGAGTCCAAGGCGTGCGTACTCCGGAGGCCAGCGCGATCAGCAATGCTACGAAACCGAGGCCCAGGGGCGGCAGCAGTCGCCGCTTCAGTTCCTCGCTTGAAGTCGATCCCCAGGGCAGAGCCGGGCCCACACCCATGACGAAGAGCAGGAGGGCTCCGATGGGAACGGTCATCCGATCGAAGTAGGGACGGCCGACGCTCATCTGGACATTGCGGACCGCCTCGACGACGAGGGGGAAAACGGTTCCGATCAGGACCGTGAAAGTGAACAGGACAAACAGAAGGTTCTGGGCCAGAAACGCCGTGTCCCGCGACGCGCCGCGGTCAAGCTCGCCGTCGGGTTTGAGGAGGTCGACCCGGAAACCCAGAAGCAGGACGCTGGCCAGGGTGGCGCCGGCCAGGAAGACCAGAATGGTAGGGCCGATGGCGCTTTGAGTGAAGGAATGCACCGAGTTGAAAATGCCGGACCGCGTCATGAACGTGCCCAGAATGGTCAACAGGAAACTGGCGATGACCAGGCTCATGGTCCAGCCCTTCAGCACGCCCCGTCGCTCGGTGAGGATGGCCGAATGCAGGGCCGCGGTGGCGGTGAGCCAGGGAAGCAGGGAGGCGTTCTCCACCGGATCCCAGGCCCAATAGCCTCCCCATCCCAGAACCTCGTAGGCCCACCAGCCGCCCAGCACCACCGCGCAGGTGAGGAAGGTCCAGGGGGCGAGAAGGGAGGTGCGTATTGTGCCGAGCAATGTCGGGGAGAGGCGTCCCGTCATCAACGCCGCGAGCGCGAGCCCAAAGGGAATGGTCATGCCCACGTAGCCGCCGTAGAGAAACGGTGGATGAATCGCCATCAGCACATGATTCTGAAGGAGAGGGTTGGGCCCGGGCCCGTCGGTGGGCACGTCAACTACGGTCCCGAAAGGCTGGGCGGGTCCGGCGATCAGGAACCCAAAGAACGTTGCACAAAGAAGCCAGACGCCGATGGCGGCCGGCCGCGCCCAACCGTGAGAGTCATTGAGACTTCGCGTCCCGATCGCGATGTAGATGGCCATGACCCCGCCCCAGAAGAGGATCGATCCTTCGAGCGAAGACCACAGGCTCACCACCTTGACCCACACCGGAAGATCCACCGAGCCCACCTGGGCCACGTATGAGATGGAGAAGTCATTCCGGAGAAGAGCCGCGACCATCCAGAGATTCGCGAGAAACATGGACAATGCGAAACCATAGGACGCCCGCACCGCGATGGTGGTGAGGTCCGCACGCTTCTTCAGGAAAGCGGCGAAGGCCGCGACCGCGCCCCCGGACGCGCACAAGAGAGAGAGGAGGACGAGACCCCGACCGATCAACGCTGTCATTTCGAGACGCCCTTACTTCTTGTCGGGGGCGGCAAGCCCATCGGTGGAATCCATCAGCTTCTTGAGGTTGATTGCCGCCGGGTCGGTGGGCGCCCGATACTCGTTTCCGTGCGAAACCATGAGACGGTGAGATTCAAAAATCCCGTCGCCCGCCACGGTGCCTTCGACCACCACGCCGATACCCTCCCGGAACATCTGCGGCGGCACGCTGGTGCACCTTACGGGGAAAGACTTCTTGCCGTCGGTGACGGTGAAGCGCATGTTCGAGCCTTCGCCCTTCACGATCGACCCCTTTTCGACCAGACCGCCCAGGCGAATGGATGCCCCCTGGGCCTTGGGCCCGGCGGCCAGCACTTCGGTGGGGCCCCAGTAGTACACGAGATTGTTGCCGATTCCTCCAACCACGAAGTAGAGCAATGTGCCCGCGAAAGCGCAGGCGCCCAGAGCCAGGGCCACTCGTTTCTTGCCGTCGTTCGAGCTCATGATTTCGTCTCCTTGGAAGCAGCACGAGAGGCGTTGTCCCTTCGGAGCACGGAGTACGCGTAGCCCCCGTAGACGATTGCCGAGATCACATAGACCGCGATGACGTACTCCCAGCCCCCGACCAGTTCGCCGCTCATTGTTTCACGCCTCCGCTGGGGGCCAGGTCCAGAGGTGGCGGTTCGGAGCCTGCTTCTCGAAGACGCGCCACCGTTTCCGCTCGAATGGTGATCAGGCCCGCCATCAGAATCAGGACGGCGATGGCGTTCACCCGGAGCGGCCAGACAAAAGCCGCCGAAACCGTCTCCGGCGAGGACTGGATCTGATGGAGCGAGTTCCAGAAACGAACCGAGAAGTAGACAAGGGGCACGTCCGCCGCGGCCACAATGGTGGCAACCGAACTGACCATGGCTCGTCGCCGGGGCTCTTTCAAGGAGGTCCGAAGGGCCAGAATTCCCGCGAAGGCAAAAACCAGAATGGCGGTGGTGGTGAGGCGCGGGTCCCAGTTCCACCAGACTCCCCAGGTCGGCCGGGCCCAGATTGAGCCCTGGACGGTGAGCAGGGCGGACAACACCACGCCCGCCTCCATGGTCGCTTCCAGCCGATCGTCCCATATCAGATCGCCCTTCAACAGATACATGAGGGCGCAAACAAACGCGGCGGTCAGCAGCATCAGACCATTCCACGCGGTGGGAACATGGATGTAGAAAATCCGGTAGACGTCGCCCATGAATACTTCGGCGGGGGCGAACAGCAGGCCCCAGAAGCATCCTGCGATCAGGAGCGAGCCACCGGCGAAGACGAGGTTTCTAGGCTTCATACGTTCGCCTCAGAGCCTACCAAGGCGGAGCGCGCCAGGATGAGCCAAATGAACCAGCTAATCGACGGCCCTCGAGTAGAGAGCGCCGTCAAGGAGCCAGTGGAGGAGGGCAAAGACCGTGAGCAGAGAGGTCCAGGCGCTGCCCTGCCCCATCGGATCGCCGAAGGTGAGCAGGAGCGTCGACTGGACGACGGTGACCAGCACCGGCACGACCAGCGGGAACATCATCACGGGCAGAAGCAGATGACGCTTATCGCTTTCCGAAACCAGGGCGGTAAACAGCGTTCCCGGGGCGGATAGCGAGAGTGTGCCAAGGCAAAGAACCACGACTCCGCCGGCAAAAGAGGGCCCGACCCCGAAAAGGGCGCCCGAGATGGGGGTCAGCATGACCCCCACCACGAACAGACCGACGAAGTTGACCAGGGCCTTGGCGTAGAAAAAGGCCGTCGGTGACGCTCCCAGGAGGATCAACGCGCGCTGGCCCCCGTCGCGCTGCTCGGTTTCGAAGGAATCGGAAAGGAAGAGGGTGGAGCCGAGGAAAAGCCCCATCCAGAACGCGGCCGCTCCTCTTTGGCCCAGGCTCTGGGGTGTTGCTTCCCCGGAGAGACTCGCCATCAGCATGATGATGGCGCCCAGGGCGAAGGCCGAGAGAAAACCGCCGCGCTTTCGCACCAGGATGCGCAGGTCCTTCAAGATGAGGGCTCGGAATGGGCTCACGCGTCACCTCCAGCCCTTCCCGGACGTCCCCCCACCAGTCGGACTTCGAGATCGCCCAGGCCGTGAAAGCGGTCGGAAGCGTGGGTGGCGCACACGATTGCGCTCCCGTGCCCCTTCCATTCCGCGATCAGTTCCTGAAGCAGGCGGAGCCCGGCCGCGTCGAGGTGGGTCTCCGGTTCGTCCAGCAGGATCAGATCCCTTTGCAAGAGCGAGAGTCGGGCCAGGGCGAAACGCTGCCGCATTCCCGAGGAGAAGGCGTCGAGCGGGATGTCCTGCTTTGAACCCAGGCCCACCCGATCGAGGACCGCGCCGATGGCTGCCGCTTTGCCGAGGTTCAGAACTCCATTGGCGAGGGTCAGATTTTCTTTCGCCGAAAGGCCGCCGTAAAAGCCCGGAGGCTGATTCAGCGAGGCG
This sequence comes from Vicinamibacteria bacterium, assembly GCA_031362685.1. GTDB lineage: Bacteria > Acidobacteriota > Vicinamibacteria > Fen-336 > JAGNNV01 > JAGNNV01. The sequence goes on along the minus strand of JANLSZ010000127.1, from coordinate 1,536 downwards.
ACACGCTGTCGCACCTCGTCGCGACCCACCACGATGTCTGTCCCGCCTACCCAAGCCCGCCCGAAGTCCGGAACGAGAGCAGTGGAGAGACACTTGATCAGGGTGGTCTTTCCAGAACCGTTGTCCCCGGTCAAGAGAGCCATCCTCCCTCGTTCCACTGCGAAACTGGCCCGCGCCAGAGCCCACTCCCCGCCGAAACGCTTCGAGAGGTCCTCCACGAAGACAAACGCCGCCCCCCCTGTACCCGATGCCATCACCATTTCGAAGGAGGGTTGTAACGTCCCAACCGGGTCACCGTCAACCCCTTTCCTTGCGTGTTACACTCGGCCAATGTCTGTGTTGCGCTTGATCCCGTTAAAGGGTGAAGCCATCGTGGTGGATGCCGACGAGGCTCTGGTCGGGCGCGAGGCGAATTCCAATGTTGTCGTCCCCCACCCCTCGGTTTCGAGGCGGCATGCCCTGATCAAACGGAAGCAGGACGTCTTCTTCGTGGTGGATCAGGGCAGCGCCAATGGCACGTTCGTCGACTCAAAACGGATCGTCGATGCCACCCTCAAGGATGGATGCGTGCTCCGTTTCGGGTCCGCCTCCTTCAAGGTCGAAATTCGAGACGAACTTGCGGTGGAGTCGATCACGGAGGACGAGCTTGTAGTTGCCGCGACCATGGTGGGACACCCGGGTCCGCAATCGTTCTCCGCCACCGTCCTCGAAGGCACCGCTCTCCCCGATGACATGGCGACTCCCCACTACGGAACGGACACGCGTCAAGGGCGGGCCGAGGAGCCGGCACTCACGGTGCAGAGTCCCATTCTTCGACCCCCGAAGGTCGAAAAGCCGCCGCCCGAGCCGCCCAAAGTTGCGGCCCTGGCGCCGGCGCCTCCCGTGCCCGTCGAATCAAAGCCACCAAACCGTGGGCCTGCTTTCTGGCTGATGATCGCCGCCGCGGCCCTGGCCCTGCTCTTTGTGGGCGCCGCCCTGGGTCTCGGCGCAGCCTTCATCGCTCGACGCATGGGCTGGCTCTGATTCCCGGCGGTCCAACCACCCTCCCGTCCCATCGGGCCAGGGGCCGGAGTTGACGGTGGAAGCACCTGAGCCGGCCGAGGTTCGCCACCATCGAGCGCGAAGAGTTCTGGCCATTGATTGGTCAGATGGGCACAAATCGGAGTTTCCGCTCGACTACTTGCGCAGCTGGTGTCCCTGTGCGGGCTGTCAGGGGCACGCTCCAATCCCTCGCTATCTCGACCTCAAGAACCAGTCTCTCGCGGGTATCGAGGGCGTCGGAAACTACGCCTTGATGTTTCGATGGAGCGATGGCCACGACACCGGCATCTGGGCTTTTCCGCGCCTTCGAGAGCTATGCCCGTGCGCTTCGTGTGGGGGCGAGCGCCGAGAACTCTAGCCACCGGCTTTGGGCCAGGCAACGAGAACCGGCTTCTCTTTTGGCCCGACTTCGAGTCAACTGTTCGTCCGACCTTCTCGTGACCCCGACTCCCTCTTTGCCTCCGTCGAGGCTGACCAACTCATCGAGTCTCAAAG